>NZ_JBEGHG010000066.1:0-262 GCF_040675865.1 Burkholderia sp. LMU1-1-1.1 | reverse complement strand
GGCTAAAACAGTCAGGATGTTGGCTTAGAAGCAGCCATCATTTAAAGAAAGCGTAATAGCTCACTGATCGAGTCGTCCTGCGCGGAAGATGTAACGGGGCTAAGCCAGTCACCGAAGCTGCGGATATGCGTAAGCATATGGTAGGAGAGCGTTCTGTAAGCCTGCGAAGGTGTCTTGTAAAGGATGCTGGAGGTATCAGAAGTGCGAATGCTGACATGAGTAGCGATAATGGGGGTGAAAAGCCCCCACGCCGTAAGCCCAA
>NZ_JBEGHG010000065.1:0-264 GCF_040675865.1 Burkholderia sp. LMU1-1-1.1 | reverse complement strand
CACCGTCGTATGATGCGATGGGGGGACGGATCGCGGAAGGTTGTCCAACTGTTGGAATAGTTGGTTGCTGCTTCATAGAAGGCGCTTAGGCAAATCCGGGCGCGTAATTCAAGGGAGTGGGACGAGAGACTTAGGTCTCGAAGCAATCGGAAGTGGTTCCAAGAAAAGCCTCTAAGCTTCAGTCATACGAGACCGTACCGCAAACCGACACAGGTGGGCGAGATGAGTATTCTAAGGCGCTTGAGAGAACTCGGGAGAAGGAAC
>NZ_JBEGHG010000064.1:0-264 GCF_040675865.1 Burkholderia sp. LMU1-1-1.1 | reverse complement strand
GGCTAAAACAGTCAGGATGTTGGCTTAGAAGCAGCCATCATTTAAAGAAAGCGTAATAGCTCACTGATCGAGTCGTCCTGCGCGGAAGATGTAACGGGGCTAAGCCAGTCACCGAAGCTGCGGATATCTAGCAATAGATATGGTAGGAGAGCGTTCTGTAAGCCTGCGAAGGTGTCTTGTAAAGGATGCTGGAGGTATCAGAAGTGCGAATGCTGACATGAGTAGCGATAATGGGGGTGAAAAGCCCCCACGCCGTAAGCCCAA
>NZ_JBEGHG010000063.1:0-264 GCF_040675865.1 Burkholderia sp. LMU1-1-1.1 | reverse complement strand
CACCGTCGTATGATGCGATGGGGGGACGGATCGCGGAAGGTTGTCCAACTGTTGGAATAGTTGGTTGCTGCTTCATAGAAGGCGCTTAGGCAAATCCGGGCGCGTAATTCAAGGGAGTGGGACGAGAAACTTAGGTTTCGAAGCAATCGGAAGTGGTTCCAAGAAAAGCCTCTAAGCTTCAGTCATACGAGACCGTACCGCAAACCGACACAGGTGGGCGAGATGAGTATTCTAAGGCGCTTGAGAGAACTCGGGAGAAGGAAC
>NZ_JBEGHG010000062.1:0-265 GCF_040675865.1 Burkholderia sp. LMU1-1-1.1 | reverse complement strand
AGAGTGCCCTTTCGTAGCAACTAATGACAAGGGTTGCGCTCGTTGCGGGACTTAACCCAACATCTCACGACACGAGCTGACGACAGCCATGCAGCACCTGTGTGATGGTTCCCTTTCGGGCACTCCCTAATCTCTCAAGGATTCCATCCATGTCAAGGGTAGGTAAGGTTTTTCGCGTTGCATCGAATTAATCCACATCATCCACCGCTTGTGCGGGTCCCCGTCAATTCCTTTGAGTTTTAATCTTGCGACCGTACTCCCCAGG
>NZ_JBEGHG010000061.1:0-266 GCF_040675865.1 Burkholderia sp. LMU1-1-1.1 | reverse complement strand
GTAGGGCTGGTTGGACTCGAACCAACGACCCCCGCGTTATCAACACGGTGCTCTAACCAGCTGAGCTACAGCCCCAAATGCTGTTCTTTATATTGACAGTCGATAAGTGTGAACGCTTGATGAGTGAATCATTGCTGATTCGTGCCACTCTAGAAAGGAGGTGATCCAGCCGCACCTTCCGATACGGCTACCTTGTTACGACTTCACCCCAGTCACGAATCCTACCGTGGTAAGCGCCCTCCTTGCGGTTAAGCTACCTACTTCTG
>NZ_JBEGHG010000060.1:0-272 GCF_040675865.1 Burkholderia sp. LMU1-1-1.1 | reverse complement strand
GTTTTACCAGAAGTAGGTAGCTTAACCGTAAGGAGGGCGCTTACCACGGTAGGATTCGTGACTGGGGTGAAGTCGTAACAAGGTAGCCGTATCGGAAGGTGCGGCTGGATCACCTCCTTTCTAGAGTGGCACGGTCAGCAATGACCACTCATCAAGCGTTCACACTTATCGACTGTCAATATAAAGAACAGCATTTGGGGCTGTAGCTCAGCTGGTTAGAGCACCGTGTTGATAACGCGGGGGTCGTTGGTTCGAGTCCAACCAGCCCTACC
>NZ_JBEGHG010000059.1:0-273 GCF_040675865.1 Burkholderia sp. LMU1-1-1.1 | reverse complement strand
ACAGACTTACAAAACCGCCTGCGCACGCTTTACGCCCAGTAATTCCGATTAACGCTTGCACCCTACGTATTACCGCGGCTGCTGGCACGTAGTTAGCCGGTGCTTATTCTTCAGGTACCGTCATTAGACCTCTGTATTAGAAAAGTCCGTTTCTTCCCTGACAAAAGAGCTTTACAACCCGAAGGCCTTCTTCACTCACGCGGCATTGCTGGATCAGGCTTGCGCCCATTGTCCAAAATTCCCCACTGCTGCCTCCCGTAGGAGTCTGGACCG
>NZ_JBEGHG010000058.1:0-273 GCF_040675865.1 Burkholderia sp. LMU1-1-1.1 | reverse complement strand
ACAGACTTACAAAACCGCCTGCGCACGCTTTACGCCCAGTAATTCCGATTAACGCTTGCACCCTACGTATTACCGCGGCTGCTGGCACGTAGTTAGCCGGTGCTTATTCTTCAGGTACCGTCATTAGGCCTCTGTATTAGAAAGACCCGTTTCTTCCCTGACAAAAGAGCTTTACAACCCGAAGGCCTTCTTCACTCACGCGGCATTGCTGGATCAGGCTTGCGCCCATTGTCCAAAATTCCCCACTGCTGCCTCCCGTAGGAGTCTGGACCG
>NZ_JBEGHG010000057.1:0-275 GCF_040675865.1 Burkholderia sp. LMU1-1-1.1 | reverse complement strand
AACAGACTTACAAAACCGCCTGCGCACGCTTTACGCCCAGTAATTCCGATTAACGCTTGCACCCTACGTATTACCGCGGCTGCTGGCACGTAGTTAGCCGGTGCTTATTCTTCAGGTACCGTCATTAACACCCTGTATTAGAGGATGTCGTTTCTTCCCTGACAAAAGAGCTTTACAACCCGAAGGCCTTCTTCACTCACGCGGCATTGCTGGATCAGGCTTGCGCCCATTGTCCAAAATTCCCCACTGCTGCCTCCCGTAGGAGTCTGGACCGT
>NZ_JBEGHG010000056.1:0-461225 GCF_040675865.1 Burkholderia sp. LMU1-1-1.1 | reverse complement strand
GCCGCCGTCACCGCCGCTGCCGCCCCGGCCGCCGTTGCCGGCGTCGCCGCTGTAGGCGCCTTTGGCGTCGCCGCCGTTGCCGCCGTCGGCGCCGATGGCCGAGCCGCCGCGCGCGTCGCCGCTCGAGGCGCTACCGTTCTTGGCATAGCCGCCGGTCGCGCCCTCGCCGCCGCTGCCGCCCTTGGCCCAGGCGCCGTCGCCGCCGTTGCCGCCTTTGGCCTCGGCGCCGTCACCGCCGTTGGCGCCCAGGTTGGAGCCGCCCTTGGCGCTGCCGCCCAGCCCACCCATCGCGGTGCCGCCATTGGCGTTGCCGCGGTTGCTGGCGACATTGCCGATGTGCGAAATGGCGTTGCCGCTGACCGTGCCGTTCAATTTGCTCACGGCGGTGGCGGCCGATTTGTTGAAGGCGTTGTTCAGGTTGGAGGTGGCCGTGGCGCCGTTGTTGGCCGCCGCCGCCCCGTCCGCCGTTGCCCGGGCCAGGCCATCGCTGTTGTTGTTATTGTTACGGTTGGAACTGGAATCATTGTTACGGTTGCTGCTGCTGTCCTGAAGCGCCTTGGCTTGATCGGTGGCGAACGCGCCCGCGCCGGATTGAGTGAGATTATTGGAGGGATCTGTCTGGGCAAAAGCCTGACTGCTGACCAGTAGCGCAATGGTCGTGGCTAACATCTTTTTGTTCATTTTATCTACCTCGCCTGTTAAGTTTTTCGGAAGCGGTTCCCGGAGATTTGTGTCCGGCAGTCAAGCTATTGCAAACTCGGTGCCATGCCTGGCGCCCGCTTGCAACTGCTTGATTTAACAGGGAGGACCGCGCCCGGCGCGGTCGAGGACGACAATTTCATATTGTTTTAATAATACGTGCCTGCCACATTGTGACGTTTCTGTAACATTTGACTGTCACAATGCTTGAGTTCGCCAAGCCGGGGGGACGCTTATTTGTCCCGGCAGCGCGCGGCCTGCGCATCGATGCCATGCTTGGCCATCTGGCGGTACAGCGTCATGCGCGACACGCCCAGCTCGAAGGCCAGCTGGGTGACGCTCTTGCCGCCGCGCAGGGCGGCCTCGATCGCGTGGCGTTCGACTCCCACGCGCGCGCCGCCGCGCCGTGGGACCGGCGCGGACGCCACGGGCGACGCCGGCGCGCCATTGAACTCGACGGACGCCATCGGCGCGGTGCCGCCGGCCGGCAGGCCGAGGTCGGCCGCGCCGATCAGGCGGCCCTCGGCCATGACCAGCGCGCGGCGGACGCGGTTGATCAACTCGCGCACGTTGCCGGGCCAGTCGTGCGCCTGCATGGCCGCCACCGCCGCCCGGCTGTAGCCGCGCAGCTGCGGCGCGCGCTCGGCGGCGTAGCGGTCGAAAAAATGCTGGGCCAGCTGCGGCAAGTCTTCCTTACGCTGGCGCAGCGCCGGCACTTCCAGCATCAGCACATTAAGGCGGAAAAACAGATCCTGGCGGAAGGCGCCACGCGCCACCGCCTGCTCCAGGTTGACGTGCGAGGCGGCGATGATGCGCACATCGACCACGCGCGGCTGCGTGCCGCCGACCCGGTACAGCGTGCCCTCCTGCAGGAAGCGCAGCATCATCGCCTGCATTTCCATCGGCAAATCGCCTATTTCGTCGAGAAACACGCTGCCGCCCTGGGCCGATTCGATCAGGCCGCATTTTTCGCGCGCGGCCCCGGTGAAGGCGCCGCGCTCGTAACCGAAGAGTTCGGACTGCACCAGCGTCGGCGACAAGCCGGCGCAATTGATCGGCACGAAGGGCGCGCCGGCGCGCGCCGAATGGCGATGCACCGCGTGCGCCACCAGCTCCTTGCCGGTGCCGCTCTCGCCCCAGATCAGCACCGGCGCGCCGACCCCTGCCACGCGGCGGATGTTCTGGCGCAGCCGGTTGATGCACGGCGCGTCGCCGGTGAGCGACATGCAGTCGCCGCCGAGGCGGCGCACCGCCGCCGGCGCGCCCAGCGACGCCACGCCATAGGCATGGCCCAGCGTGTGGCGCAAGCGGGTCTCGTCCAGCGGCCAGGTATGGAAATCGAAACAATGATCGTGCAGCAGCTGGCGGCAATTGCCGCGCTCGAGCGCCTCGCGGGGGCAAACGGCGATCCAGCGCATCGCGCAATGCTGGCGCAAAAAGGCGTCGAAACGCCGTACGTCGCCGTCGACCGCATCGAACAGCAGCAAGCCCACCTTGAACCCGCGCAGGTGTAACTGCCGGCCCGCGTCCCGCAGGCCTGTCGCCATATGCACGTCCCAACCAGATAGAGCGCCACCGATTTCGCCATGCAATTGCGAACCGGCGGCGACACAAAGCAGCATTTTTGTCATTATTATCTACCCTGCGGCTAAATCCACAGCCAGTCACTACTTTAGTCGAAGTAAGCCTTAACTCAGCGTTAGAATTATTTAACTGCAAACAGAAAATAGATAGCTTTTTTACATTGTTAAAATATAGAAACTACAGCGTCGGTGGCGCGCCGACGCCGGTTACGGCGTCGCCGCGTCCTTGACGCCACGGAATCCCAGCGCGCCCGAACGGTCTTTCGACGGCGCCATCAACAGGTACTTGCCATGCTCGTTGAGCTTGTACGCCTGCGGGAAGTACCAATAGGAGTTTTGCGGCTGGTAATAGCTGCCGCCGCGCAGCACCGCCGCGCGGGTGTGCTCGTCGGCGAACTCGTTGGTCCATTGCCAGACATTGCCCACCAGGTCCTCCACGCCGAACGGGCTGGCCGCCTGCGGGCGCCGGCCGACCGCTTCCGGCGCGGTCAACTCCCGCCCCTTCTCCGGCGCCGGCACCATCGCCGCGTTCCACTCGTTTCCCCATGGGTAGAGGCGGCCGTCCCCGCCCTGCGCGGCGTACTGCCATTCCCATTCGTTGGGCAGGCGCTTGCCGGCCCAGCGCAGGTAGGCGCGCACGTCTTCGAGCGATACCCACACCACCGGGTGCTGCGCGTCGTCCGCCTTCGGCGCGCCGTCGACCCAGTGCCGCAGGAAGTTGTGCGCGTCCGCCGGCCGGTAGCCGCTGGCGTCGATGAACTGCTTGAACTGCGCGTTGGTCACGAGGTGCTTGTCGATATAGAAGGTCTTGATCGGCACGCTGCGCACGTGCTGCCGGCGCGCCACCGGCTCCCATGGATATTGCACATCGAGGCCGGGCTTGTTCTCCCCTTCGATCTCGATGCCGCGCACCTGGAAGTCGAACAGCGCGCCGGGCACTTTCACCATGCCGGGCGGCGTGGCGCGCGCCGCCGGGGTGGCGGCGATGGCCACCATCTTCTGTTGCAGCGGCGTCCAGGCATTCGAGTACGATTCCAGCGGCCGCGCGGCCTGCTTCGCCAGCGTCTTCAAGGTCGCCGGCAGGCCCGCCACATCGACGCCCGGATCGACGCGCAGCACGGCGCCATAGCCGTGCGACTCCAGCGCGACGCCCAGCTCGGCGTAACCGTTTGCCACCGTCGGCTTTATTTCCTTGCCGTCCCAGAAGTCGAAGTAGCGCTGGCCTTGCGCATGCGGGACGCGCAGGACGCGCTGGTCGACCCGCCAATCGGTGCGGTTGATGAGCGTCCACAAGGTCTTGCCGGGGAGCGGAAATTCGCTGGCGTAGACGCCAAGGTGCAAGGTCGGCACGTGCGGCCGCCAGCCGCTGCTGACCAATTGCTCGGGGAAGGCGCGGTAAATGGTCGAGATGCGACGCAAGGCCTCGCCGTCGCGCGGCGTGATCCGGTTCCACCAGCCCCAGACGTTTTCCCAACTCTGGACGCCGACGCCGTTGAAGAAGGCGTCCTGCAGCAACGTGGTGCGGTCGGTTGCCCAGCGGTCGCAGACATGGACCTGGTGGCGCGGTTCCAGCCATTTCCATTTGCTGACCAATGGCACCGTCGACGCCGGCCAGTAACCCCAGCTTTGATTGTTGTACGCGAGCATGCGGTCATCGCTGAACGACAGTTCGGGTTCGAGCGCCATGGCATGGCCGGTGGCGTCGGCGGCGGTGCGGTATTCCAGCGGCAAGCCGAACATCGTGTCGCCGTTGATGCCGTCCGCGCCGATCTCCGCCATCAGCGCCGCCGTCGCCTCGTGGATGCTGGTGCCCGGGTCGCGCGAGCCGGTATCCCAGGGCATGGTCGGGAAGAACACCTTGACCCCGCGCGCGTGGAAATCCTTGATCATTTGCCGGACACCGGCCACGCCGCCGGGCAGGTCGCGCAGCATGTCCCATTGATTGCGGTCGTCGATGCCGATGTTCGGATAGACCGGCCACAGCAACACACTGTCGATGCCGCCGTAGCGCTGCTTCAGATCGTCGAGGAAGCGATCGACGGTGTAACGCCCGGTGGCCGGGTCGTACAGGTAGCGGTCCTCCATCATCGCCTGGGTTTGCACGAAGTCGCGCTGCGTCCAGCGCAGTTCCGGGCGCCGGTACTGGGCGTCGTCGTAACCGTTCTTCGCGAGCTGGTCGACGCGCCAGGAGCGCATCGCCGCCAGCCAGGGAGCGTGCTGGCCGGCGGTGTCGCGCTTCCAGTTGTTCAGGCGCGCCAGCCAGTCCGCCTCGCCGCTGTCCTGCTGGTCGGGGCCGAGGATCTGGCTGCCGCGCACCTCGATCCGGGGCGGCTCGGCGGCGGCCGGTCCGATGTTCGCCATCAGGATGCCGGCGAGGCAGTGAACGAACAATCTGGCGGGTGCGTGGTTGCGGCGGCTTGGCTTCATCATTGGCGGTTCCGGGATTAAACAGGTTTGTGGGCGACACGACATTCTCCACTACTTGCGCCCGCCAGGGAACCAGAAGCCTATGCGCTGTTCTTGCAGATGGTACGCAAGCGGCGCAGGGCGATGACCGCCGCCGTCATACTCAGCAGCAAGCCGCCGATGCTGAGGGCGATGATGACCGCTTCGCGCGGCCAGGCCGGCGTCAGCAACACGGGAATATCCCAGCTGTGCAGGAAGTTGAACAGCCAGCGTCCGAGGCGTTGCGTTTTGTCGGCGCTCAGCTCGATCTGGCCGGTGTGCGCATCCAGATATACCCAGGTATTTTCCGGATCGGAGAAGACCGCGCGCAAGGCCGGCAAGCGGCGTTCGCTGGCGCCATACATCGACGCCTGTTCGCGCGCGAAATACTGCGCGTCGTAGCTGGTCAGCATGTCGAACGAACTTACTTGATAAGGCAGCAGCCGGCGCGCCGCCTCCTCCAGCAGCGCCGGGGGCCACGACGTCATGACGCGCATGTCGCCCCCCTCCGCGCCCACGATCCGGGTGTCGTTGCCGCCGTCGCGCGCCAGGATGAACGGACGGTTATTCAATACGCTCCACTCCAGCTCGCGCGGCGCGAAGGATTCGCTCCGCAAGCGCTCCAGCACCTGCGGCACTGTTTGCGGCAGGCGCAAGCTCGCCGGCGTTCCACCTTGCATCGCGATCGCATCGGGCCGCGCGCCCTTTGCGCCGAAGATGTTGAACGGATTCATCGACATCAATCCGCTGAACATCCAGGTGCACAGCACGAGACCGAAGACGAGTCCAAGGATATGATGCCAGCGCATGTACGACTCGCGGTAAGGCGTGCGCCGGCCGCTTTTATAGCGGCCGCTGAACCGCCAGCGCCACACGCCATTCACCAAGCCGGTTGCCGCCGACAGCACGCCCACGGCGGACAAACCGATCAGGGTCCAGGTCCACACAGGATCGGTGGGCTGTTGACGGATCATGTACATCCAGTGCAACCAGGCGCCGGCAAAGTTCCAGTAGCGTTCGGCGCGCGGCGCGTCGAGCACGACCTGGCCGGTCGCGGAAGACACATAGACCCGCGTCGACGCCTCGTCGCCGAGGTCAACGATATGCAGCGGCCGGTGCGGATTCAACCCGCGCGAGTGGGTCCAGCGGTCTTCGTCGATCAAGCCCACGTAGCGGGCGCCGGCGCCGGGCCTGAAGCTGCGCGCGGCGGCGATCGCGGCGCGCGCATCCGCCGGGCCGGGCGCGGTCCCGCTGACGGCGTCCACCGGCGTGTATCGCCCGTCCCCTTCGAGCAACAGGTAGTGGGGCCTGCCGGCGATGGAGGTAAGCGTCAGCCGCTGGACGGCGGCCGGCGCGGCGCTTTTCGCCAGCGCCCGCCCCGGCTCGATGCAACACCCCGCTTGTGGCAAGGACGGCAGCGCGGCCAGGCGTTCCCAGGGCGTCAGCTTGGGATAGCCGACGAACAGCATCACCACGCCGCTGACGAACCACAGCGCCATCAACACGCACATGATCATGCCGCTCCAACGATGTAGCAGGTAAATATAGCGTCGCATCGCGCCCCCGGTCAGAAGCGGTGGTTGACGATGACGTCGGCGCGCCGGTCCTGGCCGTAGAACCACTGGGTCGGCGTGTAATACGCGGTCGTGAAATAGCGCTTGTCAAAGACATTGGCGACCCGCAGCGTCAAATTCGTGTCGGCCGATAATTGCCAGCGCAACGACGCGTCGGTGACGGCATACGAGGGCAGCTTGAGCGTGTTGGCATTGTCGGCGTTGCGCTCGCCGACATAGCGCAGTCCGGCGCTGGCGGTCCATGCCCGCATGAACTCCCAGTTGAGCCAGACATTAGCCAGGCGTTGCGGCACATCCGGCGGCACATTGCCCGCGCGCGAGACCAGTCTTCCGCCCGATGCTTCACTGAAGTCTTCAAATCGCGCGCGCAGCAGCGACGCGTTGGCCTCCGCGCTCCATCCCGGCGCCAGCACCGCCATTACCGTCGCCTCGATGCCGCGGGAGCTGCGCTCGCCAACCTGCAGGCTGCGGGCCGGGTTGGCCGGGTCGCGGGTGAGCAGATTGTTTTTGGTGATGTCGTAGACCGCCAGCGTCCACTCTCCGCCGCCCTGCGCGAACGCCTGCTTCACGCCGACCTCGACTTGCCGGCCGGTTGCGTTCTTGAACTGGCTGTTGGCCGCCGACAGGAAGAACAGGGAACTGATCGGGTCGGCCGCCTTGGCGTACTGGCCGTACACCGCCAGCGACGGCGTCACCTGGAACACCGTGCCCAGGCGCCATCCGACATTGGTCGAGGTCTTGTCGTAGGCCAGCCTGTTGGCGACCAGATCGGTGCGACGCAAGGTCGCATGGTCGTAGCGCACGCCCGCCAGCAGCGACCAGCGGTCGTCCAGTGCCAAACGGTCCTCGGCGAACAGCGCGTACTGCTTCGCGTCGCTGTCGTAGCGCGGGATCGTCGGCACCGGGCTGGTGAACGAACCGGGCACTGGGTTGTAAGGATCGACCGACGGCGCGCTGCCGACATAGGTGTTGTTTGTATGCCTGAAGTCGCTGGAGTTGACGTCGAAGCCGACGGAGAACTGGTTGGCCATGCCGAGCAGGCCGCCTTTGAACGCCGCGTCGGTGGTGTTGCCCGTTTGCGATTGCCGGTGGTAGATCTCGGTCGCGTCGGAACGGTCGATCAGGCGCGTCGCCGGGTTGTATCGGTAGGCCTCGACATCACGCCAGTGGCGGTCGCTGTCGATGTCGTAGAAGCGGCTGCGCACGCCGACCTTGTCGTTCGGACTCCAATTCACCAGAACGTCGATCCAGCGGTCGTCGTACTTCATCACACTGTCGGCGACGTTGTAGTTCTTTTCCTCCAATGCCGGATCGGGCTTGCCGCCGATCAGTGGCGTGCCGAGGTACTTCATCGGCTTTTGCCTGCCCTTTGCGACGTCGAGCTGCACATTCAGGCGCGGGGAGATGTCGAGGCGCACCGCTCCCGAGAAGGCGCGGTTGCTGTACTCGCCCCGCTCCACCCATCCGTCGGAGCGGTCGGTGCTGGCGTCGAAGCGGTACGACCATTTGTCGTCGATGGCGCCGCCGCTGCCGATGGCGAAGCGGCGGCTGCTCTCGGTGCCCAATGCGGCTTGCAACTCGGACTGGATGGCGCCACGCGTCGGCTTCTTGGGCACGACGTTGATCACGGCGCCGATGGCGCCGTCGCCGTAGATGACGGAGGCCGGTCCGCGCAGCACTTCGATGCGCTCGACGGCCCAGGTGTCGAACGGGAATGTGAGGCCGGCGCCGCCGTACTGACGCATGCCGTCGTACAGGCGCATCACGGACAACGTGTCGGTGAAGCCGCGGGCGGCAACGGAGGAGCCGCCATTGCCCGGGTGCGGCATGGCGCTGATGCCGGGCGCGCGGGTGATGGCGTCCAGCAGGCTGGTGTCGCCGCGCCGTTCGAGTTGGTCGCGGGTGATGGCGTCGACGCTTGCCGGCGTGTCGAAGCGGCTCAGGTCGAGGTTGGAGCCGGTGGCGGTCTGGGAATGCAGGCCGCCGTCGTCGGCGCGCGAAGAGACGACGACGGTGGGCAAAGTGGTGTCCTCCGCGGCGGAGACGGCGTTGGCGTTCAGCAGTGGCAGCGCCAGCGCGCAAAGGGTGGCGATGCGGGCGCGGGCCGCAGGCGAATGGTAAATAGTGTTCATGGCATCGATAAGCGAAATGGATATCCAGGCCGCCATGGGCGGCCCTCGACCAGACGGCATCAAGTGGCGGCGGCGACCTTTACGGGCGGCGCTGCCGATTGGGCCGGTCTGGAGTAACGAGTGTGCGTGGGCAGGCGAAGCCGCCGGCACAGGCACAGGTCAAGCGGATATCAAGCGACGGGCGGACCGCGCGGATTCGCGACGACCCAGGAAAACAGCGGCGTCGGGGAGCGGTAGAACAGCGCGGGCCGTTCCGAGGTGATCTTGAAGTGTAGAAGCTGGTCCGGCGCGGGTGGCAGAACAGGCAGGTCGAAGTGAACCCGGCAATAGGGACAGTCGTCCATCTTGCCGGTTTGCTTGCCGGAGGTGTCCGAATCCGGCGACTTGGCATACGTGACGCCCATGGCCGAACAGATCTCAAGCAGGACGGCATTCGCCGCGCCATCCGAAGCGAACGTGCGCGAAAACGCCGGCATCAATGCCGTCATCAGCATGGATGCGCAGAGCAGCCATGCGATGTACCGTCGTCGCTGTCGTGGGATGAACATTTGACCATTTTACACCACCGGTCTTCCGCGCTTTGATGTCGGCGATGTCGTCGGGCGACCGGGCGCGCTTTGCATCGACGATGCGTACGTCCCGCGCCCCTGCGGCATGAAGTGCCTAGCCTTCGCTGCCGCCCTTGTCGATCAGAACTTGCATCTGACGATAAGTCGAGGCGGCGGTCGTACTCGCCTGGGTGGGAACGGTCGCCCCTCCCCCTGTCGCCTTGGAAGACATGGCGGTTTCATACTTGCCGATGTAATCGGTCAAGGCCGCCTTATAGGCGCCGAGGTCGGAGATGTCCTTGTCGCCATAGCGGCCGTTGACAGTTACGCCCACATCTTCCTTGTTTTTGATCATCACTTCGGCAATGTCCAAAGACTTCTTCGCATTTTCAAGCGACAAGTCGGAGATGTTCGGCAAGTACATTTGATGACTTTCCATGCCTTCGACCGAGAGTCTTTTTTTCACCTCCTGAGCTTGCTTCTCGGCAGCGGCTGTCCCCGCTGCCATATCGGCCCTTACTTTCACGGTTTCAGCTTTTTGTTGAGCGGTCAGTTCCAGGGCTTTGCCCAAGTACGACTCGCTCTTTCCGGTGACGGCGACGCTGGTGACGCGCCGTGGCGCAATCGCCTCCGCACTTGGAATGCTGGTGTTGGAAATGGTGGTCATCTTTCGCTCCTTTTTTAAAACCCCGGAAACGTCGAGTTGTCTGCAGTAACAAAGAATTCTATCGTATTCCCGCCGGTGAACCATCCCAGGAGCATGACGCCGGAATCCCCCGTTCCATTGTCATTGACATCCGACAACGATGTGATATACAAATCGTCGCCGACCCTCATCTGGTAGAGATCGGCGCCCGTTGCGACATTGTTCAAATACACATAATCGTTGGCGCCCGCCGCCCCGGTATCCCGTATGGCGACAATGCCGGTCGTATTGACATAATAAATATCGCCGCCTTCCCCGCCATAAGCCTCGCCTCCGCCGTTGAGAACGAATCTGTCCGCGCCGGCATCGCCGTACAGGGTGTACAAGCCGCCGTATCCGGTGAACGTATCGTCGCCGTCGCCACCATGCGCCGTGCCCGCTCCCGTCACCGTGATCTGGTCGGCGCCCAGGCCGCCATCGGCGGCGCCGTCCGCGACGGTGATGGTGTCATTCCCGGCTTCGCCCGAGGCGATGCTCCCCGCATCGTTCGCCGCGGTCGCGATGATATCGTTGCCGTTTCCACCGTAGAGCATATCCACCTGCACCGCACCGCTCGAGGCAACCAGTGGCGGGATGGAGCTGCCAAGGCCACCATAGATCGTGTCCGCGCCATCGCCACCGTTGATGGTGTCGTTGCCGTAACTGCCCTCCAGCGTATTGCCGAGTGCATCGCCCGTGATCGTGTCGCCGAAAGAGGAACCGATCAGGTTCTCGATGCCGGTCAGCACATCGCCGCCGGCATCCCCGCCGGACGCCGTTCCCGCCAGGAGATCGATTTGGACGGCGGCGGAGCTGGTCACGTACCACGCGCCGTCGCTACCCGCCCCGCCATTGATCGCGTCCGCCGCGGCGCCGCCGATGAAGATATTGGCATTCCCATCGCCGACAAGAATGTCGGCGAAGCCGGTCGCTTGAATGACCTCGATGTTCGTCAAGGCATCTCCGGCCGCGATACCTGTTTGAATCTTGGAGGCAAGATCAAACGTGATGCCGGATGTCGCCGTTTCATAGCTCACCACGTCAACGCCCGCCTGGCCGTTGAGTTGGTGGCTGTCGCCATTTTCGATGAAGATGTCGCCGTAGTTGGAGCCGGCGATTCTTTCGATATCGTGGAAGGTGTCGCCGTGGCCGTTTCCGGAGAAGTCGCCGGTGGCGAAATTCAAGGTGATGGCCGTGCCGTCCGCGTAGCTGACGGTATCGATACCGGCGCCGCCATGGAATTCGTCGGCGCCGGCGCCGCCGAAGAACGTGTCGTCGCCGGCCCCGCCGGTGATGATGTTGTCGCCGGCGTTGCCGGTGCCGGTGAAGGCGGCGCTGCCGGTGTAGGTGAGCTTCTCGACGTTGCCATAGCCGGCGATGCTGAGCGCGGCAAGCGCGGTCTGCACCTCGTCGACGCCGCTGCCGGCCGCTTCGGTCACCACCACGGTGGCGATGCCGACGGTGTAGAGGTCGTCGCCGGCGCCGCCGCGCAGCGTGTGGCCGGCGGTCGACGAGGCCAGGGTGTCGTTGAAGGCCGAGCCGGTCACTCCCTCGAACCCGGCCACCACGTCGCCCTGGGCGTCGCCGCCCGAGACCACGTTGGTCGTCAGGTTGACGTTGACGGCCGCCGCCGACGTCGAATAGTCGATGGTGTCGATGCCGACGCCGCCGTCGAAGTTGTTGGCGCCGGCCGTGCCGGTGAAGCTGTCGCCGAAGTTCGAGCCCCGGATCAGCTCGATGCTGTCGTAGGTGTCGCCGGCGGCGATGCCGGTATGGACGCCCGTCTTGAGGTTGATCGTGACGGCGGCGGTGGCATCGAGATAGCCGACGGTGTCCGTGCCGGCACCGCCGTGGAACTCGTCCGCGCCCGCGCCGCCATACAGCGTGTCGTTGCCGGCGCCGCCGGTGATGATGTTGTCGCCGGCGTTGCCGGTGCCGGTGAAGGCGGCGGCGCCGGTGTAGGTCAGCTTCTCGACGTTGGCATAGCCGGCGATGCTGAGCGCGGCGAGCGCGGTCTGCACCTCGTCGACGCCGTTGCCGGCCGCCTCGGCCACCACGACGCCGGCGATGCCGACGGTGTAGAGGTCGTCGCCGGCGCCGCCCTGCAGCGTGTGCCCGGCGGTCGACGAGGCCAAGGTGTCGTTGAAGGAAGAACCGATCGCCGTCTCGAACCCGGCCAGCACATCGCCCTGGGCGTCGCCGCCCGAGACCACGTTGGTCGTCAGGTTGACGTTGACGGCCGCCGCCGACGTCGAATAGTCGATGGCGTCGATGCCGGCGCCGCCGTCGAAGTTGTTGGCGGCGGCCGTGCCGGTGAAGCTGTCGGCGTAGCCCGAGCCCCGGATCGCCTCGATGCCGTCAAAGGTGTCGCCGGCGGCGATGCCGGTGTGGACGCCGGTCTTGAGGTTGATCGCGACCCCGACGCCGGCGGAATCGGCGTAGCTGGCGGTGTCGATGCCGTCGCCGCCCTGGAGCTGGTCGGCGCCAACGCCGCCGGTGAGCACATCGTTGCCCGCGCCGCCGACGAGCTGGTCGTTGCCGGCGCCGCCGTTGAGCGCGTCGCCGCCCGCGCCGCCGGTGATGATGTTGTCACCGGCATTGCCGGTGCCGGTGAAGGCGGCGCTGCCGGTGTAGGTCAGCTTCTCGACATCGGCAAAGCCGGCGATGCTGAGCGTGGCAAGCGCGGTCTGCACCTCGTCGACGCCGTTGCCGGCGTCCTCGTCGACCACGACGCCGGCGACACCGACGACATAGAGATCGTCACCGGCGCCGCCGCGCAGCGCATGCCCGGCGGTCGACGAGGCCAGGGTGTCGTTGAAGGAGGAACCGATCGCCGTCTCGAACCCGGCCAGCACATCGCCCAGGGCGTCGCCGCCCGAGACCGCGCTGGTCGTCAGGTTGACGCTGACGGCCGCCGCCGACGTCGAATAGTCGATGGCGTCGATACCGGCGCCGCCATCGAAGTTGTCGGCGCCGGCCGTGCCGGTGAAGCTGTCGGCGTAGCCCGAGCCGCGGATCGCCTCGATGCTGGCATAGATGTCCCCCGCCGCGATGCCGGTGTGGACGCCGGTCTTGAGGTTGATCGTGACCCCGACGCCGCCGGAATCGGCGTAGCTGGCGGTGTCGAAGCCGTCGCCGCCCTGGAGTTGGTCGGCGCCGGCGCCACCGGTGAGCGTGTCGTTGCCCGCGCCGCCGACGAGCTGGTCGTTCCCGGCGCCGCCGTTGAGCGCGTCGCTGCCGGCCCCCCCGGCGATGGTGTTGTCTCCCGCGTTGCCGGTGCCGGTGAAGGCGGCGCTGCCGGTATAGGTCAGCTTCTCGACATCGGCAAAGCCGGCGATGCTGAGCGCACCGAGCGCGGTCTGCACCTCGTCGACGCCGTTGCCGGCGTCCTCGTCGACCACGACGCCGGCGACGCCGACGACATAGAGATCGTCGCCGGCGCCGCCGCGCAGCGCATGCCCGGCGGTCGACGAGGCCAGCGTGTCGTTGAAGGAGGAACCGATCGCCGTCTCGAACCCGGCCAGCACATCGCCCTGGGCGTCGCCGCCCGAGACCACGTTGGTCGTCAGGTTGACGCTGACGGCCGCCGCCGACGTCGAATAGTCGATGGCGTCGATGCCGGCGCCGCCGTCGAAGTTGTCGGCGGCGGCCGTGCCGGTGAAGCTGTCGGCGTAGCCCGAGCCCCGGATCGCCTCGATGCCGTCAAAGGTGTCGCCGGCGGCGATGCCGGTGTGGACGCCGGTCTTGAGGTTGATCGTGACGCCGACGCCGCCGGAGTCGGCGTAGCTGGCGGTGTCGAAGCCGTCGCCGCCCTGGAGCCGGTCGGCGCCGGCGCCGCCGGTGAGGACGTCGTTGCCCGCGCCGCCGACGAGCTGGTCGTTGCCGGCGCCGCCGTTGAGCGCGTCGCCGCCGGCGCCGCCGGTGATGACGTTGTCGCCGGCGTTGCCGGTGCCGGTGAAGGCGGCGCTGCCGGTGTAGGTCAGCTTCTCGACGTCGGCAAAGCCGGCGATGCTGAGCGTGGCGAGCCCGGTCTGCACCTCGTCGACGCCGTTGTTGGCGTCCTCGTCGACCACGACGCCGGCGACGCCGACGACATAGAGGTCGTCGCCGGCGCCGCCGCGCAGCGTGTGGCCGGCGGTCGACGAGGCCAGCGTGTCGTTGTACACCGAACCGATCACCGTCTCGATCGAGGTCAACGTGTCGCCCTGGGCGTCGCCGCCCGAGACCACGTTGGTCGTCAGGTTGACGTTGACGGCGGCCGCCGAGGTCGAATAGTCGATGGTGTCGACGCCGGCGGCGCCGCCGTCGAAGCTGTTGGCGCCGGCCGTGCCGGTGAAGCTGTCGGCATAGGTCGAGCCCCGGATCAGCTCGATGCTGTCGTAGGTGTCGCCGGCGGCGATGCCGGTGTGGACGCCGGTCTTGAGGTTGATCGTGACGCCGACGCCGCCGGAATCGGCGTAGCTGGCGGTGTCGAAGCCGTCGCCGCCCTGGAGCTGGTCGGCGCCGGCGCCGCCGGCGAGGACATCGTTGCCCGCGCCGCCGACGAGCTGGTCGTTCCCGGCGCCGCCGTTGAGCGCGTCGCTGCCGGCGCCGCCGGTGATGATGTTGTCGCCGGCGTTGCCGGTGCCGGTGAAGGCGGCGCTGGTGGTGCCGGTGTAGGTCAGCTTCTCGACATCGGCATAGCCGGCGATGCTGAGCGTGGCAAGCGCGGTCTGCACCTCGTCGACGCCGCTGGCGGGGTCCTCGTCGACCACGACACCGGCGGCACCGACGATATAGAGGTCGTCGCCGGCGCCGCCGCGCAGCGTGTGCCCGGCGGTCGACGAGGCCAGCGTGTCGTTGTAAACCGAACCGATCACCGTCTCGATCGAGGTCAACGTGTCGCCCTGGGCGTCGCCGCCCGAGACCGCGTTGGTCGTCAGGTTGACGTTGACGGCGGCCGCCGAGGTCGAATAGTCGATGACGTCGACGCCGGCGGCGCCGCCGTCGAAGCTGTTGGCGCCGGCCGTGCCGGTGAAGCTGTCGGCATAGGTAGAGCCCCGGATCAGCTCGATGCTGTCGTAGGTGTCGCCGGCGGCGATGCCGGTGTGGATGCCGGTCTTGAGGTTGATCGTGACGCCGACGCCGCCGGAGTCGGCGTAGCTGGCGGTGTCGAAGCCGTCGCCACCCTGGAGCTGGTCGGCGCCGGCGCCGCCGGTGAGCACATCGTTGCCCGCGCCGCCGACAAGCTGGTCGTTCCCGGCGCCGCCGTTGAACGCGTCGCTGCCGGCGCCGCCGGTGATGATGTTGTCGCCGGCGTTGCCGGTGCCGGTGAAGGCGGCGGTGGCCACGCCGGTGTAGGTCAGCTTCTCGACGTTGGCATAGCCAGCGATACTGAGCGTGGCGAGCGCGGTCTGCACCTCGTCGACGCCGTCGGCGGGGTCCTCGTCGACCACGACGCCGGCGGCACCGACGACATAGAGGTCGTCGCCGGCGCCGCCACGCAGCGTGTGTCCGGCGGTCGACGAGGCCAAGATGTCGTTGAAGACCGAGCCGACCACCGTCTCGATCGAGGTCAACGTGTCGCCCTGGGCGTCGCCGCCCGAGACCACGTTGGTCGTCAGGTTGACGTTGACGGCGGCCGCCGAGGTCGAATAGTCGATGGTGTCGACGCCGGCGGCGCCGCCGTCGAAGCTGTTGGCGCCGGCCGTGCCGGTGAAGATGTCGGCGTAGGTCGAGCCCCGGATCAGCTCGATGCTGTCGTAGGTGTCGCCGGCGGCGATGCCGGTGTGGACACCGGTCTTGAGGTTGATCGTGACGCCGACGCCGCCGGAATCGGCGTAGCTGGCGGTGTCGAAGCCGTCGCCGCCCTGGAGCACGTCGGCGCCGGCACCGCCGGCGAGGACGTCGTTGCCCGCGCCACCGACGAGCCGGTCGTTCCCCGCTCCGCCGTTGAGCGTGTCGCTGCCGGCGCCGCCAGCGATGGTGTTGTCACCGGCGTTGCCGGTGCCGGTGAACGCGGCCGTGCCGGTGTAGGTCAGCTTTTCGACGTTGGCATAGCCCGCGATGCTGAGCGTGGCGAGCGCGGTCTGCACCTCGTCGATGCCGTCGGCGGCCGCTTCGGACACCACGACGCCGGCGACGCCGACGATATAGAGGTCGTCGCCCGCGCCGCCCTGCAGCGAGTGCCCGGCGGTCGACGAGGCCAGCGTGTCGTTGAAGACCGAGCCGATCACCGTCTCCATCGCGATCAAGCTATCGCCCTGGGCGTCGCCGCCCGAGGCCGCGCCGGTCGTCAGGTTGACCGTCACCGCAGCCGCCGAATTGGCGTAGGTCGCCGTATCCGTCCCCGCTCCGCCATTGAGCACATCGGCACCGGCGCCACCATCCAACACATCGTTGCCCGCGTTGCCGAGAAGGGTGTCGTTGCCTTCAAGCCCGTAGATCTGGTCCGCGGTGGTGCTGCCGGCTAAGGAGTCGTTGCCTGTGGTGCCTGTGATTGCTGCCATGTTTATCAATCTCTCAAAAAGGGGAGTTTCTCGGACCTAACGGACATCTGTTTTTTCCATCGCCCGCCCGAATCAACGGCGCCACTATCGGTGGCTTCTCGCTACTTCCCGAGAGTTGGTTTCTCCAGAGTCGATGGGGAGGACAACTTTCATTGCCAATCTCCATGTTTACCAATGGCAATTTTAATGCGATTGCAAGATTACAATCTAACCAATTGTCACTAATTGGAAATTTATTGTAGTTTAGCAACCTTCGGTGATACGGGGATTTGTCGTGCTGGGGGACTTACGGTGGGCAAATAAAAAAGCCTCCCGCAGGGGAGGCTTTTTTATTTGATTCTGGCGGAGACGGTGGGATTCGAACCCACGATACAGGTATAAGCCGTATGCATCCTTAGCAGGGATGTGCCTTCGGCCACTCGGCCACGTCTCCTAGTCGATCACTCAACTATGTCCACTTGCCGTAAAGCAGCAATGCGGACGCGAATCATAATATAGATCGGTAGCCGCTTGGTCAAGGGTACGCCCCACAAATGTGCATTTTCCCGCTTTCGCAAGCTTGGCATATGATAGCAAAATGATCAACGATGCGGTCCGCATGGATCGCATTTGAAACGGATACCCGACATGGCCTACTTCACCCGCCTCAACGATACCGATTTTCGCGCCACCGAGCACACCGGCGGGGCTTGGAGCGTCCACGAACAGCATATCGCACCGGCGATGGGGCTACTCACCCATGTAATCGAACTGGACTGCGCACGACGCGGCAACGGCTTCAAAATCGGCAGGCTGGCGTTCGATATCCTCGGCGTCATCCCGATTGAAGAAGTGCAGACCGAAATCCAGTCGCTGCGCGCGGGACGCACCATCGAACTGGTCGAGGCCACCATGCTGCACAACGGACGCCCGGCGCTACGGGCCCGGGCCTGGCTGGTGAAACCGAACGACACGAGCGCCATCGAAGGCAGCACCATGCGCCGAATACCCGGTCATGCCGAGATGCCGCGATGGGATCCCACCACAGTCTGGCCCGGAGGCTTTATCGCCACCCTCGACATTCACCGCGCGTCCGAGGAACCCGGCCGGGCGGCATATTGGGCACGCGCCAACCACCCGCTGCTGGAGAATGAACCGATCAGCCCCCTCGCCCGCTTCTCGTCATTGTTTGACATCGCCAACGGCATGGCCGTGCGCGCGGCGCCGACCGCCGTCGCCTTCCCCAACCTTGACCTGACGGCGCATCTGTTCGCGACGCCGCGCGGGGAATGGCTGGGCTTTGATACGTCGGTATCGTTTGGCGCCGATGGGCTGGGCCTGACCAGCTCGACCATTTATGATGAAACGGGGCCGATCGGCACGCTGGCCCAAATTCTGACGGTACGCCCCAACATCGGTTAAGTCGATGGCGGAGACGAAAAAAAAGCCCCGTTGCCGAGGCTTTTTTTCTGATTCTTGGCGGAGACGGTGGGATTCGAACCCACGATACAGGTATAAGCCGTATGCATCCTTAGCAGGGATGTGCCTTCGGCCACTCGGCCACGTCTCCCAGTTGATTGCTCAACCTTGTCCGACCGGTCAAACTTCACCAGAGCAGACGACCGCCATGGTATAGACCGGGAATGATCTGGTCAAGGAGACCAGACCAATTTTTTCGAAAAATTTATGCCTTTTCCAGTTCGAACGCTTTGTGCAGCGCGCGAACGGCCAGTTCCATGTACTTTTCGTCGATCAGCACCGAGATCTTGATCTCCGAGGTCGAGATCATCAGGATGTTGATGCCTTCTTCCGACAAGGTGCGGAACATCTGCGAGGCCACGCCAACGTGGCTGCGCATGCCCACGCCGACGACCGAGATCTTCGACACTTTGGCGTCGCCGGTGATGCTGGCCGCGCCCAGTTCGGCCTGGGTGCCGGTCAGGACGTCCACGGCGCGCTGGTAGTCGTTGCGCGAGACGGTGAAGGTGAAGTCCGTTTTACCGTCGACCGACTGATTCTGTATGATCATGTCGACTTCGATGTTGGCGTCGGCCACCGGTCCCAGGATGTGGTACGCGACGCCAGGACGGTCCGGCACGCCCAGCACGGTGATTTTGGCCTCGTCGCGGTTGAACGCGATCCCGGAGATGACTGCTTGTTCCATGTTTGTATCTTCCTCAAACGAAATCAGGGTGCCAGAGTTGGCTTCTTCTTCGATATCCAGCAACGGATCGGTCAGCGACGACAGCACGCGGGTCGGCACGCGGTAGTTGCCGGCGAATTCCACCGAACGGGTCTGCAGCACTTTCGAGCCCAGCGACGCCAGTTCCAGCATCTCTTCGAAGGTGATCGCCTTGAGGCGGCGCGCTTCGGAGACCACGCGCGGATCGGTCGTGTACACGCCGTCTACGTCGGTGAAGATCAGGCATTCGGCCGCCTTCATGGCGGCGGCGATGGCCACGGCCGAGGTGTCCGAGCCGCCGCGGCCCAAGGTCGAGATGTTGCCGTTGTCGTCGACGCCCTGGAAGCCGGTGATGATGACGATCTTGCCGTCGTCCAGGTCGCGGTTGACCTTTTCGTTGTCGATCGATTGGATGCGGGCTTTGGTGAAAGCGGAATCGGTTTTAATCGCGACTTGCCAGCCGGCGTAGGAGACCGCTTTCTTGCCGATCGCCAGCAGGGCCATCGACAGCAGGCCGACCGAGACTTGCTCGCCGGTCGAGGCGATCATGTCGAGCTCGCGTGGATCCGGTTGGGCCTGGATTTCCTTGGCCAGGCCGATCAGGCGGTTGGTCTCGCCGGACATGGCCGATGGCACGACGACGATGCGGTGCCCGGCGTCATGCCACTTGGCGACACGCCGCGCGACGTTCTTGATACGGTCCGTCGAACCCATCGACGTACCGCCGTATTTGTGCACGATTAAAGCCATAACAGTGAGGTTTCCGCTCAAATAAAGGTAAATGGAACCCTTAACTCTACATGCCGCAGTGCAAAATAACAAGTCAAAAAGCTCATAAAGTCATACCTTATAGGCATATGCACATACAAAATTTGGCAAATGCAAGGAAATTTTTATACCGCTTGCCAACGCAAAGTGATCCTCCCCGCCCCCTCGCCTAACTGGTTGCAATCCATGCCGATGCCGGCGGCGAACAGCATCTGCTTGTCCGCGCGCACCAGCGGCAGGCGGCCGCGCTCCCACGCCGGAATGCCCAGCGCCTGGTAGTGATACTTGAGGCCACGCGTGGGGCGGTTGTGCGCCGGCTTGAGGCGCTCGCCGCCCTTGCGGAATTCGATGACCAGCTTTTGCCCGCGCAGCCACTCCGGGTCGAGCCCGGCGCCCGTGTCGGCGAGGTCGAAGTGCAGCACGCCGCCGTAGGCCGGGAACGCCATCTCGCGCTCGCCGTTCCAGGCGAAGGAGGTGCCCGGCGATTGGTCGAATTCGTCCTCGCGCGTGCCTTCCAGGTCGGCCAGCTTGGGTGTCAGGTGCAGGCGGTCGCGGTGGCGGCGCACGTGGCAGTCCGGATGCGTGACCAGCAGCTGGGCGCCGTCGCGCGCCTCCAGCAGTTGCGTCAGCATTTCGGATAGCCAAGCGGCGCTGGGCATGCGCAGCCCGCGCGTGCCGAACCAGTAACGCAGCAGGTTGTAGCCGCGGTCGGTGCTCAAGGTGCGCAGTCTGGCGATGACGATGCAGTCGCCGTCCAGGCACATCGCCAGGTCCTGCTGCGCCAGCTCGGTCAGCAGCCGCTGCGCCGATTGCGCGTGCTGGGCGCTGCGGGCGAAGCGTTCCTGGAAGCCGGGGAAGGCTTCGGCCAGCGCCGGCATGACCTTGTGGCGCAGCGCGTTGCGGGCGAAGCGCGGGTCGTCGTTCGATTCGTCGTCGATGTGGCTGATGCCGTGTTCGGACACATAGGCGGCCAGCTGCTTGCGCGAGGCCGGCAGCAGCGGCCGGACCATGACGACATCGGGATTGGCCAGCAGGTCCGGCGCGGCGTTGGCGGCGTCCATGCCGGACAGGCCGGCGGTGCCGGAGCCGCGCAACAGTTGCAGCAGCACGGTTTCGGCCTGGTCGTCCTGGTGGTGGGCGGTGAACAGCAGCTTGACGCCGTGCTCGCGGCACAGCGCGCCGAGCGCGGCGTAGCGCGATTTGCGGGCCGCTTCCTCGGTGCCGGTCTTTTCCTTGCGCACCAGCTCGACGCGGCGCGCCTCGAAGGTCACGCCGAGCGCGGCACAGGCTTGCCCGCAGTGCGCCAGCCAGGCGTCGGCGTTGGGGCTGAGGCCGTGGTGGATGTGGAAGGCGTACAAGGCGGCGCCGCGCGCCTGCGCGTAGGCGTGCGCCAGGTGCAGCAGCGCGGACGAGTCCAGGCCACCGCTGAGGGCGATGGCGATGCGGCCGCCCTCGCCTTCCGTCTGCGCGTCGCCAACGCGGGTGCGCGCGGCGTCGGCGGCTTGTTCGAAAATCGAGGACAGGGTCGGGATTTGCTGCTTCTTCAAGTGCTGCTCCAAAATGCAAAACCGGGAGCAGCGCTCCCGGTTGGTGTCGATGCCGGCTGGTTTATTCCTGCGGCGTGGTTTCTTTGAATTTGCCGTAGCTCATCAGCTTTTCGTGGCGGGCTTCCAGCAGGTCCTTGGTTTTCATGCCGTGGAACTGGCGCAGCGAGTCGGCCAGCGCGCGCTTGAGCAAAGTGGCCATCTGCTTCGGATCGCGGTGGGCGCCGCCCAGCGGTTCGCTGACGATCTTGTCGATCAGGCCGATGGCCTTGAGGCGGTGCGCCGTCAGGCCCAGCGCTTCGGCGGCGTCGGCCGCGCGCTCGGAGGTCTTCCACAGGATCGAGGCGCAACCTTCCGGCGAGATCACCGAGTAGGTCGAGTATTGCAGCATCAGCACGACGTCGCCGACGGCGATCGCCAGCGCGCCGCCGGAGCCGCCTTCGCCGATGATGGTGGCGATCAGCGGCACTTTCAGTTCGGCCATGACGTACAGGTTGTGGCCGATCGCCTCGGACTGGCCGCGCTCTTCGGCGTCGATGCCGGGGAAGGCGCCCGGGGTGTCGACGAAGGTGAAGATCGGGATGCCAAATTTTTCAGCCAGCTTCATCAGGCGCATGGCCTTGCGGTAGCCTTCCGGCTTCGGCATGCCGAAGTTGCGCATCGCGCGTTCCTTGGTGTCGCGGCCCTTCTGGTGGCCGATGACCATGCAAGCCTGGCCGTTGAAGCGCGCCAGGCCGCCCACGACCGACAGGTCGTCGGCGTAGGTGCGGTCGCCGTGCAGTTCGTGGAAGTCGGTGAAGATTTCATTCACATAGTCCATGGTGTACGGACGCTGTGGGTGACGCGCGATTTGCGCGACCTGCCAAGGGGTCAGCTTTGCGTAGATGTCCTTGGTCAGTTGCTGGCTCTTCTTGGCCAGGCGGTCGATCTCCTCCGAGATATCGACGGCCGAATCATCCTGGACGAATCGTAATTCTTCGATTTTGCCATCGAGTTCGGCAATCGGTTGCTCAAAATTGAGGAAAGTCGTTTTGGTCATTGTACCTCCGAGTTTATTCTCAGCTGCGGCTCAGTTGCCATCTTGTGACGCGCACAAAAAGGCCTCGCGCAGCGATTAGAGTGATTATTCTACAGCAACCGGGTCCAAACTACGCCATAAGTACCACGTCGCGACGGTACGCCACGGCTCCCAATTGGCCGACACCTCGCGCGCGTCGCTGCGCGAGACTGGTTCGCCTGAGAAATAATTGTGGCTGATGCCCTGGATCAGACCGGGGTCGTCCAGCGGCAGCACGTTGGGGCGCAACAGATTAAAGATCAAAAACATCTCGGCCGTCCAGCGGCCGATGCCGCGTATCTGCACCAGTTCGGCGATGACGGCCTCGTCGTCCATCTGGCCCCATTGGGCGCTGTGGACGCGCTTGTTCTTGAAGTGGTCGGCCAGGTCGAGGATGTATTCGGTCTTGCGCTTGGACAGGCCGCAGGCCGCCAGCTGTTCGGCGCCGGCCTTGACGACTTGCGCGGGCGTGCATTTGGGACAGGCCAGCAATAGCTTGTGCCAGGCGGCGTCGGCCACCTTGGGCGTGACTTGCTGGCCGACGATGGAACGCGCCAAGGTGGTGAACGGGTCGTCATGGCCGACCAGGTGCAGGTCGCCAAATTGCGGGATCAGCTTTTTCATGATGCGGTCACGCTTCATGAGCTCGATCTTGGCTTCTTCCCAGTACGGCGGAACGGCCGATACCGGGCCGGCTCCGCCCTCGTTATCCTTGGCGGTGACCATTATGCGCGGCGCCAGTTGGTGGTGCCGTCAGGCTTGTCTTCGAGGATGATGCCGGCGGCCAGCAGATCGGCGCGGATCTTGTCCGATTCGGCGAAGTCGCGCGCCTTTTTCGCTTCGATACGCCGGGCGATGGCGGCGTCGATGGCGGCGTCGCCGCTGGTGTCGGCGTCACCGACGGCCGCCTGCCTAAACTGTTGCGGCGTGCGTCCGAGAAGGCCCAGCACGTCAGCCAGGCCCTTGAGCTGACGCGCCACCGCGGGCGATTTCGATTTGTTCAGTTCGCTCGCCAGATCGAACAGCACGGCGATGGCCAGCGGCGTGTTGAAGTCGTCGTCCATCGATTCGGCGAAGCGCGCGGCGTGGGCTTCGGTCCAGTCCAGCGGCGCGCCGTCGCCGTCGACGCCGTCGAGCGCAGTGTACAGGCGGCTCAGCGCGGCGCGGGCGTCGTCGAGATGCGCGTCCGAATAGTTCAGCGGGCTGCGATAGTGGGCGCGCATGATGAAGAAGCGGATCACCTCGGCGTCGTACTTCTTCAACACGTCGCGGATCGTGAAGAAGTTGCCCAGCGATTTGGACATCTTTTCATTATCGACGCGCACGAAGCCGTTATGCACCCAGTAGTTGACCATGGCGTGGCCGAATGCGCCTTCGGACTGGGCGATCTCGTTCTCGTGGTGCGGGAACTGCAGGTCGGCGCCGCCGCCATGGATGTCGAAGTGTTCGCCGAGCAGCGCTGAGCACATCGCCGAGCACTCGATGTGCCAGCCCGGACGGCCCTTGCCCCATTTCGAGTCCCATTTGACCTCTTCCGGCTCCGATTCCTTGGACGCCTTCCACAACACGAAATCGAGCGGATCCCGCTTGCCGGTGTTGACGTCGACGCGCTCGCCGGCGCGCAGATCGTCGAGCGACTTGCCCGACAGGCGGCCATAGTTGGGGAAGTTGCGCACCGCGTAATTAACGTCGCCGTCGGTGCCCTGATAGGCCAGGTCCTTGCTTTCCAGCTTCTCGATCAGCGCCAGCATTTGCGGCACATAGGCGGTCGCGCGCGGCACCAGCGTCGGCGGCAGGATGCCGAGGGCGGCCGTGTCCTCGTCCATGTACTTGGTGAAACGGGTGGTCAACTGCGAGATCGTCTCGCCGTTTTCCACCGCGCGCTTGATGATCTTGTCTTCGATGTCGGTGATGTTACGCGCATAGGTGACCTCGTAGCCCGAGGCCAGCAGCCAGCGATACATGACGTCGAAGGCCATCATCATGCGGCCGTGGCCGATGTGGCAGTAGTCATACACGGTCATGCCGCAGACATACATGCGGACCTTGCCGGCTTCGATGGGGACGAATGTCTGCTTTTCACGCGCCAGCGTGTTGTAAATCTTTAAATTGCTCATCGGACTCTTGGGTATTCTTTTTTATAAGCGCGTGTCGGCCCCGGGCAATACGAGAACCTGGCGCGGCACCAAATGAGCGGGGGCGCACCGTGTGTTTCATCGCATGCCGTGGAGACTGACAGACCCTCGGTATAGTTATTTCGTTAGTTCGTTGCGTTATTTCATTCGACCGGACAGCGGGTAGAATGGAATGTATTGGAGAAGTATAGCATTGATAAAAATCGTATTGGCCCGATATGACTGAGGATTTTGGCTCGTCGGGCCGATCGCCACCAACAAAATTCATACGGGGAAGCAAGAATGTACAAATCGCAGACATCGCTGTTCGGCAAACTGATGACCATGTTCGCGGGTGTCGCGCTGTCGGGTGCCGCGCTGGCGGCGGGGCCGGCAAGCAAGGCCGCCGCGCCGGCCAGCCCGACGCCGCAGGTCGAGATCAAAACCACCATGGGCGACATCGTGGTCGAACTGGACCGCGAAAAAGCGCCGAAGTCGGTGGAAAACTTCCTCGGCTACGTCAAGTCGGGCTTCTATAAAGGCACCATTTTCCACCGCGTGATCGACGGCTTCATGATCCAGGGCGGCGGCTTCGACGAGAAGCTGACGCAGAAAAAAGTCAACAAGCCGGTGCCGATCGAATCGCAGAACGGCCTGACCAACGTGACCTACTCGCTGGCGATGGCGCGCACCGGCGACCCGAACTCGGCCACCTCGCAGTTCTTCATCAACGTCGCCGACAACGAGGCGCTGAACTATCCGGGCCGCGACGGCTTCGGCTACACGGTGTTCGGCAAAGTGATCCAGGGCCAGGAAGTGGTCGACAAGATCAAAGGCGTGCTGGTCGACGACAAGGGCATCTTCCAGAACATCCCGGTGATTCCGGTGGTGATCAAGTCCGCGACGATTTTGAAGACCCCGATCCAGCCAAAACTGTAAAATAGCGGCCTGCGACATAAAAACACCTTATTTACTACACCGTCACCACACAGGATAACAACATGACCAACGTAATCATCACCACCAACATGGGCAAAATGACCGTCGAACTGAACGACGAGAAAGCCCCGAAATCCGTGGAAAACTTCCTGGCCTACATGAACGCCGGCCACTACACCAACACCATCTTCCACCGCGTGATCGACGGCTTCATGATCCAGGGCGGCGGTTTCGAGCCAGGCATGAAGCAAAAGCCGGCCGACGCCACCGTGGAAAACGAAGGCAAGAACGGCCTGAAAAACGAGCCGTACACCCTGGCCATGGCCCGCACTTCGGCGCCGCACTCGGCTTCGGCGCAATTCTTCATCAACGTCAAGGGCAATTCCTTCCTGGACTACCCGGGCCAGGACGGCTGGGGCTATGCCGTGTTCGGTAAAGTCATCGAAGGCACCGAAGTCGTCGACGCCATCAAAAAAGTCAAGACCACCCGCAGCGGCATGTTCGCCGACGTGCCGGCGGAAGACGTCATCATCGAAAGCATCGAGCTGGCCGCTTAACTCAGCTATTAAGTAAGCGAGACTCAATGAGCCAACACCAGACCGGCGAGCGCGTGAACGACGTTCTCGCGCTGTTCATCTCCGATCTGCATTTGCAGCCCGCGCATCCCGCCACCAGTGCGGCGTTTTTCGACTTCCTGGAGCGGCATGCGCGGCGCGCGCAACAGTTGTACCTGCTCGGCGACCTGTTCGAATTCTGGGCGGGCGACGACGACATCGGCGATCCCTTCCATCAGCAAGTCGTTGCCGCGCTGCGTAGCGTGAGCGATGGCGGCACGCGCGTCTACTGGATAGGCGGCAACCGCGATTTCCTGGTCTCCACCGGTTTTGCCGAAGCGGCCGGGTTGACCCTGCTGCCGGAAACCCATGTGACCGAGATCGGCGGCCAGCGCCTGGTGCTGCTGCACGGCGACGCCCAGTGCACCGAGGATGTGAAGTACATGGAATTCAGGGCGATGGTGCGGCAGCCCGCGTATCAGGCGCAATTCATGGCGATGCCGCTGGCGCAGCGCAAGGCCATCATCGCCGGCATGCGCGAAAGCAGCCGCAGCGAGCAAGGCGCGAAATCGTACGAGATCATGGATGTGACGCCGCAGGCGATCAGCGACGTGTTCGCGCAAACGGGCACGGATGTGATGATCCACGGCCACACGCACCGACCCGCCCTGCACAAGGTTGGCGCCACGCGCCGCTACGTGCTGCCAGACTGGGAGCCGGACGCGACGCCGCCGCGCGGCGGCTGGATCGCGATTGACGCCAACGGCGCCATCACGCGCCACGACCTGAGCGGCGCCACGGTCGCAGAATAACCCCGGAGCCATGCCGCCCGAATGACCACGGAGGCACGTAGGGCGGATTAGCGAAGCGTAATCGGCCATGCATGCGTTTCGATGGCGCATGCATGGCCGATTACGGCGTTCCGCCTAATCCGACCTACGTGATCATCACCTTCCCAAGGTCGCCATCGCCGCATTCAACCGCCGTATCAACGGCTGGTTCAACTCCCGCGTATGGCTGGTCCAGCGCTGTATCGTGCGCTGCAATTCCTCATAGAGCTGATTCGCCTTGGCCGCGTCGCCGACCCCTGCCGCCCATATCGCGCACTCCGCCTGCGTAGTGAAGCTGTTGTGATGGCTCAACGCATAATCGAACTCCGCCCTCGCCTCATCCTGCCGCCCCGCTGCGGCCAGCGACTGCGCCAACAACAACGACACCTGCTCCGGCCTGAAATTGACATTGGCGGCGCGAATGGTCTGCAAATGCTTCACCGCGTCAAGCGCCCTGCCGCACGCCAGCGTGGCGCGCGCCGCGCCGAAACGGATCTCCAGATCGCCGGAAAACGGCCCCTGCAAGCAGGCTTCATACGTCGTGGCGGCCTCGTCCGCATCGCCCGCCTCCAGCAACGCGCTCGCCAGGCGCATCTGGTTCTGCGCGGTCGGCGTGTACTCGTAGGCTTGCCGCGCCTCGCGCAGCTCGCGCCCCGGATCGAGCGTCTTGGCCGCCACCGTCACCACCTTGCGCGCGCCGTGTTGCAGCTTGGAGTTCGGCAGGTAGATCGCGATGAAATACACCACGCTGCCGATACCGGGAAACATGAACAGTATCATCAGCCAGTACATCTGCTGGCCGCTGCGGATCACGTGGATGGCGAAGAAAATCGCCACCAGCACGTGTATGCCGATACCAAATATATACATAGACCGCCCCAACAATATCATCGATGCGGCCCATTGTAAGAGCTCTTGCCGTCGGCCACAAGCAAGGCCGAGCCTGCTTAAGGTTCCCCTTAATTAAGCCTGTCAAGCCAGCGCCGCCGCCGGCTGGCGCGCATAGGCGGCGACACAGCGCAGCAGGTGGCCGATGAAGACGCCGTTGAACACCCCGAACAAGCCGCTTACGGCGACGACGAACAGCGGCTGATGCTGCAACTCGGGATGCATCGCCGACAGCACCGCGACCGTGTACTTGATGGCAAAAATGGCGATCATCAGCACCAACGGGGTCCAGCTGCCGCGTTGCAGAACGGTGCCGGCGGCGCGGTTGACGACGATCCCGCCCTTGTCCGCCATCCAGATGATCAGAACGGTGGCCAGCATGCCGGTCAGCCACACGCCCCATACGCCGGCGCCGAGCAACCCGTGGCCGTTGATGCCGGCAAGCGATATCACCAGCATGACCACCGGAATGATGAACAGTTTTAACAGCGACACTTCCCGGTCCTTGGCCGCCGCCACGCCGCGATAGATGAGGAAGGCCAGCAAGGCCCAGACATAGACGGGGGTATGGGAAATAATTTGCTGAATCATGGCGTGCTCCGCAGGGCTGGTTAAGTTGCCTCCACTATGCCCGCGGCCAAGCGGCCGGTCGGCGCGATGCGACGAAATGCCGAACGGTGGCGCGAATTGCCGCCAGCCGGCGCGAACCGTCGTTGGCGACGATGATTTCCAGCGCCCCGCCCCGCCTCTAGCGCGCTTGCTCCGCCGGCTGCAGATTCGCGACCAGGCCGCCGGGGCGCGTGCCGATGCCGGTCAGCACGAACTGCACGCCGGCATAGCGCAACTCCTTCGGGTCGAAGGTGTACACGGCGATATCCTTGATGACGTTGTCGCCCAACAAATTCGCGACACTGGCGAGCTGCGCCTGCTTTCCCCCGTCCATGTTGTCCATGGCGAAGCGATCGACGTGGGCATCGCTGAGGTAGACGGTGTTGCGCACGCTGTCGACGTTGAGGCGCCCGGACACCGTCATGTTGCCGCGCCAGGCCTGGCGCGCCAACAACGGCGTCACGTTCAGGTCGACATTCAAAGCGACGCGGTTGTTTTCGGCCAGAATGGCCAATTGGGGATGGCTCAGCTCGACCTCGAACACGCCCAGCACACGCTGGCGCATGGGGAATTTTCGGTCGAGATTGTGCTGCAGGCGCTCCTGGGGCAGATCGACCTCGCGCGGGCCGATCAGGGAGGCGCAGGCGGCCAGCAGGAACGCCGCCGCCAGCAGCGGGAAGGCAAACTTGAGAGAGCGTTTAAGGTCGATCATATTGTCCTTTTCGAGATGAACTCGCCGACATTATGACCGACCTGAGGCGTACCGGTCAGGCGGCGAGATCGCTATCGGACGAGCGGTAGCGCTGTACCTTGTCGCCAGTGACCAGCTCGCCGAACTGAACGGTCCTGGCCGCGATATCGTGGTAAGCGCCGACCAGGCCCATTTCGCCCCGCTGGATGCAATCACGCAGGTGTTGGCTGCCGTTGATCACTTCCGCCAGCGAGTTCTCGATGTTCTGGCGGGCGATCTGATCGCGCAATTCCTTGCTGCCGGCCACACCATGCCCCGAGCACTGGTGTATCGCCATCTGGATCTTGCCGGTGATCGAGCCGATGCTGTGCGCATGCTCGTTCGCCATCGCCAATCCAATGGCGCCGCAGGAGGAATGACCCTTGACGACGATCAGCTTGGCGCCCAGTTTGTGCGCGATCTCCAGGCTGCCTATAATTTCGCGGCTGATGACGTTGCCCGCGATGCGAATCGTCAACAAATCGCCCAGGCCGGCATCGAAAATAATTTCCGGCGACGTCCGCGAATCGATGCAATTCACCACCACCGCCATCGGATGCTGGCCGGAAGCGGTCGCATCGGCCTGATGCACGTAGTATTTTTCGAAGCAGCGGCCCGCCTTGAAGCGCTCGTTGCCGTCACGCAGCAGTTGCAGCACTTCATGCGGACGCAGCTTTTTCTGGGTTTCCTGGTCCAGCACGGGCACAAACTGGATCGGATCGTTGAGCGCGTATTTGTCGCGCAGGCCGATGATATTGAGCTGCACGTCGCGCTCGGCGGCGACCACGCGATAGTCCTGGATCGTTTCCAACACGTCATTGTCAATAAAATCGGAATTGCTGGCGTTGATCAAAACTTTCGAGCCGTCCGGAATTTCCCAGAGCGCGGTTTTGATCGTGGCCTTGTTCAGGAACGATACCTGGTTGGGCAATTCCATCTTGATCACTTCGCCGATATGCAGGCGATATTGTTCAATGGAGTAAGGATTGCGGAAGTTGCTGCGCATGAGATAAAACACGCCAGCCGCAAGGCCGATCAGCACGCCCATCAGCAAATCGGTGAAGACAATTGCCAGCACGGTAATGACGAAAGGAACGAATTGCGACCATCCTTTTTGATACATATCGCGGAACAACGATATCTTCGCCAATTTATAGCCGGTAGTGATGAGGATGGCAGCTAAAGCGGCCAATGGAATCAGATTCAATAACGGGCTCAGCAATGCAACGCTGACCAGCATGAACACGCCGTGCAGTACGGCGGAAGCCTTGGTTTTATTGCCCGACTGAACGTTCACCGAGCTGCGGACGATAACCGAGGTCACCGGCAGGCCGCCCAGCAGGCCGGCAAAGATATTACCGAAACCCTGGGCCACCAGCTCGCGATTGGGCGGTGTTTCACGCTTGTGGGGATCGAGCTTGTCGACCGCCTCCACATTCAGCAGCGTTTCCAGCGAGGCGACAATGGCGATGGTAATGCCGACGAACCAGACATCGCGATTGGCGAAATGGCCAATATCCGGCAAGTGCAAATAAGCGCCAAGATTGCCGGTATCGATGGGTGGAATATCGACCAGATGGGTTTGTTCAATTCCAAGCGCGGGAACATATTTATTGAACATGATATTCAAAAGAATGGCCAATGCCACCACGAACAGCGGCGCCGGCAACAGCTTGAACCGCTTGAATGGTGTTTTATCCCAGTAGACCAGGATCAGAACCGACAGCAGAGAAATAATCAGCGCGCCGGGCGTGATGACATTCAACGCGTTGATAATGGCGGAGAATGTATTCTCACCATTCCCTTGCGTAAATGAGAAATTATCGACATCGGTCTTGTCGTAGCCGATCGCGTGCGGAATCTGCTTAAGTATCAATAGAATACCGATCGCGGCGAGCAGGCCCTTTATCACATTCGACGGAATATAGTTGGCGATGAAACCGGCGCGGAATATACCCATTGCCAGCTGCAATACCCCGGCAATCAATATCGCCACCAGCAAGATCTCGAACGTCCCGAGCTTGGTGATCGAGGCCAGCACCACGGCGGCCAGACCGGCGGCAGGACCGCTGACGCTGGTCTGCGAGCCACTGATCATCCCCACGACGATGCCCCCGATGATGCCGGAGATGATGCCGGAGAACAGGGGGGCGCCCGACGCCAGGGCGATACCCAGGCATAGCGGCAGCGCCACCAGGAAGACCACGATAGCGGCCGGTATATCGTACTTGAGTTTATTCATAATCAATATCCATGCTGATGAATGATTTAAACGGATGACTATGATTAGTCAGACAGGCGCCAGCCATCATCCACCGATGATCAAGATGACATCGAATTGGAAGAGATTTAAACAAAAGGTTATCGAGGGCAGCACTACCAATTAACCCGGACGCCTGCGCAGACGTATGGAAAATTGGAATATCTCAGCGCGACCGCTATCGAGATTGATAATGGCGCGGAGGATGACAACCAAGGGCTTCAGCGGTGAAAACAATATAGCACGGACTTTTCGGAGATGGCAACATTGTTCGATAATTCATATTTTAAACAATAATTTCCTATTATCATTCTTTTTGAATGCGCCAATTTGGTGCAATTTAATATGTCAAGTACGGTATTCTACGTAGCCTGATCTTATAATAAATAATCCATATACCAGATATATTCGGAAAATATACAATTGCTAGTAACCTTAAATAATCAAAAAGATGATCGGTTAATTGATCCGGCCAATCCGCCGAACTGGGCGCCGCGGATTCGGAATAAGCCTTAAAATGAACCAAGGTGTTCTTTTTTGAGCGGGGTTAATAAAATGATTTCAAATATACGTATTGGTTGCGCCGGGTGGAGTATCGACCGGCAATCGGCGTCGCGCTTTCCCGGCGAAGGCAGCCATTTGCAGCGCTACGCCACCGTCCTGAACGCGGCCGAAATCAACTCATCCTTCTACAAGCCGCATCAGGCCTCGACTTATGCGCGCTGGGCCGAAAGCGTGCCGGATGAGTTCCGCTTTTCGGTTAAGTTACCTAGAAGCATCAGCCATTATCAAAAGTTAGTCGGCATTGATGATTTACTGGCAAGGTTTGCGGCCGAGGCCGGCACATTGGGCGACAAACTCGGCTGCATCCTGGTGCAACTACCGCCTAGCCTGGTATTCGACCTGAAGGTTGCCGACGGGTTCTTCGAACGCCTGCATGAAAGCTTCAAATGCGACTTTGCGTGCGAAGCGCGCCACGGTAGCTGGTTCGGCGACGAGGCCACCGAGTTGATGAAACGTCATCGCGTCACGCGCGTCATCGCCGACCCGCCGGCCGGCCAAGCCGGCGTTTTCGTCCCGACCACCGACACGGTTTACGCGCGTTTGCACGGCAGTCCGCGAATTTATTACTCACCGTATGAAGAAAAATATCTGAATCAAGTTGCCGATTATCTAAAAAAACACCCTGGATGGTGCATCTTCGACAACACCGCGTCCGGCGCGGCATTGCCCAACGCACTCGAATTGATGGCTAAAGTCGGTTAGTCCGCGATCACCGAAAAATCGGCTTGCTTTTTTCAGCATCACTGTTATAGTTAACTACAACACCACTTCATTAACACACATCAAGGGGTACACATGTATGTCCACGATAGGCTGGAATGACAACGCGCCGATCTACCGGCAGCTGAAGGACAAGGTCATCGGCATGATGCTCGATGGCGTCCTCAAGCCGGGCGACGCGCTGCCCTCGGTCCGGCAGGTTGCCGCCGATTATCAACTCAATCCGATTACCGTATCGCGGGCCTATCAGGAGCTCGTGGACGAAACCTTGGTCGAAAAAAGAAGGGGATTAGGCATGTACGTTACCGATGGCGCCCACGAAAAACTTTTGGCGAGCGAACGCGAGCGCTTCCTGCGCGAAGAATGGCCGGCCATGCTCGAACGCATCCGCCGGCTCGGTCTCGACCCCGAATCGCTGCTCAAGCCGGCGGCGCCAGGAGGTACGGCATGAGCACCATCATCACCGCGTCCAACCTCAGCAAAAAATACGGCAAGCAAGCCGCGTTGGACGGCGTCACCTTCACGGTCGAGGCAGGTCGCATCGTCGGCCTGATCGGCCCCAACGGCTCCGGCAAGACCACCACGCTCAAAGCCCTGCTGGGACTGACCCAGTTCGACGGGGAGTTGTCGGTGCTCGGCATGGACCCGCGCACCCAGCGCGACGCGCTGATGAACGAGGTGTGCTTCATCGCCGACGTCGCCATCCTGCCGAAGTGGCTCAAGGTCAAGGACGCGATCGATTTCGTCGAAGGCGTCCATCCGCGCTTCGACCGCAGCAAGGCGGAGAAATATCTGGCCATCACCAAGTTGGATCCGCGGATGAAGGTCAAGGCCATGTCCAAGGGCATGGTGGTGCAGCTGCACCTGGCGCTGGTCATGGCCATCGACGCCAAGCTGCTGGTGCTCGACGAGCCGACCCTGGGCCTCGATATCCTGTACCGCAAGCAGTTCTACCAGAACCTGCTGGAGGACTATTTCGATGAGAACAAAACCATCGTCATCACGACGCACCAGATCGAAGAGGTCGAGCACATCCTGACCGACCTGATGTTCATCCAGGACGGCAAGATCTCGCTGGCCGCGACGATGGACGAGGTCGGCGAGCGCTTCACGGAAGTGATGGTCGAGCCGCCATTCATCGCCGCCGCCAACGCGCTGCAGCCGATGACCCAGCGTACCGTGTTCGGCAAATCCATCATGCTGTTTGACGGCGTATCGCGCGAGCAACTGGCGAACTTCGGCGAACTGCGCACGCCCAGCGTCGCCGATCTGTTTGTCGCCACCATGAAAGGAACCTACGCATGAAAACCATGAAATGGCTGATCAAGCGCGAGATGTGGGAACACAAGGGCATGCTGGTGTGGGCGCCGGCGGTGATCGCCGCGCTGATCGCAGTGATGGCGCTGGTCGCGGCCACGTTCGACAAGAACATCAGCATCAACGGCGACGGTTCGCCGTCGCAAATCCTGTCGGTCACCCTGGAGGGCAAGGTGCGCACGCAAGTCGTCGAAACGATGGCGCAGGCGTATATGGCCTCTTCCGCGCCGGTGCTGCTGGTGCTTGGCGTGCTGGTGTTCTTCTACTGCCTCGGCGCGCTGCATGACGAGCGGCGCGACCGCAGTCTGCTGTTCTGGAAATCGCTGCCGGTGTCGGACTCGATGACGGTGCTGTCGAAGGTTTTGCTCGCCGCCGTCGTGGCGCCGCTGATCACGCTGGGCATCGGCTTCGTGCTGTCGCTGCTGATCCTGTTCATCGGCGCCTTCCTGTTGTTGATGCACGGTACGAACGTGTTCGGCGAGCTGCTCCTTACGCCGGACCTTTACTTGACGCCGCTGCGCATGCTCGGTCTGATTCCCTTGTACGTAATGTGGGCGCTGCCGACGGTGGGCTGGTTGCTGATGGTGTCGAGCATGGCGCGCTCCAAGGTGTTCCTGTGGGCGGTCGGCACGCCGCTGGTGACGGCGCTGCTGTTGCTGTGGGCCGAAAAAGCCATGCACATCGGCATCAACTCGACTTGGTTCGTCAGCAATATCGTCAGCCGCCTGTTGCTCAGCGTGGTGCCGGGCGCGTGGCTGCTGTTCGACGAAGCCCATATCGCCATGGAGCACGTTCCGCACCGCCTGCCGGTGCCGCAAACGATCTTCGGCGAGTCGTGGGCGACCCTGGGCAATGCCAATGTCTGGATCGGCGTGGTCGCCGGGGCCGCCATGATCGCGGTGGCCATCTGGATGCGCCGCCGCCGCGAGGAAGGTTGATATGGGGCGGGCGACACGGAGCTTTCCCGTCGCCCTGCTGCTGGCCACGCTGGCATCGTTTGCCGGCGCGGCGGCGGGGGGCGATGATATTGCCGATGCGGATCACACCATCACGATACCCGGGCCGAAGAATCCAACGCTGCTGCCCTACCGCTACATGCTGGCGGGACTGGACGCGTTCGACGACCGTCACGACCTGGCGCCGACAGCCAAGCCGGTCCGCTTCCGCCTGCGTGGCAACGCCGACGGCGCGATGGACGGGCTCACGCTAGCCATTGTCGGCGCCACGACGACGATTCCTGTGCCGCTGGCGGCGGACGGCGGCTTCGTCCTGCCGCGCGACGAAGCGGCGGAAGATGAGGACGCCGACCTGATCCTCAACAAGAGCAAGCGTGGCTACAGCTGGAACGCGGATGTGCGCAGCGACGGCGTGCCGGAGGGCATGCGCCGGTTGGGCGACTTGAGGCTGGAATGCGCGGTCACGACGGCGATCGGCAAGAAGCTGTTGACATGGACGTTACGCATGCAGATCACGGCGCTGACCTTGACCACCGATTGGTGTACGCACAAACAGTTTCGCTACGGCGGACGCAGCGATACGGTCATCAGCGGCGCAACCTTGGTCTGGGGCGAGCAACGATTGGCGCTGAAAGTTCTCCGGGACGGCAAATCCTACTCCGTCCCGACCGGCAACAAAGCCTTCCCCGATGAGGCGCTGGTCGAATTCACGACAAAATGATCACAACAGACCAGCCCGTGTAGAAATGGTGGACCTGACCCCGGAGTTGCTATTCGAACTGTTTGCGGAATTCGGCGAACTGGGCGCTGAGGTCGTCGAAGTCGCGCCGCAGTTGCTGCACTTCCTGCTCCAGCGCGGCGACCCGGCCGCCCGACGAGGCCGAGCTGACCGAGCCGCCCAGGCCGGCCGCCGTTTCCTCTCGCGCCAGCGCTTCTTCGCCGCCCAGCAACTGGCCGTAGCGCGGCTCCTTGGTACCGGGCGCGAGGGCGAGCTTCGAGACCAGCGGCGGATATTTGTCGATCAGGAACTGCAGCGCCTGCTCGACGTCCGCCACCGATTTGAAGTCGTGCAAGCGCCCCGTGCGGGTGCGGATCTCGCCCGCCGTCTGCAACCCGCGCAGCATCAGGATCGTCAGCACCGCCAGCTTGTCCTGCTCCAGCGACCATTTGATGCGCATCCGGTGCTCGTACTTGGTGACCCGCGCGCCGGCCTGCGTGATGCCGTTGACGTATTTGCGCTGCATCAGCCGCTGCAGGACGTCGGCCACCGTTTCTTCCGAGATCGACATCACCGGATCGCGGCTCGACAGCTGATTGCAGCCGTTGACCAGCGCGTTCAGCGACAGCGGGTAGTTGTCCGGCGTGAGCGCTTCCTTTTCGGCCAGCACGGCCAGCACGCGGATTTCAAACGGGTCCAGTACTTCTGCGCCTGCGGGTGATTCCATGTCCATTATCCTTATTCGACGAGCTTGTTTAATTGGTCGGAATTCAATTTATCACATTCGGCTACTCCCTGACAGGGCAAGCCCGCCGCCTTCAGCACTGCCAGGATGCGCTCGATCTGCTGTTCCTGCTGGACGGCGTGGTTGATCAGGCCGTGCAGCGCTTTCGACAGCGGATCGTCGCCGTTCGGTGTCACCCCGTAGGCAGAGAACAGGTGCGCGGTGGCGCTGACCGGCGCCGCCGCTTCCTTCTGCACGATGTGCGCGGGATTGCCGACCGCCGTGGCGCCCGCCGGCACCGGCTTGAGCAGCACGGCGTTGGAGCCGACCTTGGCGTATTCGCCCACCGTGAAGCCGCCCAGCACCTTGGCGCCGGCGCCGACGATGACGCCGCGCGCCAAGGTCGGGTGGCGCTTGCTGCCGGCGTGCAGCGAGGTGCCGCCCAAGGTCACGCCCTGGTAGATGGTGCAGTCGTCCCCGACTTCGGCCGTCTCGCCGATGACCACGCCGAAGCCGTGGTCGATGAAGACGCGCCGGCCGATCGTGGCGCCCGGGTGGATTTCAATCCCGGTGATGATACGCGCCAGATAGGAAATGAAGCGGCCCAGCCACTTCATGCCATGCCACCAGCACCAGCTGGCCCAGCGGTGCATGACGATCGCCTGCAGGCCGGGATAGCAAGTGAGCACCTCCCAGGTGTTGCGGGCGGCGGGGTCGCGTTCGATGATGCTGTTAATGTCTTGTCGCAGGTGGTTGAACATAGCTGTACGGAATGACAACCGAAACGCCCATGTTAGCGCATCCGGTTGGAGGTTGCTAAGAAGCGGCAGACTTGGAGGGAAGGAGAACGGCGGCCCTCGAAGTGAGCCGCCGGAACTGCTTTGCCGGGATGCTGTTTAAGCTTCCTTGGCAAGGCGCTGGCGGCGCGCTTCGTACAGACAGACGCCGGAGGCCACGGAGACGTTCAAACTTTCAACCGAACCGAACATCGGGATGCTGACCAGCATGTCGCAGGTCTCGCGCGTCAGGCGGCGCATGCCCTCGCCTTCCGAACCCATGACCAGCGCGGTCGGGCCGGTGAAGTCGGCTTCGTACAGGCCTTTTTCGCCGTCGTCGGAGGTGCCGATCAGCCAGATGTCGCGGTCCTTCAGGTCGCGCAGGGTGCGCGCCAGGTTGGTGACGGTGATGTAAGGCACGGTCTCCGCCGCGCCGCTGGCGACCTTGGCGGCCGTGGCGTTCAGGCCGACGGCGCGGTCCTTCGGCACGATGACCGCGTGGGCGCCGACGCCGTCGGCCACGCGCAGGCAGGCGCCCAGGTTGTGCGGGTCGGTGATGCCGTCGAGGACCAGCAGCAGCGGCGGGCCTTCGATGGCGTCGAGCAGTTCATCGAGATTGCGCGCCAGCGCCAGCTGCGAGGCGAAGGCGATCACGCCCTGGTGGCGGCGGGTGCCGACGATCTTGTCCAGCCGTGCCGAGTCGACCGGCATGACGCGCACGCCGGCCGCCTTGGCGTTGGCGACCAGATCCTTCATGCGGCGGTCGTCGCGCGTGGCGTCGATGAAAATCTCTTCCACGGATGAGGCCTCATGACGCAAACGCGAGGTCACCGCATGGAAACCAAAAATCATTTTGTTCTTCATTATTTATCGCTTCTTCTTACTTTTTGAGGCAGGCTTCGCTGCTCGGGGTGCTACCGCGGCACTCGCCGCGGCATTGGTTTTGCCGCGACCGCCACGCGAGCGCGACGCCGGCTTGGCGGCCGGCTGTGGGGCGGAAGGCTGGGCCGATTGCGACGGCTTGGACGGCGCCGACTTCGGCGCGGTGGTCTTCACCTCGTGGCGCTGCGACGTCGTCGGGCCCGGCTTGATGTTGCCCTTCCGATCCTTGGACGGTTTCTCCGGACGTGGCGGCGGCGCGTCGGCGCCGGCCAGGCGCAGATCGATCTTGCGCGATTCCAGATCGACGCGCACCACTTGCACGTCGACCCGGTCGGTCAGCTGGAAACGCTTGCCGGTGCGGTCGCCGCGCAGCTCGTGGCGGGCGTCGTCGTACTGGAAGTAGTCGGCGCCAAGGTCGGTGATGTGCACCATGCCTTCGACGAACAATTGATCCAGTTGCACGAAGATGCCGAAGCTGGTCACGCCGGTGATGATGCCGGTGAATTCCTCGCCCAGCTTGTCCTGCATGAAGTAGCACTTGAGCCAGGCTTCGACGTCGCGCGACGCTTCGTCGGCGCGGCGCTCGTTGGCCGAGCAGTGCACGCCCAGCGCGTCCCACACGGTCAGGTCGACGGCGGCTTTTTTCTCTTTGCCGTCGGCCTTGTCCTTGGCCTGCTGCTTGCGCGTGGCGTTCGAGACGTTCGTGTTGAGCACGCTGGTCGACGGGATCTTCGGCTCGTACTTTTTACCAAGCAGGATGGCCTTGATGGCGCGGTGCGTCAGCAAGTCCGGATAGCGGCGGATCGGGCTGGTGAAGTGGGCATAGGCCTCGTACGCCAGGCCGAAGTGGCCGATGTTGTCGGGCGAGTAGACCGCCTGCTGCATCGAGCGCAGCAGCATGGTTTGCAGCAGCGACGCGTCCGGACGCTCCTTGACCTGGCGCATCAGCTCGGCGTAATCGCCGGCGGTCGGCTTGTCGCCGCCGTTCAAGGTCAGGTTCACCTGCTTGAGGAAGGTGCGCACCTGCTTGAGCTTTTCAGCGGTCGGGCTGGCGTGGATGCGGTAGGTGCCGGGATGCTTGTGGCGGATCAGCAGGTCGGCCGCGCAGACGTTGGCGGTCAACATGCATTCTTCGATCAGCTTGTGCGCTTCGTTGCGGGTGCGCGGGATGATCTTTTCGATCTTGCCCGACGGGTTGCAGACGATATACGTTTCGGTGGTCTCGAAGTCGATCGCGCCGCGTTCGCTGCGTGCCTTCAGCAAGGCCTGGTAGACGTCGTACAAATTCAGCAGATGCGGCACGATGCCCGGGCGGCGCGCCGCTTCCGGTCCCTTGGTGTTGCCGAGGATGTCGGCCACTTCGGTGTAGGTCAGGCGCGCGGCCGAGTGGATCACGGCCGGGTAGAACTGGTAGGCCTTGATCTCGCCCTTGGCGGTGATGACGGCGTCGCACACCAGGGTCAAACGGTCGACCGCCGGGTTCAGCGAGCACAGGCCGTTCGACAGCTTCTCCGGCAGCATCGGAATCACGCGGCGCGGGAAGTAGACCGAGGTGCTGCGTTCGAGCGCGTCGGTGTCGAGCGCGTCGTTCGGCTTGACGTAGTGGCTGACGTCGGCGATGGCGACGATCAGGCGGTAGGCGTTGGCGCGGCCGATCTTGACCGGTTCGCAGTAGACCGCGTCGTCGAAGTCGCGCGCGTCTTCGCCGTCGATGGTCACCAGCGGAATGTCGCGCAGGTCGACGCGGTCGGCCAGGTCGATCTCGCGCACCACGTCGGGCAGCTTGTTGGCCTGCTTGAGCGCGGCGTCGGAGAAGATGTGCGGCACGCCGAACTTGCGCACGGCGATTTCGATCTCCATGCCCGGATCGTCAAGCGATCCCAGCACTTCAACGATCTTGCCGACCGGCTGCTTGAAACGCATCGGCTGCTCGGTCAGCTCGACGCTGACGACCTGCCCCGATTTGGCCTTGCCGATCGAGCCTTCGATCAGGATGTCCTGGGCGATGCGCTGGTCTTCCGGCGCGACGATCCAGGTGCCGTTTTCGTTGAGCAGGCGGCCGATGACGTGCGTGTTGGCGCGCTGGACGACTTCGACGATGGTGCCTTCCGGCCGGCCGCGGCGGTCGACGCCGATGACCTTGGCCAGCACGCGGTCGCCGTGCAGCACTTTCTGCATTTCCTTCTCGGGCAGGAACAGGTCCTCGCCCGGCTCGTCCGGGATGACGAAACCGAAGCCGTCGCGGTGGCTGCTGACGCGGCCGGCGACAAAGCCGGTCTCGGTCGCCAACGAGAAGTGGCCGGTGTCGTCGGCGACGATCTGGCCGTCGCGCTGCATGGCGTTGAGCCGGCGCGACAGCACGGCTTGCGCGTCATTGGCGACTTTGAGCGACTTCGCTACTGCGAGCAGGTCAAGCGGCGCCTTGGCGCTGCGGAAGATGCCGAGAATTTCCTCCCGGCTGGGAATGGTGTGGGTAGTTTGGTTCAAAAGTATTTCTGTAGTTGTTATTGACAGTGTTCAGAGGAAATCCGGCCTGGCAAAATCGTCGGGTGCATATATATGACACGACGACAGGCGTAGTGTACTTGGAAACGCCGGGATAGCCTAATTGGCCGCCCTTCTGCAGGATTTTTCAGACATATTCCGAATTTGGTGTTTGACATTGCGCAGGATTGCTCTATAATCTTGGTCTCTCGCAGCGACAATGTTGAAAAACAAAAGTTTAACCGAGAAACTGCTAGACCGGGTTGATGCGCAGTATGGAACGAAAGTTCATCTGGCGCGAAACTCACCCTGTCGCTATAATAGCAGTTGTTGTTCAGCAGTATCAGTGCCCACGTGGCGGAATTGGTAGACGCGCATGGTTCAGGTCCATGTGCCGCAAGGTGTGGGGGTTCGAGTCCCTCCGTGGGCACCACAAATTCCGCAAAAAAGCCTCCGGCTAGCCTAACAGCGCCGGGGGCTTTTTTCATTGCCCCGTCATTTTATCCACTGCAAATTGAGGCGGGCGCCGATTTCGCCAAGCAGCGCATGCTCGTCGACCGGCTTGCCGAGGAAGGCGTCGGCGCCTGCCGCGATCGCACGCAGCCCCTCCTCCGGCGTCGAGCTGGCCGAAATGATCAGCACCGGCGTCCTGGCGGTGTCCGGCTCGGCGCGCAGCCTGCGGGTCGTTTCAATGCCATCCATGTCCGGCATCACCATATCCATCAACACCAGGTCGGGCGGGTCGATTTTCGCCAGGCGTAACGCGGCGGCGCCGTTGTCGACCTCCAGCATCCGAAAGCCAAGCGCCCCCAGCAGATCGCGCAGCAAGGCGCGGTTGGTGGCCACGTCATCCACCACCAGCAAGGTTTTGCGCGGCCCCAGGTAGCCACTGGGGATCCCGTCGCCTCCCGCGGCGGCGCCGGGCGCGTCGACCACCGGCATCGGGACATCGAACCAGAAGCGGCTGCCGCGCCCCGGCACGCTCTCCACTTTCACCTCGCCACCCATCTGGCGCACCAGCTGGCGGCTGATCGTCAGGCCCAGGCCCGTGCCGCCGGCGCGCCGCGCGGCCTCGCCGACCTGCTCGAACGGATCGAAAATGATATCCAGCTGGGAGGCGTCGATGCCCACGCCCTCGTCGAGCACTTCGAAGCGCAGATGGGCCGTGGCCGTCGCCTCGGCCCCGCCGGAGACGGCGGCGGAACCGTCCGCCGCCGGGACCGCCGGGGCCGGGGCGGGCGCGGGAGAGGGCGAAACCCGCAGCCGCACCGCGCCGTGGTCGGTGAATTTGACGGCATTGCCAAGCAAGTTCAACAATACCTGCCGCAGCCGCGTCTCATCGACGCTAATCGCGAGCGGCAGCCCGCCGACCAGTTCCAGCTCAAAGTGCAAGTGTCTCTGCTCGGCCCGCACGCGCATGATGTCGGCGACCACCGTCAACAATTCGCCCAGCCGGACCGGCTTCGGATGGAACTCCATCTTGCCCGCCTCCACGCGCGACAGGTCCAGCACGTCGTTGATCAGCGCCAGCAGGTGGTGGCCGCCTTGATGAATCGTGCCGAGGCCGGCTTGCTGGGACGGCGACAGCTGCTTGTCGCGCTTGAGTATTTGCGTGTAACCGAGGATGGCGTTGAGCGGCGTGCGCAGCTCGTGGCTCATCGCGGCGAGGAAAGCGCTTTTGGCCCGGTTCGCCACTTCGGCGCGCTCCATCGCGGCGCGCAGGTCCTTATTCGCTTGCAGCAGCTCGGCATTGACGGCGGCCAACTGCGCGGGACTGGGAATCAGCAAGGCCACCGGCACCAGCCGCACGAGCGCGATCGCCGTCACCACCGAGGCGGCCGCCGTGATCGCCTTGAGGATCACCAACGGCACATAGTCGGGACGCCATACCACCCAGATCTCGGCCATGTGCGTGCTGCCGCAGGCGAGGATGAACACGCCGAAGGCGATGAACATCCAGTTGAACGGCATGTCGCTGCGGCGGCGAATGAAGTAAATCAGCGTGACGGGGATGGTCAGATATGCCAGTGCGATCAGCGCGTCGGCGATGACGCTGGTCCACAGGATGGACGGTATCCACAAAAAGCAGTGGCCGTGCGGCATAAATCCCTGGCTGTTAAACCAGTTGTTCAACATCTCCATTGAGTGTCTCCGTATGCTTGGATGCCGAGTGGGCAAACTGGAGCTTACGAAAGTGCGACTGAACAAGCAAGCGCGAAATCCGCCCCGCCCTGCCCACGCGGCGCCAGTTGTGGCGCGCGAATTTCTTTCACAAAAAATGGGTTTCTCCCTTGACTGGGATGGGCCGCTCACTTATGATTCTGGCCTCTGTTGCAGAACACGCGGCAGCGAAGCAAGACGCAGTAAGCAGTACAGTGCCCACGTGGCGGAATTGGTAGACGCGCATGGTTCAGGTCCATGTGCCGCAAGGTGTGGGGGTTCGAGTCCCTCCGTGGGCACCACAAAATTCCGCAAAAACGCCTCCAGTCAGCCTTACGGCGTATTGGGGGCTTTTTTCATTGCGCTGACTGATACTGAAATACGTTGACACTTTTTAGGAGTGTCGCATGGACCATAGGGAAAAACGGGCGCAGGGCGCGGCACTCACTGCGCCCGGATCTTTTTTTCCAAACTGCCAAACTTGTCCTCCTGCGTGAAACCGCGCATGACTTGATCGTAGCGGCCGCTCTCACGCAAACGCTTCAAGCCGCGATCGAACAGCGCCACGTGGCGCGTGTTGGCCGGGTTCTTCCTGTTGAACAAAATATGGTAGTGGGCGATGTTGTAGGGACGCGGATCCCACGTGAGCACCGAGGCCTCCTGCGGCGTCAGGTCGGTCTTCATGATCGACAAGCCGACATCCAAGTTGAGCGGAAACACGTCGAAGCGCCCCGCCAGCAGCTTATGGAAATTCTGCGCATCGGTGCTGGCCGACTTGTCGATGTTCAGCAGCGGGCTTCTATCGAAAAAATACTCATAGCCGGCCGTGCCGCCCATGCGCAGGCCCTTCAATGACTGCTCGCCGCGCCATTGAAAGGGGAAATTTTTTCGGTGAAAGAACACCGACTGGCCGTAGAACAGCACCGCGCTTTGATGGAAGCGACGGGTGCGGTCGGTCGGCTTGCCGGACATGCTCCAGACCAGCGTGCCGTGGGCCAGATCCTGGGCGGCTTCGGCATATGCCCGGTTCCATGGACGAAACAAATACTTCACAGTGATACCTTCCAGTGCGAACGCCTCGGTGACCACACGCGCTACCGGACCGTTGTCCGGCAAGGATTCGGAAAGGTATGGCACCCACTCGCCGGCGATCAGCGTGACGACCTCCGCCCCCTTTGCGGCCAAGGGCAGCGACAGGATGGAAACAAGGGCCAGCAGGCAAAGAGTGTGACTATCATTCATGAATTGATTGTAGTGAAACAATCGCAACTTTCAAATCAAAAAATTTCGCCCAAGCACCAAATTTGCTATTGACGAGGTGACAGCCCTCCTTTAAGATTCGGGCCTCTGTTGCAGAACACGCAGCGGAAGCAAGAAGCAGCAAGCAGTTCAGTGCCCACGTGGCGGAATTGGTAGACGCGCATGGTTCAGGTCCATGTGCCGCAAGGTGTGGGGGTTCGAGTCCCTCCGTGGGCACCACTCTACCGGATACGCAAAAAAGCTCCATCAACCGAGAGGTCAGATGGAGCTTTTTTCATTCCCGCGCGGTTTTGCGCAACGCTGGGCATGCCACAGCGAGCTCGATTTCCAACGCTACAGCGCCGCTTTGACGGCGTCCGCCAGCGTGATGGTCGGACGGCCGATCAGCTTGCTCAGCGCATGGCCACTGTCGTCCAGCGCGCCTTTGGCGGCGGCGGCGTCGGAATCGGCGATCAGGTCGGCCACGGGCGCCGGCAGGCCCACGCCGATCAACATCTCGCGGTATTCCTGCTGCGGCAAGTTGTGGAACGGCACCTGCTTGCCGGACTGGCGCGACAATTCCGCCGCCAGGTCCGCCAGCGTGAACGCCGTGTCGCCCGCCAGTTCATACACCTGCTCGACCGGCCCGGCACTGGACAGCACGGCAGCCGCCGCGTCCGCATAGTCGGCACGGGCGGCGGCGGCGATGCGTCCCTCCCCCGCCGCGCCGGCCAAGGCGCCGTGCGCCAGCGCGCCAGCGAGCCCGGCGGTATAGTTTTCCACGTACCAGCCATTGCGCAGCAGGCTGTAGGCCAGGCCGGAGGCGCGGATCAGCGCTTCAGTTTCGCGGTGCTCGGCGGCCAGTCCCAACTGGCTGCTATCGGCGCGCAGCACGCTGGTGTAAACGAACAGGCCGACCTTGGCGCGCGCGGCCGCGTCGATGACGGCGCGGTGCTGCGGCACGCGCCGCCCCACCTCGCTCGACGAGATCAGCAGCACCTTGGTTGCGCCCACGAAGGCGCTATCCAGCGACGCGGGGTCGTTGTAATCGGCGCGGCGCACTTGCACGCCCTGCGCGGCCAGATCGGCGGCCTTGGCGACGTCGCGCACGGCGGCGACGATCCGCGCGGCGGGCGTGGTTTTCAACAGGCTGGCGATCACCAGGCGGCCCAGTTGGCCGGTTGCACCGGTAACAATAATCATGATTTCTCCTTTGAATTAAGCTCCGCAGGGACATTCCGCGCGGTCCGGACTATCATAAAGCCTATACTTTCGAATTGTAAGTACGTACAATTTAGTAAGTACACCCTATCCAGAATGGAAACCGCCATGACCGAGCCGAAAACCAGCAAATCCCTGCGCAACAGCCTCGCGGCCCTTGGCGACGGCCAGCGCGCCGAGGTGCTCGCCGCCGACTGCCCGTCACGCGCCGTATTGGCCCACATCACCAGCCGCTGGGGCGTGCTGGTGCTGGTCGTGCTGCTCGACGGCACCCACCGCTTCAGCCAGTTGCGGCGCGCGATCGGCGGGGTCAGCGAGAAAATGCTGGCGCAGACGCTCGATGCGCTGGCCTACGACGGCCTGGTGCTGCGTGTGGCGCAACAGGTGTTGCCGCCCCATGTGGAGTACAGCCTGACCCCGCTGGGACGCGAGGCCGCCGAGCGGCTCGAGGTGCTGGTCGACTGGATCGAGGATAACTTTCCACAAATTAAACAGGCGCAGGAAGCGGCCACGGTGACGGCGGCATAAACGCTGGCGGGTCCCACCCATCTTGTAATACACTAGTTTTCACCTCCGCTTTGCGGAACCGGGACCCTCTCTCATGATGCCGCCGTTCCCACCCGATCAGCCGCACACGATACTGATTGCCACCAGCTCGGCGTACGATCACGTCACGCTGGGCAAGACGCTGGGTAGGTATGGCTACGACGTGCGCGCCGTCAGCCGCGGCGACGAGGCGCTGGTCGTGGCCGCCGCCGGCGGCGTCGCCCTGGCCGCGCTGGACGCGGCCCTGGCAGGCAGCGCCGGCCTGGAACTGTGCCAGCGCCTGCACCGGGTGTGCGGCCCCGATTTGCCCATCTACGTGTTGTCGAGCTCGCCCAGCGAGGACGAACGCGAGCGCGCCCGGGCGGCCGGCGCCGAAGTCTATCTGCCGCTCAGTTTCAACGCCGACGACCTGGCCGAAAAAATCCTGCTGCGCTTGAAGGCCATCCCGCCCGCGCCGATCGAGGCCGGCCTGCCGGCCATGTCCACGCTGGAGGTCAACTACCACACCATGCTGTCCGGCTCGCCGGACGCCATCCTGCTGCTGCAACGCGGCAGCTACCGCATTTTGGACGTCAACCGGCGCACGCGCGAGCTGTTCGGGCTGACCGAAACGGAATTGGTGCAAACGCATTTTCTGTCGCTGTGTCCGCCCGCGCAACCGGACGGACGCCCGTCGCCGCAGGTGTTCGAGGCGCATGTCGAGCAAGTCATGGCGGGCGGCGTGCAGCTGTTCGAACTGACCATGCGGCACAGCTCCGGGCGCCCCTTGTGCTGCGAGCTGCGCATGGTGCCGCTCAACTCGGGGCCGCACCGGCTGATGCACATGCGGGTGGTCGATGTGACGCGGCGCAAGCTGGCCGACGCGCTGCGCGACGGCAAAAACCGCTTGCTCGAGATGATAGCCCGCGCCGCGCCGCTGCGCGAGATCCTCGACCGCCTGATGCTGCTGATCGAATCGCAGTCCGAGGATGTCATGTGCACGGCGATGCTGCTGGCGCCGGACGGCGTCACCGTCCAGGTCGGCGCCGGCCCGAGCATGCCGCCGGACTATCTGGCCGCCCTCGAAGGCTTGGCGGTCGGTCCGGTGGCCGGCTCCTGCGGCACCGCCATCCACCGCAAGCAAACGGTGGTGGTGGCCGACATTATGAACGATCCGCTGTGGGCCGATTACCGGGCGCTGGCCGCGCAATACGGCCTGCGCGCGTGCTGGTCGATGCCGATCATGCTCGACAAGGACACGGTGCTCGGTTCGTTCGCGATGTACTACCGCGAGGTGCGCACGCCCAGCCCCGAGGATTTGACGCTGATCGGCGCGGCCACCTACATCGCCGGCATCGCCATCGTCCGCACCCGCCGCGAGGAAGAGTTGCGGCGCCACCGCGAGCATCTGGAGGAACTGGTGGCCGCGCGCACGGCCGAGCTGTTGCAGGCCAAGGAGGAAGCCGAGCACGCCAACGAAGAACTGATCACCGCGCTCGACAACCTCAGCCTGACGCAGGAGGAACTGGTGCGGCGCGACAAGCTGGCGGCGCTGGGCGCGCTGGTGGCGGGCGTGGCGCACGAGCTGAACACGCCGATCGGCAACAGCCTGGTGATGGCCAGCAGCATGAGCGAGCGCACGGCCGAGTTGCGGCGCGACATGGACAGCGGCCTGCGCCGCTCGGCGCTGGAAAGCTACCTGAGGGAGGCCGCCAGCGCCGACGAGGTGGTGGTGCGCAACCTGACCCGCGCGGCGGCGCTGGTGGCCAGCTTCAAGCGCATCGCCGTCGACAGCGCCAGTTCGCAACGCGCCCGCTTCGTGCTGGGCGACCCGATCGCGCAACTGCTGCAACCGCTCGACGCCGACCTGCGCCAGCACGGCTTGACCTTGGAGGAGGACATCGACCACATGCTGGAAATGGACAGCTATCCGGGTCCGCTCAGCCAGGCGCTGCACAATCTGATCGAAAACAGCATCGTGCACGGCTTCGACGGCCGCAAGGGGGACAACCGCGGCACGATCACGCTGTCGGCCCGCGACGGCGGCAACGGCGAGATCGTCATCGAGGTCGGCGACACCGGCGCCGGCATCCCCGCCGCCAACCTGCCGCGCATCTACGATCCCTTCTTCACCACCCGGCTCGGCTCGGGCGGCTCCGGACTGGGCCTGTACATCACCCACAACATCGTCACCGGCGTGCTGGGCGGACGCATCGACGTCACCAGCACCGAGGGCGAAGGCGCGCGCTTCACCTTGCGGCTGCCGAAGGTGGCGCCGCTATGATGCTATCGACCATGATGTCGGATCGACACGCATCGCCACCGGCGCCGATTTGCTGTACGCTCGCCCCATGACGAATATCAATACGCGTGTCGCCGCCCTGCTGGCGCTGATGCTGTGCAGCGCCCAGCTCAGCGCCGGTCCGGCGCCCTGGTGGCAGTACCGCAGCAAAATCGACGGCAAGCTGGCGTGTTCGCAAACCCCGCTCGGCGCCGGCTGGGAGAAGGTCGCGGGACCGTATAAAGATAGCCGTTGCGAAAAGTTAGTTCTTGCTAAATAATGGACCCACAACAACACGGGAGAACCCCGGGGCATTACATACCATCATCATAATGAGGAGACTGTATGTTTACGAATCCCGAGCAATTTGCCAACGCCACCAAAGCCCTGTTTGAGTTCCAGCTTGAAACGTTTAACGCGCTCACCAGCAAAGCCGTGCAAGGCGTCGAGCAGGTGGTGGCGCTGAACATGGCCACCGCCAAGTCGCAGATGGAGGAAGGCCTGGCCACCGGCAAGGAAATGAGCCAGGCGGCCGATCCGAAAGCGGCGATGAGCCTGGCCGCCGCCAAGCTGCAGCCCGGCGTCGCCGGCGCCAACGCCTACAACCAGCAACTGGGCGTCATCATCGCCGAGATCCGCGAAGAGTTCACCCGCGCCGCGGACGCCCACGTGGCCGAGGCCAAGAGCAACCTGAGCGCGCTGATCTACGACGTCACCAAAAACGTGCGTCCCGGCTCGGAAAACGCGGTGCAGATCGTCAAGACCGCCATCGACAACGCCTTCAGTGGCTACGAGCAAGTCACCAAAGCCACCAAGCAGGCGGTTCAGGCGGTCGAAGCGCAAATCGCCAAAGCCAGCGAAATGGTCGAAAAAAACACCCCCGCCTCCAAACAAGCCTGATCCGTTCCCTCCCGGTTGATTTTGCTGGGCAAGCGATGCTGAAAGCGATACACTGTATATAAATACAGTTTATCGCTCTTCTCGCTTCCCCTGCAATGATCAAAGTTCTCGACAACGCGTTTTATTACCTGGATAACTTCCATCAGGTGCTGACGTGGATAGGCGACCGCTACGACGATCTGCTGACCACCGAGGAACGCGATTTCCTCTCCGCCTTTCCCACGCTGCCACAGGCGTCGCGCGCGCTGCTGGTGCGCATGGTCATGCGCAAGGGAACGCTTTTCCGTGCGAGCAAGCTGGCCTACGCCGAGATCGGTAGCGCGCACGAGGCCGCCCGTCCGCTCACCGAGTTGGGCCTGATCGAGGAAGATCCGCTACTGGACCTGGATCAGCTGTTCGATCTGCTGCAAAAGCCGGAGATCGGCAAGATCTTCCAGCTGACGCCGCACGTGCGGCAGTTGCGCAAGAGCGAGCAGCTGGAGGCGCTGCGCGAGCAGTACGATGGCCGGCACCGCTTTTCCAACTGGTACGAGAATTCGGGCGACCATGTCTACAGCCATCTGACGCAGCAGCTGTGCGACCGCCTGCGCCTTATCTTCTTCGGCAACTATCACCAGGACTGGACCGAGTTCGTGTTGTCCGACCTGGGCATCTACCAGTACGAGAAGGTGGCGTTCTCGCCGGCCGCGCGCGGTTTCCGCAGCCGCCGCGACATCGACGACTTCCTGATGCTGCACCAGTGCCACGAGCGCTTTGTCGACGGCGAGGACCCGGCCGACGTGATCCGCGATCTGCCGCCCTGCTCGGACGATAACGAATGGCTGCGCAGCCGCCGCGACAAACTGACCTTCACCATCGCCCAGCATGTGGAAAAGCTGGCCGACTGGAAGGCCGCGCATGCGCTCTACGCCACCTGCCACTATCCGGGCGCGCGCGCGCGCGCCATCCGCGTGCTGGAGAAGGACGAGCAGCCGCGCGAGGCTTTTGATTTGCTTCAGGTCGCGCTGCAACAGCCCGAGAGCGAGGCCGAACGCCAACAACTGCTGCGCATGGCGCCACGCCTGGCGCGCAAGCTGGGCCACGCCAAGCCGCCGCGCACGCCGCTGGCGCAGGCGCGGCGCATCGACCTGAGCCTGCCGCCGCCGCAGGAACCGAACTACGTCGAGTTCGTCGTGCGCGACCACCTGACGCGCGACGACGCGCCGGTCTATTACGTTGAAAATTCGCTGATCAACTCCCTGTTCGGCCTGCTGTGCTGGGACGCGGTGTTCTGTCCGATACCGGGCGCCTTCTTCCATCCCTACCATCGCGGCCCCGCCGACCTGCACAGCGCCGACTTCCAGCGCCGCCGCGCGCAGCAATTCGCCGACTGCCTGGCGCAGCTCGACGGCGACCGCTACCGCGCCACCATCCTGGCCAACTACGCGGCCAAGAGCGGCATCCAGTCGCCCTTCCTGTATTGGGAGGCGCTCGACGAGGACTTGATCGGGCTGGCGCTCGACTGCATCCCGCCGCTGCACCTGAAGCGCGCCTTCGAGCGCATCCTGCTCGACATCAAAGCCAACCGCAGCGGTTTCCCCGACCTGATCCAGTTCTGGCCCGCCGAGCGGCGCTACAACATGATCGAGGTGAAGGGTCCCGGCGACCGCCTGCAGGACAACCAGCTGCGCTGGATCGAATACTGCGCCACGCACCAGATGCCGATCTCGGTGTGCTATCTGCAATGGGCGGCATGAGCGCGGCCACGTACACGGTCGCCGTGCGCGCGTTGTGCGAGTTCACCGCCAAGACCGGCGACCTCGATCTGCGCTTCACGCCCTCGCCCACCGCGCAGGAAGGCATCGCCGGCCACGCGCTGGTGACGTCGCGCCGCGACGAGGATTACGAGACCGAGATCCCGTTGTCCGGCGACTTCGGCCCGCTGCACGTGCGCGGCCGCGCCGACGGTTACGACCGCCGCGCCAACCGGCTGGAGGAAATCAAAACCTATCGCGGCGACTTGAAGAAGATGCCCGACAACCAGCGCCAGCTCCATTGGGCGCAGGTCAAGATCTACGGCCATCTGCTGTGCCAGGACCAAGGCCTCGACAAGGTGCATCTGGCGCTGGTCTACTTCGACATCGGCAGCCAGAAGGAAACCCTGCTGCACGAGGAGCATACTGCGCTCGGGCTGCGCGCCTATTTCGAAAAACAGTGCGGCCTGTTCCTGCAATGGGCGAAGAAGGAGATGGCGCACCGCGAGGCGCGCGATGCGCAGCTCAAGGCCATGCGTTTTCCGCACGCGGATTTCCGTCCCGGCCAGCGGCAACTGGCCGAGGCGATGTACAAGGCCAGCAACCGGGGCGTGTGCCTGCTGGCGCAGGCGCCGACCGGCATCGGCAAGACCGTCGGCAGCCTGTTCCCGATGTTGAAGGCGAGCGCCGAACATGGCGTCGACAAGGTGTTCTTCCTGGCCGCGAAAACCTCGGGCAGGCAGATGGCGCTGGACGCCGTCGACATCATCCGCGAGGGCGCGCCGCTGCTGCCTCTGCGCACCCTGGAGCTGGCGGCCAAGTCCACCGCCTGCGTCAATCCGGACAAGGCCTGCCACGGCGAATCGTGCCCTCTGGCCAAGGGTTTCTACGACCGTCTTCCGGCCGCGCGCCAGTCGGCGCTGGACATCATGCTGCCGCCGACGGTGCCGGCCGATACGCCCGACGGCGCCGAGCCGGCGAAAGCATCCTTCCTCGCGCTGGACCGCGAGACCTTGCGCGCGGTGGCCCTGGCGCACGACGTCTGCCCGTATTACCTCAGCAGCGAAATGGCGCGCTGGTGCGACATCGTCATCGGCGACTACAACTACTACTTCGACATCAGCGCCATGCTGCACAGCCTCACGTTGCTCAACGACTGGAAGGTCAACGTGCTGGTGGACGAGGCGCACAACATGGTCTCCCGCGCGCGCAAGATGTACTCGGCAGAGATGGAGCACGCCAGCCTGCGCATGCTGCGCAAGGTGGCGCCGGAGGAATTGAAAAAGCCGCTCGACCGCGTGCACCGGCAATGGAACCAGCTGGAGAAGGACCAGACGGCCGAGTACCAGTGCTACGCCACCTTGCCGGAAAAATTCATGGGCGCGCTGCAGACGGCGGCCACCGCGATCTCCGACTACATGGCCGACCACCCGAGCCATGTCGACGCCGACCTGCAGGAGTTCTACTTCGGCGCCCTGCTGTTCGCGCGGCTGGCCGAGAGCTTCGGCGACCACGCGCTGTTCGACATCGAGAAAAGCGAAGGCGCGCGCGCCAGCCATTCCAACTCGGTGCTTTGCATCCGCAACATCGTGCCGGCGCCGTTTCTCAAGCCGCGCTTCGAGAGCACGCACACCACCGCGCTGTTTTCGGCTACGCTCAGTCCATGGAACTACTTCGGCGACATGCTCGGCATGCCCGACACCACGGCTTGGGTCGACGTCGAATCGCCGTTCGTGGCCGAGCAGCTGTCGGTGCAGGTGGCCGCGCACATCTCCACGCGCTATCAGCACCGCCAGCAATCGCTGCGTCCCATCGCCGCCTTGATGGGCCGTCAGTACCAGCGCCAGCGCGGCAATTACCTGGCCTTCTTCAGCAGCTTCGATTACATGGAAAAGGCGGCCAACCAGTTCGCCGAAGCCTATCCGGACGTGCCGGTGTGGCGCCAGTCGCGCCGCATGGACGAAGCCGAGCGCGCGCAGTTCCTGGCCCGCTTCACGCTGGAGAGCGAAGGCATCGGCTTCGCGGTGCTGGGCGGCTCTTTCGGCGAAGGCGTCGACCTGCCCGGCGCGCGCCTGATCGGCGCCTTCGTCGCCACCCTGGGACTACCGCAGATCAATCCCGTCAACGAGCAAATCCGCCTGCGCATGGACGCCATCTTCGGCGCCGGTTACGACTACACCTACACCTATCCCGGGTTGCAAAAAGTGGTGCAGGCGGCGGGCCGCGTGATCCGCACCCAGTCCGACCAGGGCACCGTCTACCTGATCGACGACCGCTTTGGCCGCCCGGAAATCCAGCAGCTGATGCCGGCCTGGTGGCGGATTGAATCCGCCACTCCCACACCATAGCCGCACACTATTGCGGATGTTGTCACCATGGGAAAATTAAATAATATAATGATAATTATTCCATAGTATGATGACTAACTGGGCTCACAAGGCTTTTGTTTATAACTAACAACAGGTGGATGCATGCCGAAGACAATTTGCTTCATGCTGTGTGCGCTATTGCTGATCAGTTCACCATCATTCGCCGCCGTGATCATTGTTGCCAACGATGAGGTCGCCAGCGGCCCTTCCCCGGTCTGGAATGCCAGCGTCGATCCCCAGGCCTACCTGTCCAAATACGACTATAGCGCCAGCACCGTCATCGCCACCGGCAACGACACGCTTCTGGTGCTGCCCGTGTCTTCCGTGCCGGAGCCGTCGGCGGTGCTGACGGTCATGCTCGGCCTGAGTGTGCTCGGCATCGCGGCGCGCAAACAAAGCAAGCCGTTTTAACACCGCAGCGATGCTTATTGCATCGCCGCCCTGATTTTCTGATAGCCGCTGCGGCTCACCGGCAGTTTGACGCCATCGCGCAGGATCGCCACGTGACTGTCCTTGGTGGCCTGCTCGATACGTTCTACGCCGGCGATATTGACGATGTATGAACGATGGATGCGCAAGAATTGTTCGCCGTCGAGCTGCCCCTCCAGCTCCGTCAGGCGCTGGTTCTTCAGATAGGATTTGCCCTCCGCCCGGATCCGCACGTAATCGTCCTGCGCTTCGATGTAGTCGATCTTGTCGCTGCTGATCACGTGCACCTTGGCGCCGTCGCGTATCAGCACGCGGCCCAGCGGCTTGTTGCGTCCGACCGCCTCGCGCACCAGGTTATCCACCACGGGATCGGCGGCGCCGTCGCCCTTGCCCACATTGGCGCGCGCATGCGCCAGCGCCTGATCGAAACGCTGCTGGCTGAAGGGCTTCAGCAGATAGTCGAGCGCATGGAACTCGAACGCCTTGATCGCATACTGGTCGAAGGCGGTGGCGAAGATGTAGCGCGTCTTCGTTCCCGCCAGTTCTGCCACCTCGAAGCCGTCCAGCTTGGGCATCTGGATATCGAGGATCACCAGATCCGGCGACAGCTCGGTGATCGCCTTGACGGCCTCGAAGCCGTTGGCACATTCGGCCACGATCTCCGCATCCGCGTGTTCGGACAGGTACTCGCGCACCACCGCGCGCGCCAGCATTTCATCGTCGACGATTACGATACGCATGTGCTGATCTCCACCATTACTCTCCACCCTCGATCGTTTGCGCCGGCATCGCGATTTCCACGCCGAAGCCGTTCTCGTTGAAGCCCCAATGGATGCTGGCTTCGTGTTTGTACGCGCCCGCCAAGCGCTGGCGCACGTTGGTCAGGCCAATGCCGCTGCCCTTGCCCGTGCCGGATGCCGCCGGCGGCGTATCCGCGTCGACCGGATTGTCGACGCGGATATACAGCATCGATCCGGCGCGCCGCGCGCCGACCCTGACCGTACCGCCTTCGGGCATATTGCAGATGCCGTGCTTGACGGCGTTCTCCACCAGCGGCTGGATGATCATCGGCGGCACCAGGCACGCCAGCGCGGCTTCTTCCAACGCCTCCTCCACCAGCAGCCGCTGGCCGAAGCGCACCTGCTCGATCCCCAGGAAATGCCGTATCAGCACCATCTCCTCGCCCAGCGTGACCTTCTTGTGCGCCTCCATGCCCAGGCTTTGACGGAAGAAGCTCGCCAGTTCGATCGTCATGCGGCGCGCCGCCTTCGGGTCCTGGGAGGTCAGAGCGCTGATCGAATTGAGGCTGTTGAACAGGAAGTGCGGATCGATCTGCGTGCGCAGCATGCGCAGCTCGGCCTCCTGCGCCATCAGCAGCGATTCGAGCTCGCGCTGTTCGGCCTGTTTGGCGCGCACGAATTCGATCACCATGTAATGCAGCGCGGCGGCGAAGCCGTACAGCAGGATGCCCAGTCCGACGATCAGCGCCGACAACTGCCGGGTGATGACGATGCCCGCCCAGTCGGCGCCCGCCAGCATGGTCACGCCGTTCCACATATGTCCCAGCAGCAGCCACAGTATCCCGCACACCACCGCCGCCGCCATCAGTACCAGCGCGATCGACAGCGGCCGGCGGCTGCCCAGCGGGTAGGCGCGGCACAGGTAGTAGGCCGAGTAGCCGGCCGCGAACGCGTACACCAGGTTGATCGGAATGGCGAACAGCATCGCGTTGGCCATCGGCGTGTCGCTGGAGAGCGAGATCACCGCGCCCAGCGCGACGCCGATGAACAACCACACGACCATGTAGATGGCCGCGCCGCGCCGGCCGGGGGAATTATCCTGCATTCTTAGTTACGTACTTCCAGCCCACCCATGATGGCGTAGCCGCGCACGTACAATACCTTGCCCGGCGTGGCCGGCGGCACGGTCTTCTCTTCGAAGCCGCCCATGATCGGCGTGCCCTGCAACACCACGGTCCAGTCGACCGGCACCTTGATGGTGACGCCGCCGAACAGGGAGAACACGTTGAGCACCGCCTCGCCGTTGATCGAGCTTTGACGCAGATCGAGATCGCAGCCGCCCATCAGCGCGGTGATCTCGCCGCCGCGGAAATCGGCGGTGATGATGCGGCGCTTGAAGGCGCCCATGAACGAGGTGATGTCGACTTCCATCTGATCGAACTCGTTGTCGACTTTGGCGCTCGCTTGCTTGAACCCGGAACTGCCGGTGCCCGACTTGAGCACCACCGCGATGCCGAACACGATCAGCATCACGGGCCACAGCGATTGCCAGCTGATGTCGAAGATGCCGAAGCGGCGCAGGAAAATCACGCAACCGCCGGCGATCAGTCCACCGCCGATCAATCTGCCCGATGAGGTGCGGGTTTGCATCAACTTGAGCGCGCCGAAGAAAATCAGCGCCAGCGGCAGCAGGTGGCGCCGGAAATCGAGGTCGATCCAGCCCAGGTTATCGACCAGGAACAGCAAGCCGATGACGATGACCGCGACACCGATGGCCATCTGCGATTTTGGATCGGTTTTGGCGAAGGAGCTCATTTTTGCTCCTTGGCCGCGGCGAAGATGTTATCGAGCAGTGGGCGCAGCAGCAGGCCGATGCCGAAGGCGATGATCACCGCCGGCCACGTGTCCTCGAAGCCCCAACCCCAGATGCGGTTGAAAGAGATGTACCACCAGCCGGCGGTGAACAGGCTTCCCAGGCCGCCAAGGATGTACTTCGGCGAGGTGGGTGGAATGAGCTGCGTGATGCCGCTGATGACAGCCAGCCATGGCCAGTAGCGCCACAGGCGCGTGATGTCGACATCGAAGTCGATGTAGCCGGCGCGCTCCAGCAGGAAAGCGGCGCCGACGGCGATCATCAGCATGCCCCAAACGAGCTGTTTGCGCCATTGATAAGCTATTTCTGCGTTCATGTGAGTTCCCCAAGTCGGTATGGATAGAACAATACCGGGGAACGGAAGACGGGGGAACCGCTATTCGGCGAATAGCGGAAAAGAGCCGGTGAATGGCGAAACGCGGGAACGCTCGCTCGGGTTCAGGAGCGTCCGCCGTTGCTCAACTTGGGCTCGAACATCAACATGCCCCACCCCAGCTGGCGGCGGATTTCCTCGGGCTTGGGCGGTGGTTTGACGTCGCGCGTGCGACGCTCCAGGTAGGCCCGGACCAAATGCTTGGATGGATGAGTAGTCTGCGACATGATGTTCTCCCAGTCAGCAACCCTGTTGTTTGGTGCCGGTACTTGAGGCTACCGGCTTACCTGCTGCTGAGCTTTCATCTGACGATGCGCTCCAAGCACGCAAGGCCAGTGTACGTCGCTACGCTATCGATATCTGTACGCCGCCACACACTGGCAACGATCCAGGCTTACCTCACAGCTTACGTTGCAGGAACTCGAGAAAACAGCTGATGCGCTGCGCCAGTTGGGTGTTGCGGTAATAAACCGCGTGGATCTGCTGCCGGTAGCCGGTGTAGCTGTCCTCGAGCACCTTGACCAGGCGGCCGGCGTCGAGATCGGCGCGCGTCATGAAATCGGCCAGGCAGACGATCCCCTGCCCGGCCAGCGCCAGCTGGCGCAGCGTCTCGCCGCTGGAGGCCGAGATCGACGGCGTGATCTGCAGGCTGTTGCCGGTGGCGTGGCGCAGCGGCCAGCTGTTGCCCTGCTCGTACTGCGCGAAGCCGATCAGCGAATGCGCCGCGAGGTCCTCCGGCTTTTGCGGCGTGCCGTGCAGCGCCAGATAGTCGGGGCTGGCCAGCACATGGAGCGGACTGGAACTGAGGGCGCGCGCGTGCAAGGTCGAATCGGTCAGCGCGCCGATGCGGATGGCGACGTCGGTGCGGTGCTCGATCAAATCGGTGATCTGGTCGTTGCTGCTCAATTCGAGCTTGATGTCCGGGTACAGCGCGCGGAACTCGGCCATGTGCGGCACCACGCAATGGAGCATGAACGGCGACGCCGCGTCCACGCACAACCGGCCGGCCGGCTTCTGGCGGCGGATGCGGATGGTCTCCTCGGCCTCCTCCATCGCGCCCAGGATCGCCCGGGCGCGTTCGAGGAACAGGTGGCCCTCCTCGGTCAGTTCCATGCGGCGCGTGGTGCGAGTCAACAGCGAGGTGGCCAGTTTCTCCTCAAGCCGCGACAGCGCGCGACTCACGCCGGATGTGGTCTGGCCCAAATGGACCGACGCCGCGCTAAGCGTGCCGCTGTCGATCACGGTGATGAAAGTTTTCAGATCGTCGGAATTGATATCCACGTTTTCAGCTCAAAAAAATCGTTACGCCACGTACAGCAGCACTGCGCCGAAATGGCATGCGCTGCCGCCAAGTACAAACAAATGCCAGACGCCGTGACCGTAGCGCCATTTGTGGTCGGTGACGAAGAAGGCGATGCCCACCGTGTAGACCACGCCGCCGGCGGCCAGCCACATGAAACCGTTCCAGCCCAGCGCGTCGATCAGCGGACTGGCGCCGATCACGCCGACCCAGCCCATGGCGACATAGATCACCAGCGACAGCACGCGCGCGCCCTTGGCATACCAGATCTCCTGCAGGATGCCGATAACGGCCAGGCCCCACACCACGCCGAACAACGACCAGCCCCACGGTCCGCGCAGGCTGACCAGCGTGAACGGGGTATAGCTGCCGGCGATGAGCAGATAGATGGCGCAATGGTCCATCCGCCGCAGCACGTCTTTGGCGCGGCCACGCATGCTGTGGTACAGGGTCGAGGTCAGATACAGTCCGAGCAAGGTGGCCGCGTAGACGCTGAAGCTGACCACCTTCCAGATGTCGCCGCTGCGCGCCGCCATCACGATCAGCAGCGCGCCGCCGATGGCTGCCAACACCGCGCCGATCACGTGCGTGATGCTGTTGAAGCGCTCTCCATAATACATATGTGCTTCCAATGCTGGTGTGGCCACGGCAGGGAGCGCTGTGGCCAGGTGCATTGTATAGCGCATCGCCACCCGCCGCAGTCACGTTCACGAGCGTTCAGCCACGTACCCGCGCCGCGATACCTTTGGTCCAGCCTGCATCGACCATATTTTATTTGCAATTAGCAAAAACTCAATCGTAGCATATTAGGAATTAATTCAAAGCAATGTTACAAATTCATGCAATTGGGGATTGACCCGATTGCGACACATGTCGCATAATCATCCCAATCGTCGCATAAAGGTCAAGCCATGTCCACCAACACTCCCATTCCCTCCGTCAGCGAGCTGACTTTGCTGAAGGCACTCTGGAAGCAACAGCCGCTCAGCGCCCGCGAAATCCACGACGCCGCCGCCGACGAGCTGGCGTGGTCGTTCTCGTCGACCCGTAAAACGCTCGACCGTATGCTGGAAAAGCACATGGTCAGCCTGCAAATCGTGCACGGCATCAACGTCTACAGCGCGCAGCTGGAAAAAGTCGGCACCCTGGCGGCGTTCGCGCACGACTTCGGCCGCCGCGTGATGGAGATGGACACGCCGCTGCCCGTCACCATGTTCACCGGCAGCAAACTGGTCGACCAAGATGAACTGGCGCAGTTGGAGCAGATGCTGCACGAGTGGCCCGACGACGAAGCGTCCAAGCCATGATGTCGGCCTATGTACTGATGTTCAAATGGCTGCTGGCCGGCGTCAGCTGCGCGCTGGCGGGATTGGCGATGTACTGCCTGCTGAACGCCGCGCTGCGCGTGTGGCCGGCGCTGGCGGCGCGGCGCGCGGTGTGGCTGGCCGCGCAGATCGTCGTCGCCGGGGCGGCGCTGCTGCCTTTCCTGCCGCACGGCGAACAAATCAGCGTGGCGCCGGCCGTCACACTCGGCGCGGAAGAGTCGTCGGCCATTCTTCGCCTTGCGCTGGAGGATGGCGGCGATCGGCACGGCGAAGCGCAGCCTTCCGGCCATGCCGGCATCGCGCCGCGCGACGCAGCCAGTGATGCCGGTGACCGGCCGCCGTCGATGGCCGCGTTCTCCGCGCTGGCCGTGGGGCTGCCGATATTGTGGACCGCTTTGTACGCCGCAGGCCTGGCATACGCGCTGGCCCGGCTACTGCGCGCGCGCATGCTGTGGCGGCGATTGCTGGCGGCCGCGCGGGTGCTCCCGGCGCGCGAGTTGCCGGCGCACGGCGCGTTCAGCGAAGAACAGTTGTCCAGGATCGCACGATCCCGCCTGACGGTGATGGAGACCGAGGCGGCGGTTTCGCCGATGCTGATCGGCTTGCGCCGGCCGATACTGCTGCTGCCGCGCCATCTGCGGGAGTTCAGCGCGGATCAGCAGCAGATGATCGTCGCACACGAGCTGCACCACTGGCGCGCGCGCGATCCACTTTGCCTGGGCGTGTCGACCGCGTTGCAAACGGTATTCTGGTTCAATCCCGCGCTGCGCTGGCTGGTCGCCAGGATGACATGGGCGCTGGAACTGGCGTGCGACCAGCGCGTGCTGGCCGGCCGTCCGCAGCAACAGCGTAAGCGCTACGCCGCAGCCCTGCTGCAACAGTGGAAGGCGCAGGCGACGATGCCACCTGGCGGCGGCCTGGCGTTCGGCGGCATTCATGGCGACACCATCGCCACACGCATCCTGCATATGCAAAAAACCTCGCTACCGGCGCTGAACACCGTGGCCGCGTGGACCGTCGCGGTGCTGATGGCGGCGGTGCTGGCGGCGGGCGCCATGCTGCAACCTGCGCTGGCGTTCAATATCGAGCGGCGGGCCACGGCTGGACCGGCGGCCGTCGATTCCTTGGAGCCGGCCGCCACGACGTGGCGCCATCCGCTCGACAGGATGCGCGTGTCCGGTTTCTTCGGCGTGTGGCGCGACGTCTCGGACAAGCCGCACCAAGGGATCGACCTGGCCGCCCCCAAAGGCACGCCGATACACGCGGCGGCCGCCGGCACGGTGATCGCATCCGGCGAGCTGGCCGAAAACAACGGCCGTTACGGCACCTCGGTCATCATCGAAACCGGCGCGCGGCAAACGCTTTATGCGCATTTGAACAGCGTTGCCGTCAAGGCCGGGGACCGCGTCGCCGCCGGACAAGTGATCGGCGCCGTCGGGGAAAGCGGTTTCGCCACCGGGCCGCATCTGCACTTCGAAGTGCGCCAGGATAACCGGACCATCGATCCGGCGACGGTGCTCGCCGATCTCGACGTCCACGCCACCAGGCGTGCGTTGAAGATCCGCCGTCAACAACAAGGCTATTAGGCCCCCGCCCTACTCCCCGTTTCAATCATCGTTGCCGCCAACCCGCAGCCCTTCAAGGCTGCGGCAAGGCGAACTGCCGCCCAAATTTTGGCGGCGACCACCAAGGAGCCGATATGCCGTTACACCGAATCGCCGGCGGCTTGCTGCTGATCTCCGCCGCAGGCGCCAGCGCCGCCGACATACCCGAGCCGCTGCAAGTGCAGGTCACGGGCGCCCGCGCCGACCAGCGCCAGCGCGAAACCACCACCGCCATCGTCATCCAGCATGAGGAACTGGTGCGCCAGGGCGACCAGTCCCTGTCCGATGCCCTCAAGCGCCTGCCGGGCATCAGCATCTCCGGCACGCCAGGCCAAGGGGGCGCGATCAGCATGCGCGGCCTGGGCAACGGCTACACACAGATCATGCTGAACGGGGAACCGGTGGCGGCCGGGTTCTCGCTGGATTCCATCGCGCCGGAGATGATCGAACGCATCGAGATCATGCGCAGCGCGACGGCGGAATTCAGCAATCAGGCGGTGGCCGGCGCCATCAACGTCATTCTGAAAAAGGCCGTCAAGCGCGGCCAGCGTTCGCTCGGCGCCAGCGTCGCCCGACAAGGCGGCGAGACCACGCCTACGCTGACGGCGCAGTTCTCGGACCAGGACAAAGGCTATTCATACAGCCTGGCGGCGACGGCGCAGCGCAAGCACACGAACAAGCCCTTTACCGACCAGGAGGAGCAGCGCGACCTGAACGGCGCCTTGCTCCTGCTGCGACGCACGCCGCAAACCGATTCCGGCCGCACGGACTCGCTGACCCTGACGCCGCGCCTGAACTGGACGCTTGCCGGCGGCGACACGGTGAGCTGGCAGAGCTTCGCCAATCTGCGGCGGGTCGCCAATCGAAACCACGCCGACGAAACGGCGCTGGTCGGCGACAACAGCGAGTATCCCCGCAACTTCGCCGACTTCGTCGCGGACTTCGTCATGCTGCGCAGCGACGTCAATTGGACCCACCTGATGTCCAACGGCGCCAAGCTGGAAACGAAGCTGGGGGTGAGCAGCAACCGTCGCAGCGGCAGCTTCGATTTCCATGGTATGGATATCGAAGGCAATACCAAGGCGCGGCACCTGGTCGATTCCGGGCCGTCGGAGACCAGCGTGACGGCCAGCGGCGCTTATCGCCACCCGGTCGGTGAGCGCCACGCGCTGGCGCTGGGCTGGGATGTCAGCCGCGCCGTGCGCAACGAGGACCGCAATGAAAGAACGTTCGGTGCCGACGGCGGGCAGACCGGCGCCAACAACGCCGACTACCGCGCCAACGTCAATCGCCTGGCCTTCTTCGTGCAGGACGAGTGGGAAGCGACCAAAAACTACTCGCTCTATCTCGGCTTGCGCCACGAGCGGCTGGAGACCGCGAGCCGCGCCGACGCGGCCAACGCGCCCGATGCGCTGGACTCGCGCTCGGCGGTCTGGAGTCCGTCGCTGCAAACGCGCTATGCGCTGCCGAACAAGGACGTGCTGCGACTGGCCGTCAGCCGCACCTACAAGGCGCCGCCGCTGGTCAAGCTGGTGCCGCGCCGCTACACCAAAGACAACAACAATAACCCGACCAATCCGGACGAACAGGGCAATCCGGATCTGCGTCCGGAACTGGCGTGGGGCCTGGACGCGGCCTACGAACATTATCTGGGCGACGGTGCGCTGGTCAGCGTCAGCGCCTATCTGCGGCGGATACGCGACGTCACGATCACGCGCCTGTTCGAGCAGGATGGCGAGTGGGTCGAAGCGCCGTTCAACAACGGCAACGCCAGTGTGCGCGGTGTGGAGCTCGAGGCCAAGCTGCCGCTGCGCCGCCTGTTGCGGGGCGCGCCGGCGATCGACCTGCGCGCCAACCTGGCGCGCAACTGGTCGCGCGTCGACAAGGTGCCGGGACCGGACAACCGCCTGGAGACGCAGACGCCGTTCACCGCCAACCTGGGGGCGGACTATCGCCCGGATGGCTCGGCGCTGACGGTGGGCGGCAATCTGAACTACCAGGCCGGCGGCGCGGTGCGGCAGGCGCGGCAGGTACGGCTGGGCGGCACCCCAAAGCGGGAGCTGGATCTGTACGCGTTGTGGAAAATCGATGCGAAGACGCAGCTGCGCATCGCCGGCGGCAACCTGCTGCGGCAAACCGCGACCGAGTGGCACGATTACGTCGACGCCGCCAGCGTGCGGCACCGCGTGACGGTCACACCCAGCAGCGCCACGCTGCGCGTGATGCTGGAATATCAATTGTGATGGAGCATGCGGCTAATGAACGTTGCGGGCGATGAAGTAGACCGCAGCAGTTAGTCCCGAACAGACCACGGTCATCCATGTGATCAGCCGCCACGTTTGGGCCTCCATCGCCTTGTAGAATTCTGTGCGCACCATTTCGACGTCCACCTTTTTAGCGTAATGTTCAATGAAAAAATCGAACTTGCCATTCAAAATCGTGACTTCCGCTTGCACTTGCGTCAATGAGGTCTGTTGAGCTGCAACACCGCCCTGGAGTTTGGTCACGTCGCTTTGAAGCCTGTTGACCGTGCTCTGCACTACCGCCACCTCCTCACGCACGAGCACAGAGTCCGCATGCAAGGCTTCGTTGCTCGCTTGCAGGGCGCGGAGAGCTTCTTCAATCGCAATGTATCGATGGTCGTCCATCGCTATATGATTCGCCCCGCACGATACAACGTCAAGCGGCACCGAACCGCAATATCGACTGGATCAAATTGCCGGATTGAAGGCTGTGCTGTGGTAAGGTTTCGTCCATGACGCACGCACAAACCCAACCTTTACAAGAAGTCTATAAACCGTATAAACGCTGCATGGTCATGGGCGGTGGCGGGTTCCGGTTTGGCATCTATATCGGCATGTACGCGGCGCTGCGGCAGGCCGGCAAGGCGCCGGACATCCTGCTCGCCAGCTGCGGCGGCGCCATCGCCGCGACCATCATCAACAACCTGCCCGACCCCGGCGAGCAGCGCGCATGGCTGGCGTCGCGCGATATGTACGACTTCTGGTGCGGGCTGAAATCGACGCGCCACGCGGCGCTGATCGGTACCCTGGCGCGCGCCGCCAAGCGCAAGCTGTCGCCGGCCAGCGTGCCCGTCATCCCCGACCTGTTCGGCGACTATCTGTTCGAGATTCCGCCGCAGCTGCCTTTCCCGTCCGCCAGCGGCGCGCCGGAGGTCGATGTCGCCATCATCGGCGGCAAGCTGCTGTTCGATCCTTCGGAAGTGGGCCGGCCGCGCGGCCAGCGCAAGCTGTTCGCGGAGACCGTGTTTTGCGGCGAACGCGCGGCGGCCGCGCTGCGCGGCATGCCGTCGCCGCTCAGCGACGCGCGCTGGGGCGAACACGCGGTGTCGCGCGATCTGCTGATCGACGGCGGCGTGCCGATCACCGAGGCGGCCCGTATCTCGATCTCCGACATGATCTACTTCCGCTGCCGCGAGTATGGCGGTGATGAATATATCGGCGGTGTGCTGGATCTGTTCCCGGTCGAGATCGCGCGCCGGCTCGGGGAGGAGGTGATCATGGAATTCAAGGAGGCCTTCGACCAGGTGTTCTCGATACCGGCCTGGCGCGCGGTGCTGGGATTGAACGGCAATGCGCGCCTGCGGTATGCCAATACCTATCTGGCGGACCTGCGTATCGATTCGTCGGATGTGTCGCGGGTGCTGGCCAAGCAGCAGTTGCAGCAAAAGCTGCATTGGCGCCGCAACCGCATCGAGCTGGCGATGCCGGCGGCGTACGACACCTTTGTGCAGCACATGAACGACCAGTGGCAGTACGGTTACGACCGCGCGGTGGAGGCGCTGGCGCATCCGGCCGGCCAGCATCCTCCTGTGCGGCGGGCGACCAAGTACAGCAAGCGGTTGCGCGAGGTGTGAGGTGAGCCAGCGCAATCCGCCATGCACGCGCGCCAACGACGCATGACCGTTAGCTAAAATCCGACGCCAGCGCCTGATGCAGCGCCTGCACCGCCGCCGAGCCTTCGCCGACGGCCGCCGCCACCCGCTTGACCGAGCCGCTGCGCACATCGCCGACGGCGAAGATGCGCGGCCGGCTGGTCTCCAGAAAATGCTGGCCGCGCTCCAACGGCCAGCTACCCGGCGCCACGTCAGAGCCGGTGAGCACGAAGTTCTTGTCGTCCAGCGCCACGCAATCGCCCAGCCACGCGGTATTGGGCTCGGCGCCAAGGAACAGGAACACATGGCGCACTGGCGAGGCGCGCGCCTCGCCGCCCGCCGTCTGCCAGACGATGCTCTCCAGCCGTTCGCCGCCGACCATCTCGACGATCTGCTTGCGCGTGTGCAGCGTGATATTCGGCGCCGCTTCGATGCGCTGGATCAGGTAGCGCGACATGCTGGCCGCCAGGCCGTCGGCGCGCACCACGATATGGACATGCCTGGCATGCCCGGCCAAAAACACCGCCGCCTGTCCGGCCGAATTGCCGCCGCCGACGATGACCACTTCCTCGTCGGCGCAAAAGGTGGCCTCCATGAACGACGCGCTGTAATAGACGCCGCGTCCTTCGAAGCGCTCCAGCCCCGGCAAGTCCGGCTTGCGGTAACGCGCCCCGGTGGCGATGACGATCGAGCGCGCGCGCAGCCGCTCGCCGCTGTCGACGGCGATGTCGAATTCCGCGTTGTCGCAATTGAGCGCGCTGACCTTGAGCGGCACCGCCACCTCGGCGCCGAACTTGCGCGCCTGCGACAGCCCCCGGCCCGCCAGCGCCTGGCCGGAGACGCCGGTCGGGAAGCCGAAGTAGTTTTCGATCTTGGAGCTGGAACCGGCCTGCCCGCCCGGAGCCTTGGCGTCCAGCACGGCCACGCTCAAGCCTTCCGATGCCGCATACACGGCGGCGGCCAGTCCGGCCGGCCCCGCGCCAACGACCACCAGATCGAAGGTGCGGCCGTCGATGCGGTCGGAACTGAGGCCGATGCCGTCGGCCAGTTGGCGCAGGCTGGGATTGCGCAGCACCTCGCCATTGGGCGTGACCACGGCGGGGATGTCGGCCGCCGTCACACCGAAACGCTCCATCAGCGCGCCGGTTTCCTCGTGCAGGTCGATATCGAAGTAAGCGGCGGGTTGGCCGTTACGGGTCAGGAAGTGGCGCAGCGCCAGGGTCGGCGCCGAGTCGCGGGCGCCGAACATCAGCAGGCCGCCGCTCTGGTCCTGCATGTAGGCGACGCGCCGCAGGATGTAGGCGCGCATGATGGTTTCGCTCAAATCGGCCTCGGACACCACCAGGGTGCCGAGCGATTCCTCGCTGATGACGATCACCTCCGCATCGGTGAGCACGCGGGCGGTGGCGACGGCGGCGCGCCCGGCCAGGGTGCCTATCTCTCCGGTGAAGGAGCCCGGACCGTGGGTGCCGATGATGGTGGTCCCCAGCGCCGAGGCACGTTCGACCTCGATCTCGCCGGAGATGAGCACGTACATGGGAATGTGGCGGTCGCCCTGGCGGAACAGCACGCCGCCGGCGGCGATGCCGCGGCGCTCGCCATAGCGGCTGAGCACCTCGAACTGCCGGTCGCTCAAGGTGGGGAAGATCTGATGGCGGCGGTTGCCGATGTCCGACGACGCCAAATGCGGACTGATCGCCATGCCGGCGCCGGGCTGCTGTTCCATGCGTGTCCTCGATTGTTCAGTGATGTTGGGCCGATTCCGGGTGCGCCGGCGCTAGCGGCACAGCTCGCGCCACGATTCCTCGAACTCGGCCGGCGCGACATCCTGCGCCAGCAACGTCAGCTCGCGGGCGACCGAGATGTAGCGCTGGAACCCGATATAGGTGCCGAACGCGTCCTTCGCGTTGACCTCGCCGCAGGGCGCCCCGCCCTTGCCGATGAACTGGTTGCGAAATTGCGCGGAGCCAGGGTCGCGGATCTTTTCCTTCACATATTTTTCGCCCAAACTGGTCAGTGTCAGGACTTCTTCCTGCTGCTTCTGCGCCTGGCTCTTGCCGCAGGCGGTCACACAGGCCAGCAGCGCCAACGCCACCGACAGCACCGCACCCCGGCGAAGGGTGTTTGCTAAAGTCATAATGTTTTCTCTTTTGTAATTCCCTGAAATCACCTCTAATATAGCAGGTCTGTCAACCGTAACGCCGCAACACCCCGCATTGTTGACAGACTGTGTATTTGCTACTATCCCAAGCTTTACAGTTTGATCAGGAGATCGCATGTTACATAACCATAATATTCCCGCCCGTTTCTATCAAGCCTTGCTGGCCTGCACCTTGTTGCTTGGGAGCTATGCGGAGGCAGCAGACAAACTGGCCAATGTGACCATCCTCGCCACCGGCGGCACCATCGCCGGCAGCGGCGCCAGCAGCACGACCACGGTCGGCTACACCGCCGCCACCGTTGGCGTCGACAGCCTGATCAAGGCGGTGCCGGAACTGTCCAAGGTCGCCCAGGTCAAGGGTGAGCAGGTGTTCCAGATCGCCAGCGAAAACATGAGCAACGAACATTGGCTGACCCTGGCCAAGCGCGTCAACGTGCTGCTGGCGCAGCCGGATGTCGACGGCATCGTCATCACCCACGGCACCGATACGCTGGAAGAAACCGCTTACTTCCTCGATCTGGTCGTGAAAAGCAACAAACCGGTCGTGCTGGTCGGCGCCATGCGCCCGGGCACCGCGCTGTCGGCCGACGGCCCGATCAACCTGTACAACGCCGTGCTGCTGGCCGCCAATCCCGACGCCGCCGGCAAAGGCGTGCTGGTGGCCATGGCCGACCAGATCCACAGCGCCCGCGACGTGAGCAAGACCAACACCTCGACCCCGGACAGCTTCAAGACCACCGAACTGGGCCTGCTGGGCTACATCCAGGGCAACAAGCCTTACTTCTACCGCGCCTCGACCCGCAAGCACACCGCCGAGACCGAATTCGACATCAGCAAGCTCGACAAACTGCCGCAAGTGGACATCGTCTACGGCTACGCCAACGTCGGCCCGGTCGCGCTGAACGCGCTGGTCGCCGCCGGCGCCAAGGGCATCATCCACGCCGGCGTCGGCGACGGCAGCCTGGCCGCCTCGGTCAAGACGGCGCTGGTCGCCGCCCGCAAACAGGGCGTGATGATCGTGCGCGCGAGCCGCGTCGGCCAGGGCATCCTGGCGCGCAACGGCGAAGCCAACGACGACGAACTGGACTTCGTCGCCGCCGACACGCTCAATCCACAAAAAGCGCGCATCCTGCTGATGCTGGCATTGACCAAAACCAATGACAGCAAGGCCGTGCAAAAAATGTTCTACACGTATTAATCCCGAGGATTCAACCCATTACGGATAGTCTGGCCGCCGCATGCGGAACAGGCTATCCGGTCCAATCTCGAAGTAATCGGCCGGGCCGCCGCCGCGCAAGATCGTGCGCGAGCCCGCCGTGTCATAGATGCCGTCGCGCAGCAGTTCATTGGCGATGTGCACGCCCACCACCTCCCCCATGATCAGCCAGCCATTGGTCGGCTCGCCCGCCGCGCTTTGCAGGCGGATGATCTGCGTGCATTTGCATTCGAACGCGACCGGGCTTTCCTCCACGCGCGGCACGCCGACGACGCGCGACGGCGCCGGCGTCAGCCCCGCCAGCACGAACTCGTCCACCTCCGGCGGCGCCGGCGCGCAGCTGGCGTTCATCGCCTCGGCCAGGGGGCGCGTCGCCAGATTCCAGACGAACTCGCCGGTCTGCTCGATGTTGCGCAGCGTATCCTTGCGGCCCTGGCTGGAAAAACCGATCAGCGGCGGCGTGTAGTTGAAGGCGTTGAAAAAACTGTAGGGCGCCAGGTTCAGGTTGCCCTGCTCGCCGCGCGAGGAAATCCAGCCGATCGGGCGCGGCCCGACGATGGCGTTGAACGGATCATGCGGCAGGCCGTGGCCCTGGGATGGCTGGTAAAAATAACGTTCGCTCATATGGTTCCGGTAAATGCGGCGCGCGGCGGCACCATGGCCGATTTTCGCACAAGCAGTCGACTCCTGCTTTGGACCGGGCTCGTCCGGCCGCGAGCGAAATACCTGTGACGCCACCCTTGCGCGACCGGCGCGCGAGGTTTACGCTTGAGCACCTCCTCTACCGAATGCGATACATGAACGAAGAATTGCAATTCCGTCCACTCAAAGCGCCCCTGTCCAACAAGGTTCTGGAAGCCTACCGCAAGGACGCCGCCTGGTCCGCGCCGCCGCCGAAACAAACAGCGCAGGATGCGCGCGGCAAAGTCCAGTGGGTCAGCGTCGAATGGAAAGCCAAACAAATCGGCGTGGCGCGCCTGGAACTGGCGCCGCCGGAATTTTGCTTCCTGTCGGAACTGATTATTTTGAGCAAATTCCGAGGGCGCGGCGTCGGCCGCTGGTTCATGGCGCGCATCGAACAATATTGCCACGCCCAGGGCATACGCCGCCTGCTGCTCGAAGCCGGCGACGGCACCGAATCGTTCTACAAATCGCAAGCGTTCGTGGCCGATCCGTTGCTGCCGAACCTGCTGAAAAAAGACATCAACCCCTTCCAGCGCAAGATGTTCATGCCGATCGGCGGATAGAGGTCGTAACAAATTCGGTAGCCAAGGATCGGTAGCCAAGGACGCCGTCCGACGCGTCGTCACGGCTTCAGGCGCGCCAGCAACTGGTCCGCGACAGCCGACGCCGAGGCTGGATTCTGGCCGGTGATCAACTCCCGGTCCACCACCACTTTGCTTTGCCAGTTCGCGGCGCTGCTGTAGACGCCGCCCGCGCGCTGCAAAGCCGTCTGCGGCAGGAACTTCATCGTGCCCCCATTCAACATGCCTTTCGCCGCCTCTTCCTCGCTATTGCTGATCACGGTCATCTGGTAGCCCGCATAAATCCAGGCGGGCGCCGTCCCCGCCGGCGACGCCAGCTTGCGGGTGAACCGCTCCGGCTGCTCCAGCGCCGACAACAAGGCGATCGGTCCGTGACACACCAGCGCCGTCGGCTTGGCCCGCGCATGGAAGTCGCGCAGCAGGCGGCCGAGCGCCTCGCTGTGCAGCAAGTCCTGCATCGGCGCGTGTCCGCCAGGAACGTAGACCGCGTCATAGCGCGCGTAGCCCCCCTGCTCCACCCGCGCCAGGCTGACGACCGGCGATTGCTCGACCGAGGTGATGCGCAATTTTTCCAACAATGCCAGATGCTCTTGCATGCTGGCCTCGTCGTTGTCGAAGTACATCTTATCGACCGAATTGCGGTCCAGCGAAGGCGCCTTGCCCAGCGGCGTGGCGAAGGTGATGGTGTGGCCGGCGTCCAGCAGCTTCTTGACCGGTTGCATCAATTCGTTGGCGTAGAAGCCGGTGTCGAAGGTCCGGTTGTCGCGCAGTTCCAGCTGCGACGCGTCCGAGAGGACGACCAGCACATTGGCGGCGTTGGCGCCCAGGGCCGCGAGGCCGAGCATCAATGTGGCGGTGGTAGTGGCGGCTTTGCGGATGGAATTTTTCATGAGAGTGCTCCTGTGAAGTGTTTTGCAGTAGCGCCACTCTATTGATGACTGTAGAGTGTGTAAATAACCGAAAACTCAAATCATTTGTTCTTGAAAGGTTGGAATGGGACGGCAATTCGATCACATGGGGGACGTGGAAGCGTTCGTGACCATCGTCGACAAGGGCACCATCAGCGCGGCGGCGGTGGCGCTGGGCACGACGCCCTCGGTACTCAGCCGCGCCGTCGCCCGGCTCGAGGCGCGGCTTGGCGTGCAACTGATGCGCCGCACGACGCGCCGCCTGAGCGTGACCGAGGCCGGCACGTTGTACCTGGAACAGGCGCGCAGCGCCTTCGGACTGATCGCCGATGCCGAGCGCGCCATCCAGGGCCAGGGCGGCGAGCTGTCCGGCACGATACGCATCAGCGCGCCGACGACTTACGGCCACTACCGTCTGCCGGGGTTGCTGCGGCCGTTCATGGAGCGGCATCCAAAAGTCATGATCGAGCTAAGCATTTCCAACCGCAATGTGGACCTGATCGAAGAAGGTTACGACATGGCGATACGGCTGGGGGAATTGGCCGACAGCGGCCTGGCCGCCAAGCGCCTCGGCGACGCCGACGTTTGCCTGGTGGCCTCGCCCGGCTATCTGCGGCGCGCGGGCATGCCGTTTGGCTTGGAAGATTTGGGCCGCCACGCCTGCCTGCCGTTCACGCTGCCGAGCACCGGCCGGCTGTCGCCGTGGCTGCTGAGGGTGGACGGAAAGGATGTCGACTGGCTGGCGCCGGCGCGCATGCGCGTGGCAGATGATGTATTGGGCGTGGTGACCCTGGCGCAGCAAGGCTTGGGCATTTGCCAGACCTACCGCTTTGTCGCCGACGAACGGCTGCGTGGTGGCCAGCTGGTCGAAGTGCTGCCGGCCCTGGGGGGGCGCAGCAGACCGTTTTCGCTGATTTATCCGCCGCACCGACGCATGTCGGCCGCTTGCCGCGCGCTGATCGACAGCTTGCAGCCATAAAAAACGCGTCCGAGTTCGTAGGCTCGGACGCGTTGGACAACACCTACCCTAGGTTAAGCTTTTTTTGCTTGCTTGCGGCGTGCGACGAAGCCCAGCAGGCCCAGGCCGGCGGCCATCATGCCGTAGGTTGCTGGTTCTGGCACTGCCGAAACGGCAATGGTCAGGTCGGAGCCGTAAGCGCCGCCGCCGGTGCCGGCCACCAGGCCGTCGACTTGAACGAAGTAGCTACCCGCCGACAGGCCGGTCGCGGTCAACTCCCAACGATCGGTCGGATTTGCGCCGCCGCCGGTGAAGTTGCTGCCCGCGTAGGTGCCCAGCACCGCGTCGGTCATCGGATCATATTTCACCAGGCTGAACGAGGTGATCTGCAGATCCTTGATGGTGCTCGACGCCAGGTAGCTCGACGTCAGCGAGGTGGACGAGTCGAAATTGGAGTTCAGAACGAACATGTACTTGTCCGTGAACGTGTTGGTGCGGTCGGCGCTGCCGTAGGTGTTGCCGAAGTGAGCGTTGTAACCACCGGCGCCATCGCTGTCCAGATTGATGCTGACGGTTTGTCCCACATTCGCGGCGAAAGCGGCCGAGCCGAACAGGCTAGCGCCCGCGATCATCGATGCCAGCAAGAGATTTTTGATTTTCATTTTTGTTTCCGCAGTAGTTAGTATTTGTGCAATTTGAGTTACCGAACACCCTTATTAGGTGATGCGGAGAATATAGTTTTGTCTCCGCGTCAACTGTGCGGTAACCAACACAAGTGGCGAAATGTACAAATGATTTGTCGGGATGACATCAAACCCGGTTGTTAACAAATTCTGTGGATAAGGCTGTTAACAAGCACCACCCCCACCGGGCAAGTCGATGTTTTTAAAGAGAATTATATTGGTGCGCAAATTTGTCGCAGCTAAAGTTATCCACTGGCATTACACTTATGCATCTTTGCCTTTCAGATCACAAGGAACCCATGAAATCGCGCCTTACCGCCCTCGCCTTCGCTCTTAACGCGCTCGCGCTGGGCGCCCTTTGCCTCCCTGTCCCCGCCGCCGCGATCGACGCCCCGGCCAAATACAATCTGCGCGAGCACTACACCAAGTACGAATACCGCATACCGATGCGCGACGGCGTGCGCCTGTTCACCGCCGTCTACGTGCCCAAGGATGCGGGCAAGCGCTATCCCTTCCTGATGGAGCGCACGCCCTACAGCGCCGGCGTCGACATCGACGACGAGCTGCACTACGGCGTCGATTTCTATCCGGACCACGTCGGTCCGTCGCCCGAGTTCGAGCAAAGCGGCTATATCTTCGTCCAGCAGGACGTGCGCGGCCGCTATATGTCCGAGGGCAAGTGGCAGGAGATGACGCCGCACGTCAATCCCAAGCGCGCCAAGGGCGAAGGCAACGAGAGCGAGGACATGCACGACACCGTCGACTGGCTGTTGAAAAACGTCCCCAACAACAATGGCAAGGTCGGCATCCTCGGCATCTCCTATCCGGGCTTCTACACCTCGGCCAGCATTATCGATTCGCACCCGGCCATCAAGGCGGCCTCGCCGCAGGCGCCGGTCACCAACCTGTACATGAACGACGATTCGTACCACGGCGGCGCTTTCATGCTGTCGGCGAACTTCGACTTCTACTCCGCCTTCGTCGATGTGCCCAACCCGACGCCGCTGCCGAAAACCTGGACCCGCTTCGACTACGGCACCGCCGACGCCTACGAGTTTTTCCTGTCGCACCTGACGCTGTCCAACATCACCAACACGATGACGGCGAACCAGCGCGCGCTGCTGATGCCCAACATCGAGCACCCGACCTACGACGACTTCTGGAAGGCGCGCGCCATCGCGCCGCATCTGAAAAACATCAAGGCCGCCGTGCTGACGGTGGGCGGCTGGTACGACGCCGAGGACCTGCAGGGACCGCTGACCACCTACAGCACGATCAAACGCAACAATCCCGGCATCTACAGCGGGCTGGTGATGGGGCCGTGGTCGCATGGCGGCTGGAGCCGCTACGACGGCAAAAGCCTGGGCCATGTCCAGTTCGATTCTAAAACCGGCGAATATTTCCGCAGCAAGATCGAATTCCCGTTCTTCGAGCAGCATCTGAAAGACGTTCCGAACAAGAACGTGTCGGAGGTGTACGCGTTTGAAACGGGCAGCAACGTCTGGCGCAACTACGCGGCCTGGCCGCCGAAGCAGGCCCAGTCCCGCACCTTGTATCTGGGACCGAACGGCACGCTCGACTGGAAGCAGCCGGCCGCCGGCGCCGCCCAGGCCTTCGACGAGTATGTGGCCGATCCGCGCAAGCCGGTGCCGTACACCGCCTATCCGGCGACCGGCGTGCCGAAGGAATACATGGTGGGCGACCAGCGCTTCGCCTCCACCCGGCCGGACGTGCTGACCTACCGCAGCGAGGTGCTGGAAGAGGACGTGACCGTCAGCGGCCCGGTCAAGCCGCGTCTGTTCGTCTCCACCACCGGCACCGACGCCGACTGGGTCGTCAAGCTGATCGACGTCTATCCGGAAAGCTATCCCAACAGCGCGCAAAGCGACGAGCACCACACCGACGTGCCGAAACCGGCGCTGACCATGGCCGGCTATCAGCAACTGGTGCGCGGCGATCCACTGCGCGGCAAGTTCCGCAACGGCTTCGAAACCCCGCAGCCGTTCACGCCGGGCAAGGTGGAAGCGGTCAACTACACGATGAGCGACGTCAACCACACCTTCCGGCGCGGACACCGCATCATGGTGCAGATCCAGAGCTCGTGGTTTCCGCTCATCGACTTGAATCCGCAGACCTTTGTCGACATTCCGAAAGCGAGGCCGGAGGACTTCCAGAAGGCGACGCAACGGATTTACCGCGCGCCGTCGATGTATTCGGGCATCGAAGTGCAGTTGCTGCCGGCGACGCGCTGATACGGCGCCGTTTCTTGCGTAACTAGCATCTTAGGAGGATAATCAGATGATAATTATTCCTATTTAGCCAGCGAAGTGTCATGCGACCCAAGTAGCCAGCCAACAACTACTTCAGGGACTCACATGACACTGACCAAGACCCCGCTGGCCTTGATGCTGGCCAGCCTTTCCTTTTCCAACGCCGCGCTGGCGCAGACCGGCGCGGTGCCCGAGCAGGCCATGCCTGTCGTGACCGTCAACGGCGAAGCCGACGGCTACCGCCCGACGACCTCCACCACCGGCACCAAGATCGACGCGCCGCTGCGCGATATTCCCCAAACCATCAACGTGGTGCCGCAGGAACTGCTGCGCGACCAGGGCGCGCGCTCGATGCAGGACGTGCTCAAGGCCGTGCCGGGCATCGGCATGTCGCACGGCGACGGCCAGCGCGACCAGGTGACCATCCGCGGCTTTAGCGCCATCAGCGACCAGTTTGTCGACGGAATGCGCGACGATGCGCTGTATTTTCGCGATTTGTCGAATGTCGAGCAGATCGAGGTGATCAAAGGGCCGGCATCGGTGCTGTATGGCCGTGGCTCGTCCGGCGGCATGATCAACCGCATCACCAAGAAGCCCGGCATCGACCGCAGCGAAGTGAGCCTGCAAGTGGGGCGCTGGGGCCAGAAACGTGGCGAGTTCGACCTGGCGCGCAATCTGACCGACAGCGGCGTCGCTTTCCGCGTGACGGGCGCGGCGGAAGACTCGGACAGCTATCGCGACCAGCAATTCCTCAAGCGCCAGGCGCTGGCGCCGTCGGTGCAGTTCAAGCTCGGCGCCGACACGCTGTTGCTGCTGCAGGCGGAATATCTGAAAGACAAGCGCGTGACCGACTTCGGCATTCCCTCGTATCAGGGACGCGCGGTCGATGTACCGCCCGGCACCTATTACGGCGCGGCCAATGCAAAAGACTTCGACTACAGCGAATCGGAGGTGAAAGCCTACGGTTTCACCCTGGATCACCGCTTCAACCGACAGCTGTCGCTCCGCAACGCCTTCCGCCACTACGACTACACGCTCGACCGCAACAATACGCTGGTGGGCTCGGTCAACGAAACGGCGCGCACCGCCTCCCTCACCCGTGGCAACGTCGCCCGCGATGAGGATGGCTATTCGAACCAGACCGAACTGACCCAACTGACGGAGTTGGCCGGCATGCAGCATCAGATACTGTACGGCGTGGAGTTCGGCAAGCAAAACAAGAACCAGCTGGTGCGCTCGCAAGCCAATGTTGCAACCGTGTCATTGTTTAATCCGGTGAATCCGGTTGTGCCCTTCGCCGCCGGCGGCGCGCCGACGTCGAATAACCTGGGTATTTTCAAAACCGCCAGCGCTTATTTGCAGGACATGGTGACTCTGGCGCCGGAGTGGAAAGCGCTGGCCGGCATTCGCTATGACCGGTTTGAACAGGAGAATGTCGAAAGGCGCGTCGGCGTTCCCAGTGTTAGCCGCACCGATCGCAATTGGAGTCCGCGCGCGGGTCTGGTTTATCAGCCGAGCGCGGTGCAATCGTATTACGCGTCGTTCAGCCGCTCTTTCCAGCCGTCGGGCGAAGGCTTCGCATTAACCACCGCGAATGCGCAGATCGCGCCGGAAATTACCAAGAATAAGGAAGTCGGCGCCAAATACGACTTATTCAACGGGCGCGCATCGGCCGGCATTTCGGTATTTCAGCTAACCCGCACCAATATTAAAACCACCGATCCACTGACGCTTCAACTTCTTCCCCTCGGCACGCAACGCACCAAAGGCATGGAGCTGACATTTAATGGCGATTTAGGGAATGGCTGGAAAACATGGGCCGGTTATTCCTATCTGGACGCGGCGATGATTTCTTCTATTGGACGCGACGACGGCCAAGCGGTTCTGGGAAAACGCCCGACATTAACTCCTAAGCATGCCGCCAATTTATGGATGAGCAAAGCGCTGGCCGGCAGCTTCGGCGTGGGCGGCGGCGTGAATTATGTCGGCGACCGTTTCGCGAATCCGGGCAATACGGTAACACTACCGAGTTATGTCACAGCCGATGCGATGGCCTATTACCGTCATCGTGGTATTGACTTGACATTGAACCTGACAAATCTATTCGACCGTGCTTATATCGTAGCCGGACACGGAAGCAGCAAAAATCTGAACCTACCAGGCGCTCCCCGCTCGGCCCAGCTGACTGCACGCTACCGGTTCTAAGGGCACCTGCGCCAGAAATCGGCGTAATCACGCTAATTTCTGGCACAAAATTGAACTATCTAGCTATCTTGCATAGCGTAAACCATCTCCGACTATCAAGGACAAGGACCGAACTTTGTGACACCTGACGGTGCATTTGAAGAAGCATACATCCGATAGAGATAGGGGGTATGCCCTGCATTTCGTGTATCGGGACCACCGGCCGCGACCATTCCATTGTTATGCGCGTCCCATGCAGCAAATTGGGTTGCCTTCTCGGAAGTGGTGTAATTTGTCGGCCATGGGTACTTAGGTGGTGTGACGTTCTCGTTGGTAGCACTCGAGAAATAGCCGACCCATTGAATAGTTCTGATGCACCGAGCAGGAGAACTATTTGCATAATCTTGCAGAGCATGGCTCACCGCTAATCCCGTAGCATAATGGTCATAATGATCTGGATGTGCAAACGGGGGCGGGCCAGCATAAAATTCTGGAATATTCACCCAAGTATCGTTTGCATCTTGTTCCCGACCAATCAAGGCGCGGAGGAAAGTCTTCAAAGTATACCAAGTAAAGGTTCTAACTCCATCGACAGACGAGATAGTAATATTCGGATTGGTGATCGATTGATTTCTGAACCAATAAAAACCGCTTTTATCCTCGAAACCATCAATCAATCTGATGTTATACATAATAACATTGCTTCCCGGAGTACCAATTTCGGTCCGCTGAATTGTTTTCCCATCAATAACCACGTTGGTGGTGTTATCGGAAGTCGGAGTAGTGCCTGTGAGCCCAAACCAATACCTCAGCGAGGCCGCATGGCCTCTCTCCCGGGTTATGTAATAAGGATTGTTCATAGGATTGGAAACACCTGGATAAATCCCTGCGCCCTGCACCGCAGGATTAGTTTCACCACCTACGTAAGATCCGGTTGTCATTACCACGAAGACGACTTTGGCTTTGGACTGGACATCATAGGCAGCGTTCCGGCCCATAAATAATTCGACGTCGTCCGCATGCGCGCCAAAATAAAACGACGTAGCCTGCGCAAGTCCAGATCCTAGCAATAACGACATAATTGCTGCGTAACGTCCGAGCTTCAACATGATTTTTCCTTAAAATTAAAGAAATAACAATCTAACACGAAAAAAAGCTATGATCTGCAAAACTGTAAAATTAAATATGTCACACGCGAATCGTTTGCTTTACGCATATCACGATGTCAGCGCAGACCTGTTAATAACGCACTGGAGGTTTTGGCCTGCCCAGCAGGAATCGAACCTGCGACCCTTAGCTTAGAAGGCTAATGCTCTATCCAACTGAGCTATGGGCAGTCACGACAGCGAGAATTCGCCGCAGAAATGAAAAACGGGTTGTCTATGACAACCCGTTAGTGTTCTTGGTCGGAGTACAAGGATTCGAACCTTGGACCCCCTGGTCCCAAACCAGGTGCGCTACCGGGCTGCGCTACACTCCGAAGACAGCATTCTAACGCCTGGCGCCCTCGCCGTCAATGAACGGGCCAGCTTAATCTTTCATTGCTGAACTCAGCTGTCACCCTAAGCCGCCAGCTGCGCTTCTACTTTATCGGCAATACGCTGCGCCATCGAATCCGCGTCCTGGGCGTTACGTGCTTCGACCATCACCCGGATCAAAGGTTCCGTGCCGGAGGCGCGGATCAGCACGCGGCCGCTGCCTTCCAGCTCGCGCTCGACCTTTTCCTTCTCGGCCACCATGGCGGCGTTCTTGGTCCAGTCGAAACCGGGCGCGACGCGCACATTGACCAGGGTTTGCGGGAACAGCACCAGCTCGGCCGTGCACTCTTCCAGCGATTTGCCGGCGCGCTTGAGCGCCGACAGCACTTGCAGTGCCGAGATGATGCCGTCGCCGGTGGTGTGCTTGTCCAGGCATAGCAGGTGGCCGGAGCCTTCGCCGCCCAGCAGCCAGCCCTTGTCCTGCATCACTTCCAGCACGTAGCGGTCGCCGACCTTGGCGCGGGCGAAGCCAACGCCCTTCTCTTTCAACGCCACCTCGACCGCCATATTGGTCATCAAGGTGCCGACGGCGCCGGCCACCGGGCCGGTGGCCATGCGGTCCATGACCATCAGGTAGAGCAGCTCGTCGCCGTTGTAGAGGCGGCCGTTGGCGTCGCACATGATCAGGCGGTCGGCGTCGCCGTCCAGGGCGATGCCGAGGTCGGCGCCGTGGGCGCGCACCGCCGCCGCCATCGCTTCCGGCGCGGTGGCGCCGTGGCCGAGGTTGATGTTGAAGCCGTCCGGCTTGTTGCCGATGGCGATCACCTCGGCGCCGAGCTCGTGGAACACGTGCGGGGCGATATTGTAGGCGGCGCCGTGCGCGCAATCGACCACCAGCTTCATGCCGCGCAGGTCCAGCTCGTTCGGGAAGGTGCTCTTGCAGAATTCGATGTAGCGGCCCTGGGCGTCGTCGAGGCGCTTGGCGCGGCCCAGTTTTTCCGACGGCACGCACGTCATCGGCAGGTCCAGCGCGGCTTCGATATCGAGCTCGACCGAATCAGGCAGCTTGGTGCCCTGGTCGGAGAAGAACTTGATGCCATTGTCCTGGAACGGATTATGCGACGCCGAGATGACCACGCCGGCCGACAGGCGCAGCGCGCGCGTCAGGTAGGCGATCGCCGGCGTCGGCATCGGGCCGGCCAGCATGACGTCTACGCCCGCCGCCGAGAAACCGGCCTCCAGCGCCGCTTCCAGCATGTAGCCGGAAATGCGCGTGTCCTTGCCGATCAGGACCGTCGGCCGCTTGCCGCCGGTGCGCGGAACGCCCGCCAGGACCTTGCCGGCCGCGTAGCCGAGACGCATGACGAAGTCAGGCGTGATCGGCGATTCGCCGACCAGGCCGCGGATACCATCGGTGCCGAAATATTTACGTGCCATGTTGTGTGCTCTTTATCGTCGGTGTCGTTATTGTGTGGTGTCGTTATTGATTTTAATGCGCCGCCTGCCAGACCTTGAGGGCGTCGACCGTTTCGGCGACGTCGTGCACGCGGACGATCGCCGCCCCGTGCGCCACCGCCGCCAGCGCGCCGCCGACGCTGCCGGCCATGCGCTGTCCGACCGGCTTGCCCGTCACCGCGCCGACCATCGATTTGCGCGACAAACCGGCCAACAACGGCATATCCAGTTCCGCAATCAACCGCCTTGTGGCCCTGAGTAAGGCGTAATTATGCTCCACCGTCTTCCCAAAGCCAAAGCCGGGATCGATGCACAATCGACGGGGATCAATTCCCGATGTGATCATGGCATCGATCCGTTCCCGCAAGAAAGCAATCACCTCGGCGACCACGTCGGTGTACGACGGCGCCAGCTGCATGTGTTGCGGATCGGATTGCATGTGCATGATGCACAACGCGCAGTCGCTGTCGCGCACCGCCTCCAGCGCACCCGGCGCGCGGAAGCCGTTGATGTCGTTGATCATGTCGACGCCGGCGATGATGGCTTCCCGCATCACCTGCGGCTTGTAGGTGTCGACCGAGATCGCCGGCCCCTGGTCGCGCAGCGCGTACAGCACCGGCATCACGCGGCGCAGCTCGTCTTCCAGCGGCAGCGGCGGCGCGCCGGGACGGCTCGATTCGCCGCCGACGTCGATGATGTCCACGCCGTCGAGGATCATTTGCTCGGCGTGCGAGATCGCGAACTCGAGCGACTGGTAGTGGCCGCCGTCGGAAAACGAATCGGGGGTGACGTTGAGGATGCCCATCACGCGGGCGCGCACGCCGTCGCCTTGCAAGGGGTAGTTGAATCGGCCGAACTGTAGTGTGGATCGCATGAAAAAAACGGAAGTGGTAATGAAAAAGGGCGAGGATTTCTCCTCACCCTTGTCGCTGCTAGCGGACCGTGCGGCCCACTGCTTAGGCCGGTGCGGTCACGCTGGGCGTCACGCCCGTGCCGCCGTCGCTAGGCGGCTGTTTGCGGATCGTCACTCCCGGTTTCGGTGGACGTGGCTCCAGGCCAGCCATGATGTCGTTGATCTGGTCCGCGTCGATGGTTTCCCATTCCAGCAGCGCCTTGGTCATGACTTCGACTTTTTCGCGGTTCTCTTCGAGCAGCGAACGGGCCAGCTTGTACTGCTGGTCGAGGATGTTGCGGATCTCGGCGTCGACCATTTGCTGGGTCGCTTCGGAAATCGTCTTCGACGCGCCGCCGAAGAAGCCGTCGTTCTGGCTGTCCTCGTAGACCATCACGCCCATGCTGTCGGACATGCCGAAGCGGGTGACCATCGAGCGGGCCAGCTTGGTAGCGCGCGAGAAGTCGTTCGAGGCGCCGGTCGACATCTGGCCGACGAAGATTTCCTCGGCGATACGGCCACCGAACAGGATCGAAATCTCTTCCAGCATCTTGTCCTTGTAGCCCGAAATATTATCGTGCTCCGGCAGCTGCCAGGTCAGGCCCAGTGCCCAGCCGCGCGGCATGATCGTCACTTTGTGGACCGGATCGGCCTTCGGCAACAGCTTGGCGACGACCGCGTGGCCCGACTCGTGGTACGCGGTGTTGCGGCGCTCTTCCTCGCGGATGATCATCGACTTGCGCTCCGGACCCATGAAGATCTTGTCCTTGGCATCCTCGAAGTCGATCATGTCGACCAGGCGCTTGCTGCGGCGGGCCGCGAACAATGCCGCCTCGTTGACCAGGTTGGCCAGGTCGGCGCCCGAGAAGCCAGGGGTGCCACGGGCCAGGATGTCGGCCTTGACGTCGGTGCCGATAGGCACTTTGCGCATGTGCACGTTCAGGATCTGTTCGCGGCCACGGATGTCCGGCAGGCCGACCGAGACTTGACGGTCGAAACGGCCCGGACGCAGCAGCGCCTTGTCCAGCACGTCGGCACGGTTGGTCGCGGCGACCACGATCACGCCGGACGACGCTTCGAAGCCGTCCATCTCGACCAGCAATTGGTTCAAGGTCTGTTCGCGTTCGTCGTTACCGCCGCCCATGCCGGCGCCACGGTGGCGCCCGACAGCGTCGATCTCGTCGATGAAGATGATGCAAGGCGAATGCTTTTTGGCGTTTTCGAACATGTCGCGGACGCGGCTGGCGCCGACACCGACGAACATTTCAACGAAGTCCGAACCGGAGATCGAGAAGAACGGCACCTTGGCTTCGCCGGCGATGGCGCGCGCCAGCAACGTTTTACCCGTGCCCGGAGGACCGACCATCAGCACGCCGCGTGGGATACGGCCGCCCAATTTCTGGAACTTGCTCGGATCCTTCAGGAAGTCGACGATCTCGTTGACTTCTTCCTTCGCTTCGTCGCAACCGGCGACGTCGGCGAAGGTGACGGTGTTGTTCGATTCGTCCATCATGCGCGCCTTCGACTTGCCGAAGGAGAACGCGCCGCCCTTGCCGCCGCCCTGCATCTGCCGCATGAAGAAGATCCACACGCCGATCAGCAACAGCATCGGGAACCACGACACGAACACTTGCTGCAGGAACGATGGCTCCTCTGGCGGTTTCACGTCGAAACGGATGCCGTTGTCGCGCAGGTCGCCGACCAGGCCGCGATCGAGGATCGTGGCGGTGGTGCGGACCTTGGTGTCATCGGTGCGGGTCGCGGTGATGTTGCCACCCTCGATCACGACATCCTTGATGCGCTTGGCTTTCACGTCATCCAGCAAATCGGAGTAAGCGATGGGTTTGGCGCCGCCAGCAACGCCATGGCTATCGAACTGCTTGTACAGCATGAGCAGGAGCAGTACGACGACTACCCAGATGGCTGATTTGGAAAACATGTTATTCACGAAAACTCCTTGGATGCGGGGCGCATCTTTTAACCTTGGGCTAGAAACCCGATTTTACTCGTAATAAGCAGGCGGTGCCAGAAGCCCACCCGTGCGCAAGGGTGTAAACCCAGCAGAAAGGCACATTATTTGATCAAAATACGGTGCGGATCAAGACAAAAGTACGCTTCCTTGCTGGATGTGCGGCCCTTGCGGTAAAAAACAAGGGCGATCAAGGACGGAATTGGTCGGAATCCAGCGGTTGCGCCGATACCATGCCGTCGGTGGGGTTTTTCAAACCACGGCCGAGCAGGAAAATCTCGGACGATTTGTCGCGGCTGGCTTTCGGCTTTTTCTGCACCACGGTTTTGAATTCCTGTCGAAACTTCAACACGATGTCGTTAAAACCCATGTCCTTAAAACATTTGACCAGCAAGGAACCGCTAGGTTTCAAATGCGCCTGCGAGAATTCTATTGCCAGATCGATCAGATGCTCCATGCGCGCGGCGTCGGCGCTGGCGATGCCGGACAGGTTGGGCGCCATATCCGATAACACAACGTCAACTTTACGGCCCTTGACCACGTCTTCGAGCTGCTGCAGCACGTCCGGCTCGCGGAAGTCGCCCTGGATGAAATGGAAGTCGGCGATCGGCTCCATCGGCAGCATGTCGAGGCCGATCAGGGTGCCGTTGATGCCGCCGCCATCCTTGCCGGCCAGCTTGCGGCGCACGTATTGGCCCCAGCTGCCGGGGGTGCAGCCGAGGTCGACGATGACCTGGTCGGGCTTGATCAGGTGCTCGTCCTCGTCGATCTCCTTGAGCTTGAAAGCGGCGCGGGCGCGGTAGCCCTCTTTTTGCGCTAATTTCACGTAAGGGTCGTTAATGTGGTCGTGCAACCAGTTTTTGTTTAATTTCTTCTTCTTCATTCGCGTAGAATACTGCCTTTAAGGGAACCACTAAAAATATATTATGCAAAAACTTACACCCGTTGAGCGCAGCGCCCTGCGCGCCGAAGCTCACGCGCTGAAGCCCATCGTTCTGATCGGCGAAGCGGGATTGACCGCCAACGTGCTCAAGGAAATCGCCCTGGGCCTGGATTCGCACGGCCTGATCAAGGTTCGCGTGTTCGGCGACGACCGCGAAGCCCGCGCCGCCATGTACGACACCATCTGCGAGCAACTGGACGCCGCGCCGGTGCAACACATCGGCAAGCTGCTGGTCCTGTACCGCCCGAAAGTGGAAACCACGAAGGAACGCTCGACGTCCGGCAAGGGCCTGCGCGAAGTAACCATCGTCAAGCCTAGCCCGAGCGGCACCAAACGTCCGTCCGTGACCAAGGTGCTGTTGAAAGGGAATGAACGCGTGACCCAGGGCGGCAACATCAAGCGCGCCAAGCCACAGCAGAAATCCTCGAAGAAGAGCGCTCTGGGTTCGAAATAAACCCGGGCATCGTCCTTTCCCCGGCGGGGAAAGGACGAAAACACGCAGTTACTGCTAATTTATTGCTTGATCACCAGCCACGCGGCCAGCAAACTCTGCACCAAAAACAGACCGCTGGAAATGCCGTGCAGGATGCCGAACTCGTTCTTGGCAGCCGACTCCATCACCCCGCCCGGCCCCGCCGCGGCACGCAGCGCCGCCATCATCGGCTGCAAACCGAAGTGCGACACCAGCGTACACCCCAGCATCACCAGGATCACCGCCATCAGGGTGCGGCGCGACTTGACCTCGGAGTTGCGGGCCGACCCGGCGAAAATCCCGGCCGTCTCCGTGCCCTTGCTCACCCACACCAGCACCAGCATGACCAGGGCGCAGGCGATCGACAGCCACGCGAGGTTGTGGAACAGGCTGGCGGCGATGGTGCCGGCCAGCACGCGGTCGGTCAAGGTGGCGAACAAGGTCGGGGCGGCCAGATAGCCGATCGCCCACAAACTGCCAGCCCACAAGGTCGCGACCAGCAAACGGATACGCGCAAGTAGCATCAGATGTAACGCACTTCCAGGATTTCGTATTCGCGCGGGCCCGACGGCGCCTGCACTTCCACCACGTCGCCGGCGGACTTGCCGATCAGCGCGCGGGCGATCGGCGAGGTCACCGACACTTTGCTCAATTTCAAATCCGCCTCGTCCAGGCCGACGATCTGGTAGGTCACTTTCGCGCCCGATTCCAGGTCTTCCAGGTCGACGGTCGACGCGAACACGACGCGGCCTTCGGCGTCCAAGGTGGTCGGATCGATGATCTGCGCGGCGCTCAGCTTACCTTCCAATTCCGCGATGCGGCCTTCGACGAACGCCTGGCGTTCCTTGGCGGCATCGTATTCGGCGTTTTCAGACAGGTCGCCATGCGAACGCGCTTCAGCAATCGCGTCGATCACGATACGGCGTTCTTTGGTCTTCAACTGGTGCAACTCTTCTTTCAAGAGCTCGGCGCCGTACTTGGTAAGTGGAACTGAAGTCATGTTGTTTATTTACTCTGGTTTTACAATGGAAAACCACAGAGGCCACGCCAACTGCAGCGCGAGCTCTGTGGTTCAAAAGTACTGCTAAGCCTTAGTGTAAGGTTTTATGCAGCCCTTGTAAATCGTACACTTGCAGTTCGTCCAAATGACGAATGCCCTCGACCGCCGCTTCGGCGCCGGCGATGGTGGTGTACGTCGTCACGCGCGAGGCCAGCGACGAGGTGCGGATCGCGCGCGAGTCGGTGATGGCGTTGCGCTTCTCTTCCACGGTGTTGATCACCAGGACGATCTCGTGGTTCTTGATCATGTCGACGATGTGCGGACGGCCCTCGACCACCTTGTTGACGGCGGTGACCGGAATGCCGGCCGCCGAGATCACGGCGGCGGTGCCCTTGGTGGCCACCAGCGAGAAGCCGATTTCCACCAGGTCGCGCGCCACTTTCACGGCGCGCGGCTTGTCGGACGATTTCACCGACAGGAACACCTTGCCCGACTTCGGCAGCTTGACGCCGGCGCCCATCTGCGACTTGACGAAGGCCTCGCCGAAGGTCTTACCGACGCCCATGACTTCACCGGTCGATTTCATCTCCGGTCCGAGGATGGTGTCGACGCCCGGGAATTTCACGAACGGGAACACGGCTTCCTTGACGCTGAAGTAAGGCGGCACGACTTCGGTCGTGATGCCCTGCTGCGCCAGCGTCTGGCCGACCATGCAGCGCGCCGCGATCTTGGCCAGTTGCAGGCCGGTCGCCTTCGACACGAACGGCACCGTGCGCGAGGCGCGCGGGTTCACTTCCAGCACGTAGACCACGTCCTTGCTGACGCCGTCGACTTCCTGCTTCTGGATCGCGAACTGCACGTTCATCAGGCCGACCACGTTCAGGCCCTTGGCCATCAGCGAGGTTTGACGCTTCAGTTCATCGATGGTGTCCTGCGCCAGCGAGTAAGGCGGCAGCGAGCACGCCGAGTCGCCCGAGTGGACGCCGGCTTGTTCGATGTGTTCCATCACGCCGCCGATGAAGGTGGTCTCGCCGTCGGAGATGCAATCGACGTCGCACTCGATGGCGTCGTTCAGGAAGCGGTCCAGCAGCACCGGCGAATCGTGCGATACCTTGACCGCTTCGCGCATGTAGCGTTCCAGGTCGCGCTGTTCGTGGACGATTTCCATCGCGCGTCCGCCCAGCACGTACGAAGGACGCACCACCAGCGGGTAGCCGATTTCCTGCGCCAGCGCCAAGGCGTCGGCCTCCGTGCGCGCGGTGCGGTTGGGCGGCTGGCGCAGATCCAGCTTTTGCAGCATCTTCTGGAAACGCTCGCGGTCTTCGGCGGCGTCGATCATGTCCGGCGAGGTGCCGACGATAGGCACGCCGTTCGCTTCCAGGTCCAGCGCCAGTTTCAACGGGGTCTGGCCGCCATACTGCACGATCACGCCGACCGGTTTTTCCAGATCGACGATTTCCAGCACGTCTTCCAGGGTCAGCGACTCGAAGTACAGGCGGTCGGAGGTATCGTAGTCGGTCGACACGGTCTCCGGATTGCAGTTGACCATGATGGTCTCGTAGCCGTCTTCGCGCATCGCCAGCGCCGCGTGGACGCAGCAGTAGTCGAACTCGATACCCTGGCCGATACGGTTCGGGCCACCGCCCAGCACCATGATCTTCTTCTTGTCGGTCGGGTTGGACTCGCACTCTTCATCGTAGGTCGAGTACATGTACGCGGTGTTGGTCGCGAATTCGGCCGCGCAGGTGTCGACGCGCTTGTACACCGGACGGATGTTCAGCTCGTGGCGACGGGCGCGCACGGCCTTGGCATCGGTCTGCAGCAGGAAGGCCAGACGGCGGTCCGAGAAGCCTTTTTGTTTCAGCTTGTACAGCACGGTCTTGTCCAGCTGTTCCAGCTTCTGCGTGTCCATCCACAGTTCCAGGTCGACGATCTCTTTAATCTGGATCAGGAACCATGGGTCGATCTTGGTCAGCTGGTGCACTTCTTCCAGGGTGAAGCCCTGGGCGAACGCATCGCCCACGTACCAGATACGCTCCGGACCCGGCTCGCCCAGTTCCTCTTCGATCTTCTCGCGGTCCTTGGTTTTCTCGTTCAGGCCATCGACGCCGACTTCCAGGCCGCGCAAGGCTTTCTGGAACGATTCCTGGAAAGTGCGGCCGATCGCCATCACCTCGCCGACGGATTTCATCTGCGTGGTCAGGTGGTGGTCGGCGGTCGGGAATTTCTCGAACGTGAAGCGCGGGATCTTGGTCACGACGTAGTCAATCGATGGTTCGAACGAGGCCGGGGTCGCGCCGCCGGTGATCTCGTTGCGCAGCTCGTCCAAGGTAAAGCCGACGGCCAGCTTGGCCGCCACTTTGGCGATCGGGAAGCCGGTGGCTTTCGACGCCAGCGCCGACGAACGCGATACGCGCGGATTCATTTCGATGACGATCATGCGGCCGTCGGCCGGGTTGATCGAGAACTGCACGTTCGAACCGCCGGTGTCGACGCCGATTTCACGCAGCACCGCCAGCGAGGCGTTGCGCATGATCTGGTATTCCTTGTCGGTCAGCGTCTGCGCCGGCGCCACGGTAATCGAATCGCCAGTGTGCACGCCCATCGGGTCCAGGTTTTCGATCGAGCAGATGATGATGCAGTTGTCCGCCTTGTCGCGCACGACTTCCATCTCGTACTCTTTCCAGCCCAGCAGCGATTCCTCGATCAACAGCTCGTTGGTCGGCGACGCTTCCAGGCCGCGTTTGCAGATCGCCTCGAATTCCTCTTCGTTGTAGGCGATGCCGCCGCCGCTGCCGCCCATCGTGAACGATGGACGGATGATGGTCGGGAAGCCGACTTCGCGCTGCACGGCCCACGCCTCGTCCAGCGAGTGCGCCACGCCCGAGCGTGCCGAACCCAAGCCGATCTTGGTCATCGCGTCCTTAAACTTGGAGCGGTCCTCGGCCTTGTCGATGGCTTCCGGCGTGGCGCCGATCAGCTCGACCTTGTACTTGTCCAGGATGCCGTGGCGATGCAGGTCCAGCGCGCAGTTCAGCGCGGTCTGGCCGCCCATGGTCGGCAGGATCGCGTCCGGCTTTTCCTTGGCGATGATCTTCTCGACAACTTGCCACGTGATCGGCTCGATGTAGGTCACATCGGCCATTTCGGGGTCGGTCATGATGGTCGCCGGATTGCTGTTGACCAGAATGACTTTGTAGCCTTCTTCGCGCAGGGCCTTGCAGGCCTGTGCGCCGGAATAATCGAACTCGCAAGCCTGGCCGATAATGATCGGACCAGCGCCAATAATCAGAATACTTTTAATGTCTGTACGTTTAGGCATCTTATTTTTTCTCCGTTGCTTCCATCATGCCGATGAAGCGGTCAAACAGGTAAGCGACGTCAGTCGGGCCGGGCGAAGCTTCAGGGTGGCCCTGGAAGCAGAACGCCGGTTTGTCGGTGCGGGCGAAGCCCTGCAGCGAGCCGTCGAACAACGAGCTATGGGTTACGCGGGTGTTGGCTGGCAGGGTCGCGGCGTCCACGGCGAAACCGTGGTTCTGCGAGGTGATCATCACCTTCTTGCTGTCCAGGTCCTGCACCGGGTGGTTGGCGCCGTGGTGGCCGAACTTCATCTTCAGCGTTTTCGCGCCGGAGGCCAACGCCATGATCTGGTGGCCGAGGCAGATGCCGAACACCGGGATGCCCTTGTCGATCAATTCCTTGGTGGCGGCGATCGCGTAATCGCATGGCTCGGGATCGCCGGGACCGTTCGACAGGAACACGCCGTCCGGATTGAGAGCCAGCGCGTCGGCGGCGGTGGCTTGCGCCGGCAGCACGGTCACTTTGCAGCCGCGTTCCACCAGCATGCGCAGGATGTTGCGCTTGACGCCGTAGTCGTAGGCGACCACGTGGAACTTGGCTTCGGCGACTTTACCGTAGCCTTCGCCCAGCTTCCATTCGGCTTCGGTGAACTCATAGGCGGTCTTGGTCGAGACGACTTTGGCCAGGTCCATGCCGGCCAGGCCCGGGAACGAACGGGCCAGTTCCAGTGCTTGCGCGGTGGATGGCTCGTTGCCCTGGGTGCCGACCAGGATGGCGCCGGACTGGGCGCCTTTTTCGCGCAGGATGCGGGTCAGCTTGCGGGTGTCGATACCGGCGATGGCGACGATGTTCTCGGCCTTCAGGTAATCGGCCAGCGACTGGGTGGAGCGGAAGTTCGACGCCATCAGCGGCAGGTCACGGATGATTAGGCCGGCCGCGTGGACTTTGGAGGACTCGACGTCTTCTGGATTGACGCCGGTGTTGCCGATGTGTGGATACGTCAGGGTGACGATCTGGCGGCAATAGCTGGGATCGGTCAGGATTTCCTGATAGCCGGTCATGGAGGTATTGAAAACGACTTCCCCGGTGGTATGGCCGGCGGCGCCGATTGAAAAACCTTTAAAAATGGTTCCGTCGGCGAGGGCCAGTATGGCTGGAACGGCGGGGCCAGAAAAAAATGGCGGCAAGGGTAACTCCTGATAAAGTTACCGTAGCTGCGCCACGTCAGACGACCGTCGTGTATCCCCCGCCGTCGCAGGCCGGGGTAGAAGGTCAGATTGAATATGGAGTGAGTGGTGGTCGGCTACGGTAGAGGTGAGATTGGCTAAACCTTTGAATTATAACCAAATCCCCCCTCCTTGGCAATGGAGGGGCGGCGAAACACAGGCAAAATTTTCCGACGCGACCACCGGATTTATTTCGTTGCAAGATCTGCTCGAACGGTTCACCGCGCGGCGGACGCCCTGCTCTTCCGTGCCGGCTGCAAAGGCCGGCCTTGCCTGCGCCCCACGTATTCGGCAATCGCAACGCTCAGCAATTGATTGATGCTGCATTCGTCGATCTCCGCCAGACGGGTGACGTCCTGATGCAGGCCGCCGGGAATGCGCAATGCGATACGTCCGCTGTAGACAGGCACTTCGACCGGCTGGGCAATCTCAAGGCCGCTCGCCACAGCCGCTTCGATCCATGAGGCTGCAGCTGCATCGAAGTTTCGCAAGGCATCCTCGGCTGTATCACCTTCAGCTATACATCCCGGGAACTCTTGGACGGTCACGGTGTAGCCGCCGTCCCCATCCGGAAGCAGGTTCCGGACATAAGGACGGGCCAGCACAGCACGGATTTCCTCATCACTAATATTCATCACCATTTCCTTGCATGTAGGCTTCCCACACGGACATATGTCGGCTCCTTTCCCCTGATGGACGCCGCCCGCCCTAGCTCTTGGGCAAGCCCGGCCAGAGTGCTCGCCTTGATGCCATTGGGCGAACGATTCAACTCCAACAATGTTCTCTTGATCTTGGAGAGACGGGTAGGCGTCATGGCATCGCAGCGATATCGCGGGCGATATCACATTATAGACATGCGGATTACATGCTGGCGCGATTCTCCAATAAAGAATGCCGCTTGGCCTTGAGCCAAACGGCATTCTTATACCGACGGGGCGCGAAGCCCGGAGCTTAGTTCAGCGCGGCGATGCCGGCCTTGGCGATCTGTGCGTCTTCCGCCGACTTGACGCCCGAGACGCCGACGGCGCCGATGATGTGGCCGTCCACGATGATCGGCACGCCGCCTTCGAGCATGCCGTCGGTCTGCGGCGCCGGCGCGCTCAGGAACGAGACGCGGCCGTTGTTAATCATGTCTTCATAAATCTTCGATTCGCGGCGGCCCAGCGCCGACACGCGCGCCTTGGCCGGGGCGATGTGCGACGACAGCGGCGCGGCGCCGTCCTGGCGTTGCAGCCACAGCAGGTGGCCGCCGTCGTCGACGATGGCGATCACGACCGCCCATTTGTTGGCGACAGCCTCGGCCTCGGCGGCGGCGGCGATTTTCTTGACGTCGGCAAGCGACAGATATGGTTTGGTTTGCATGGTTCTTCCTTATTGTTGCAGCGGTGATAATAGAGGATGCGGTAAAGCCTACGGCTTGCGCCGCGCGTCGAGTTTCTGTTTGATCTGCGGCATCGCCAGCGCGGCGGCCTGCTCGCCCGCCAGGATCGCCTGGTTGCGGCCGGCGAAGTCGTTGCCGGCCATTTTGCCCAGGCTCGGCGCGATGACGATGTCGGCGTCCTTCAATTCATACTGGTTGATGCGCTGGCCCATGATGCTGAAAGTCTGCATGATCACGTCCACCGAACTGACCGTCGCCTGCACGTCGGCCTGCGTGGAAATATTGACGGCGATGACGAAGTCCGCGCCCATGTCACGCGCGAAGCGCACCGGCACCGGCGCCACCAGCCCGCCGTCGACATACGAGCGGCCGGCTATCGCCACCGGCTGGAACACGCCGGGCACCGAGGACGACGCCCGCACCGCCATGCCGGTATTCCCGCGCTGGAAAAGAATCGGCTGGCCGGTCTTCAAATCCGTCGCCACGGCGCCGAAGGGCACCTTCAGCTTTTCCATCGGCTGGTTATTGACCGCCTTGTTGACGTAAGCCTGTAGCGCCTCGCCCTTCAACACGCCGGTGCTCTTACCGAACAGCGGCATGGCCCAGTCGGAGATCGCCGCTTCGTCCATGTCAAAGGCGAGTTTTTGCAGCTGGAAGCCGGTGTTCCCTGCCGCGTACAGCGCGCCCACCACGCTGCCGGCGCTGGTGCCGACCACGATATCCGGATAAATGCCCTGCGCCTCGAGCGCCTTGATCACGCCGATGTGGGCGAAGCCGCGCGCGGCGCCACCGCCCAGCGCCAGGCCGATCTTGATTTTGCGCGGCGGCAGCGGCTCCGGCACGGCGATCGGCTGGACCGGCGTTTCGACGACTGGAGCGGTTTTGCAACCGACGATGACGGTCGCGGCGAAGGTGGCTAAAGCGGCAAGGGTGAGACGGCGTAGTTGCATGTGTTGGTATAGTGGCTATAGTGGCTGATTTGGCGCAGCAGATTGTAACTGAATAGGCCCAACCGGCTCCAAACGCGCACGTATTTGAGTGAAATCCGCATGCGGATTGGTTGATAATCCAGCTACCCTCGTTTTGCAAGGCACTCCATGCTCCGCATCCTCGCCATCGCCCTCCTTTGCATCTCTGCCTGCGTCCACGGCGTCCTGCACGCGGCGGAATCGCGCGACCTGTCCGGCGAGTGGCGTTTCGCCATGGACCGCAACGACGAGGGCGTGAACCAGGCCTGGTTCACCCGCGACCTGAAGGATGGCATCGCCCTCCCCGGCATCCTGCAGGCGCAGGGCTACGGCGACGACATCACCGCCAAAACGCCGTGGGTACTGTCGCTGTACGATAAGAACTGGGACCAGCGCGAAGACTATAAAACCCACACCGCCGCCGGCAACGTCAAAGTCCCCTTCCTGTCGCAGCCACCCAAGCACTACCTCGGCGCCGCCTGGTACCAGCGCGACATCGACGTACCGGCCGCCTGGCGCGGCAAGCGCGTCGCCCTGTTCCTGGAGCGTCCGCGCTGGGGGTCGACGTTGTGGATCGACGACCGCAAAATCGGGAGCAATCTCAGTCTGGTGGCCGAACACGAATACGACCTGGGTTTGCTGGCGCCCGGACGGCACCGCGTCTCCATCCGCGTCGACAACCGCATGCTGATGGCCTACCGGCCCGACGCCCACAGCGTCTCCGACTCGCTCGGCATGAGCTGGAACGGCATCGTCGGCAAGATGGAATTGCGGGCCACCTCGCCGGTATGGCTGGACGACGCCCAGGTCTACCCGGACGTCAAGACTAAAACCGCACGCGTCAAAATCAGCATCGGCAATGCCGGTGCCCGCGCCGGCAACGGCACCGTCACGGCCAACGGCGTCGTCCACAAAGTCAAATGGAGCGCGCAAGGCGGCAGCGCCGAGATCAAGGTGCGCTTCGCGGCGAACACCCAGACGTGGGACGAATTCAATCCCGCGATGCAGAACATCCGCCTCCAGCTCAAAGGCGCCGGCGCCGCCGACACGCGCGACGTCAGCTTCGGCTTCGCGCAGATCGCCGCCAAGGGCAATCAGTTCCTGCTGAACGGCCGCACGCTGTTTTTGCGCGGCACCCACCACGGCGGCGACTTCCCGCTGACCGGCTATCCGCCGACCGACGTCGCCTACTGGCGCAAGATCATCCAGATCAACAAGGACTGGGGCATCAATCACATACGCTTCCACTCCTTCTGCCCGCCGGAGGCCGCGTTCCAGGCCGCAGATGAACTGGGCGTTTACCTGCAACCGGAACCGGGCATGTGGAACGAGGTTTCGCCAGGCACCGCGATGGACAAGATGCTGTACGAAGAGACCGAGCGCATGATCAAAGCCTACGGCAATCATCCGTCCTTCATCCTGCTCAGCCCCGCCAACGAACCGAAAGGCCGCTGGAAAGAAGCCTTCGACGCCTGGATCGCCCACTACCGCAAGGCCGATCCGCGCCGGCTCTACTCCAACGGCACCGGCCACACCGAGAAGGAAGTCCCCGGCCTGGCCGCCGGCACCGACTTCCTGGCTATGCAGCGCATCGGCCCCAAACCGCTGCGCGGCGACAAAGGCTGGTTCGGCCGCGACTACGGCGCCTCGCTGGCCGGCATCAACGTGCCGGTGGTGTCGCACGAAACGGGACAATGGGCGGCCTATCCCGACTACGACATCATCCGCAAATTCAGGGGCTATCTGCGTCCCGGGAACTACGAGATCTTCCGCGACTCGCTGGCCCGGCACGGCATGGCGGCGCGCGACAAGGACTTCGCGTGGGCCTCCGGTAAATTCCAGGTGCAAGCCTACAAGGAGGAGATCGAAGCGAACCTGCGCACGCCCGGCTTGATGGGCTATCAGCTGCTCGACCTGCACGACTATCTGGGCCAGGGCACGGCGCTGGTCGGCATCCTGGATACGTTCTGGGAGCCGAAAGGCTACGCGACCGCCGAGGAATTCCGGCGCTTCAACGGACAGACCGTACCGCTGGCGCGCTTGCTCAAGCGCACCTACCGCACCGACGAAACGCTGACGGCGGACGTGGAGATCGCCCACTTCGGCGCCGCCGCATTGGCCGACGCGCAGCCCTGGTGGAAGCTGATCGACGCCACGGGCCGCGTCGCCGCCAGTGGCGAATTCGCGCGCCGGACGATCGACATCGGCAAGAACATCCCGCTCGGGCAGATCCGGCTGGCCCTGAAGGACCTGGCGGCGCCGCAGGCGTACCGGCTGCAGGTGGGCGTCGGCGCCGGGGTCGAATCGCTGGCCGAAAATGACTGGAACATCTGGCTCTACCCATCAAAAATCATCACGCCGGAACCTGCCGACGTGCTGGTCACGCACAACTGGCCGGCCGCCGAGGCGGGCCTCGCGGCCGGCGGCAAGGTGCTGTTCCTGCCGCTGGCGCCGGATCTGGACTGGAGCGGTCCGCCGCTCGACAGCGTGCCGGTGTTCTGGAATCGCTTGATGAATCCAGCATGGAGCCGCACGCTCGGCGTCTGGATCGACAACAAGCACCCGGCGCTGACGCAATTCCCCACCGACCGTTTCAACGACTGGCAGTGGTCTGAGCTGATCAAGGGCGCGCGCACGGTCAATCTGGACAAGCTGCCGCCCGCGCTGCAACCGATCGTGCAGCCGGTCGACGACTGGAACCGCAACTTCAAACTGGGCCTGCTGCTGGAGGCGAAAGTCGGCGACGGCCGCCTGATGGTCGCCAGTCCGGACCTGGAAACCAATCTGGATCAGCGCATCGTCGCGCGCCAGTTGCGCAAATCGGTGCTCGACTACATGGCCAGCGACAGCTTCAATCCGCAGACAACCATCAGCGCCGCGGATTTCCGCAAGGCGCTGTTCGATACGCTGGTGATGAAGAAGCTGGCCGCCAAGGCCAGCGGCGGAAACAACCCGGCCTACGCCATTGACGGCGATCCGAATACCTTCTGGAGCGCCGGTACGCAGGCGGCGCCGCGCACGCCGCAGACGCTCACGCTGGAGTTCCCGGCGCCGGTGTCCTTTTCCGGCCTGCTGCTGATGCCGCGCCAGAATCACCGCGACCATGAAGGCGACGTGCGCGAGTACCTGATCGAGACCAGCGACGATGGCGACAACTGGAAAGAGCTCAAACGCGGCGCTCTGGTCTCCACCTACGATCAGCAGCGCATCGAATTCGGCAAGAACGTCAACGCGCGCCAGCTGCGCTTTACCGCGCTCGGTGGATTCGGCGGCGACAACACCGCCGCCATCGCCGAACTGGCGCTGCTCTACACCGGCGCGGCGCTGCCGGAAAACAGCGGCGGCGTGACATACCGGCGCGTGAAGTCGGCGTCGAGCGACATCGACGAGAACATCGCTCCGGCCACGGAAACACGTAGGGCGGAATAGGCGGGACGCCGTAATCCGCCATCGATAAGCCGTCGAAACGCACGCATTGGCGGATTACGCTTCGCTAATCCGCCCTACGTGTATCCCGTGGATTCAAGGGTTTAGGCACGCCTCGATCGACAACTCCAGCAGCGGGAAATGACCGGTCGGCAGCGTGTGCACGGCCGCCTGCGGGAACACCTCCTTCCAGATCGCACAGTCCAACACCGGATCGATCATCGGATCGAACTCGCCGAAAATCACCGACACCGGCCCCTGGTACGGGCTGCGCGCCGGCTCCGGGGCGCTGGCGGCGAAATCGTCCGACGTCGCCACCGACGACGGTCCGTCGAACACGCCCGGTTGCTGCAGCAGATAGGCGAACACCTGCGGCTCATCCCCCGAGTTCGGACCGAAGTACAGCGACGTCACATTCGGCAGCTGCCACAACGCGCCCATCACGTCCCAGAACCGCGCGCGGCCCGGGGCGGCCTCGTAGTCCGCCAGCGCCGCCACCAGCTTGCCGGCGTTGGCGTCTTGCGCGTGCAGCGCCAGGCCGTGGCGCGCCAGCCGCAGCGCGGCCTCCTCCGGATTGAAGGTCGGCGCCAGCAGCACGATGCGGGCGATCGATTCCGGCATCTGGCGCGCCAGATGCACCGCCAGATGCGCGCCGAAGGAGCTGGCCATGATCGTCATCGGCCCGCCCAGCATGTCGACGCTGAGCCGGAACTCGGCCAGGGTCGCGGCCAGCAGGTCCTGATACGGGCGCGTTGCGCAGGAGACGGCCGACGGCTGCTGCCACCAGTGCACGTTGTCGGCGTCCGGATAGCGCTGGCGCTCGAACGCCGTGCCGAGACCCGGCCCGCCATGCAAATAGAATATCGTCGGTGGCTGCACTCGGTGATCCTCCAGATTAGTTAGTTGGTATCCAAATCGTTGACTTCATTGTAATCTGCCGTCAACATCTGAGCATGAAAAAATATCTGCTGGCGCTCGCCCTCCCCCTGTTTATCTCCGCCACCGGTCACGCTGCCGTGCTCTCGCCGCGCGACCAGGCCACCGTCGTCAACCAACTGCTGGCCGACCGGCTGGACACTCTGCTGCCGGGAATGATGGAGCAGGCCGGCATCGACATGTGGGTACTGGTCTCGCGCGAGTACAACGAGGACCCGGTGCTGAAAACCATGCTGCCGGCCGAATGGCTCAACGCCCGCCGCCGCACGATCATTGTGTTCCACCGCGACCCGGTCAAGAAGACGGTTGAAAAACTGGCGGTGGCGCGCTACGCGGTCGGCAAGAGCATCGCCGCCGCCTGGGACATGAAGAAATTCCCCGACCAGTGGGACGCGCTGGTCGATATCATCAAGACGCGCAATCCGAACAAGATAGCGCTGAACACTTCGCGCAATTTCGGCCACGCCGACGGCATCGACCACACCGACTACGCCGAGCTGCTGCAAGCGCTGCCGGCCGCTTACAAACAAAAGGTGGTCTCGGCAGAGCCGCTGGCGATCCGCTGGCTCGAAACGCGCAGCGAGCGCGAAATGCAGATCTATCCGCAGCTGGTCAACGCCACCCACAAGATCATCGACGAAGGCTTTTCCGAGCGCGTCATCACGCCGGGGATCACCACCACCGACGACGTGGTGTGGTGGTTCCGCCAGAAGATCCGCGATCTCGGTTACGACACCTGGTTCCACCCGTCGGTGGAGATCCAGCGCGCCGGCAAAGGATTGGCCGATCCGACCGTAATCATTCCCGGCGACCTGCTGCACGTCGATATCGGCATCACCTACCTGCGCCTGAACACCGACGTGCAGCAACACGCCTACGTGCTCAAACCGGGCGAGAACGCCGCGCCGGCGGCGCTGACGCAGGCCTTCGCCCAGGCCAACCGGCTGCAGGACATCCTGCTGGCCCAGTTCCAGCAGGGGCGCACCGGCAACCAGATGCTGGCCGGGGCGCTGGCGCAGGCGCGCGCCGAGGGCATCAAGCCGACCATCTATAGCCATCCGCTGGGCTACCACGGCCACGCCGCCGGCCCGGCCATCGGTATGTGGGACATGCAAAACGGCGTGCCGGGAAGCGGCGACGAGGCGCTGCGCCACCGCACCGCGTATTCGATAGAACTGAGCGCGGCGTCGGTTTTACAGGGCTGGCCGGCGCCGGTGAATATCATGTTGGAAGAGGACGCCTTCTTCGACGAGGCCGGCATACGCTACCTCGACGGCCGGCAAAAAAGCATGTATCTGATCCCGCGCGCCACTGGCGGCGCGGCTCCCGCCAATTGAATAAAGAATAACGACAAGCGGCATTTGTTGACCTTGAAAAACGAATAGTGCCGACAGGCTCTGGTGTGTCAATTTTCCCGCACACCTGCGAAAATATCGCATCCGGTGTCCGGCCAAAGCGCCTGTGTCGTCTCACATTTTGGCCGCTATTTGAATGAGGAGATCAACATGAATTCGTTTGTGGAAACCATATCGCCAGCAGCAAAAAATCACATCGAAGCCCGTATCGCTTACTTTAACGATGTGTCGCTTGCCATGGTGCAAACGATGCGCGAACTGGCAGAAGTGAACCTGCAGTTCAGCCGCAGCTGGATGCAGGATTCCACGCAAATGCTGCAAACGGCACTGCTGACGCCGCCCACCGAACGCGCCGATGCAAGCCCGTCTGTCGAGGCGGTCGCGCAGAAACTGCAAACCTACCAACAGCAACTGGTGAAGATCACCAGTGACTTCCAGACGACCATCAACCAGGTCGCGCAGCAGCATGTGCCCCAAACCGCGCGTACCGCCACCGAGCTGGCCGACGTGGTGACTCAAAAGGCCGCCGCACAGACCGACCAGCAACTGCGCATGCAGAAAGCCGCCGGCAAGGAAATCCTCGACCAGGCGACCCAATTCGCCCAGGTCGCGTCGCAGAACCGCGCGATGCAGCAGCCGGCCTCGATGCAGAGCGACGAAAACAAAGGCAACAAGAGCTAAACGCCGAGTAATTACCCCGCACGGCGATCAGTCGCGGGGTCGTACCCCGGATGGGGTACGACCCCTCTTCCCGTCCTGCGGGGTTAAAACACATCCAGCTTACAGAAACCGGTCCGGAATATCCTGCACGAACGGATACAGGGAGAAATACGGTTTCGATTCCTCCAACACCTGCTTGAACGAAGGCCGCATCACCAGGCGCTCGAAGTACGCCTGCAACTGGCTGTACTCCTCCGGGAACGGCAAGATCGTGCTGGCGTAGAACAGCGCCGGCGCCGCCGCGCAGTCGGCCATGCTGAAGTCGTCGCCGCACATCCATATCCTGCTCGTCATGCGTTTCTCGATCATCTTGTAAGCGGTCTTGAGCTTGGTGCGCTCCTTGGTCTGGTCGCACTGCAGTCCGGTCAGATGGCCGTTGACGATGGTCTGCATCGGCTCCTGCACGTAGTTATCGAAAAAACGGTCCCACAGACGCACGTCCAGCGCCGCGTCCCAGTCCGCCGGTATCAGCGGTTTCCCGCCCGGGAAATGGCGGTCCAGATACTCGATGATGACCGAGGTCTCCGGCACGTCGCGCTTGCGCTCGTGGTCGCGGATCACCGGGAACTTGCACGGCGGCCACATCGCCTGCAGTTCGGCGCGGTCGCTCTCCTCCCCCAGATTGATGATGCGCTTGTCAAATTGCGTGCCGTTCTCGTACAGCGCGATCAGCACCTTGTGGCAAAACGAGGCCAGCGGATGGTAGTAAAGGGTCAAAGACATGTCGGCTCCTGGGTGCCGGCACCGCCACGCGATACCGGAGAATTCAGCAAATGATACTTCAGCCAAGCCGATAGCGGCGGACCGCAAATGTTGCCACACTTCAGCCCGTTCCGAGCCGGGCAATCACGCACCGGCGGACCTCGAACCACCACAGACAGGATAACCACCATGCGCCACGCCCTCAATCTCAAGCTCGCCTTCGCCCTGACCACCTTGTGCGCCCTCGGCGCCAACAGTCGCGCCGCCGACGCGCCCGACGGCGACAGCCTGATGGTGGGCCTGGGCGCCGCCTACGTCCCGGAATACGCCGGCAGCGACGACAGCCGCGTGGTGCCGGTGCCGTTCCTGGAACGCACCTGGGACAACGGCTTCTTCATCAGCACCCGGCGCGGCCTGGGTTATCAAACCAACGTCGGCGCGGTCAACCTGAGCGGCGCGCTGGCCTATGGCGGCGCGCGCGACGAGAAAAAACGCACCTTCGCCGCCGGTTCCGAGGCGCTGCGGGGCATGGGCGACATCGATGGCGGCTTACAGGCCGTGCTGACGGCCAGCTACCAGCTCGGCAAGGTCGGCCTGAGCGTCGGCACCACGCAGGCCGTCGGCAAGCGCGAGAACGGTTCCACCTACACCCTCGGCGCCTCGGTGCCGCTGTACAGCGGCACCAACGACCAGGTCAGCCTGGGCGGATCGGCGGTCTACGGCGACAACAAGCACATGCAGACCTACTTCGGCGTCACCGGCGCGCAAAGCGCGCGCTCCGGCTACAAGGCTTACCAGGCCAAGTCCGGCTTCGAGAGCGTCGGCGCCGCCGTCAGCTGGGACCACGTGATCGACAAGCGCTGGTCCACCCACACGGCCGTCGGCTTCACGCGCCTGCTGGGCGACGCCGCCGACAGCCCGCTGACCAAGCGCAAGACCACACCGATGCTGATGACGGGCATCAGCTATAAGTTTTGATTGAGGTTGCCCAGGTGATATTATTGCGCGAAAAATAAACACTTAGCGCAATGATCTCCGACACCACTATCGCAACTTATATCCTGCTGGCCGCCGCCATCTGCGCCGCCTGGGCCAAACCGGTCGCCCTCGGCCGCGTCGCCCTCCCGCCCTGGCTGGCGTTCTTTGTCGCCGCACTCGCCTTCGGCATGGCGGCCGGCGTGCTGCGGTCGCCCGCCATCGTCGCGCTCGCGGCGCTGGCCGGCACGGCTTATATGACGGCGCGCGCGCCGCGGCAATATGTGCGCGTCATCTTCGGCGTGGTCACGGCGGTGCTGGCACTGGCGCTGGCGATCCACAAGCTGCCCGGCTTCAACAACGCGGTGGTGATCGACGCCGTCACGCTTTCGCCGGGCGCCGCGCCGTTCACGCAGTACGCCAACTTCGACAAGGGCGCGGTCGGCCTGATCCTGCTGGCCTTGCTGTGCAGCCGCACGCGCTCGTGGAACGAGTTCGGCGGCGTCATCAAGCAGTGCCTGCCGGTGCTGCTGGCCACGCTGGCGGCGGTGCTCGGGCTGGCGATGGCCATCGGTGCGGTGCGCCCGGACTTCAAGCTGTCCCAACTGACGATGCAGTTTATCGCGGTCAATCTATTCTTTACCGTGGTGGCGGAGGAAGCCTTTTTCCGGGGCTTCCTCCAGCACCGCCTGGCCGCGTCGCTGGCGCGCTGGCGCTCCGGCAAGTGGATCGCGCTGGTCTGCTCGGCGCTGCTGTTCGGCCTCGTCCACCTTCCCGGTGGCGCGCCCTATGCGCTGCTGGCCACCGTCGCCGGCTTCGGCTATGCCTACGCTTATCATGCGACCCAGCGTATCGAGGCGCCGATTTTCCTCCACATCGCGCTCAACGCCGCCCACTTCATCGCCTTCAGCTACCCCGCCCTGCGCTGACACGACAGCAAAAACACAACAGGCTAGCATCGCGCTAGCCAGATTTGTATATACAACATTGTGATCGTCGTGTTACCTTGCTTTCACCCCTGAAACATCGCGCCAGACAGTCCTCCCCGGGCTTACGGCGTGCCGAGACGTGTACCGCGCGCCCTCGGCCGCGATGAAAAGCTGGCACGTATCCTGCTCTACAAGCTTGCTGTCCAGTTATTTGTATAGACAACATTATCGCACCTGTATAGACAAATACAGACCCGATAAATTTTAGTCCGCCGAAGCGATGAGCAAGCAGCGCCCCGTTATGTGGCGCCTCCGCCACGTAATGGTGCAATTTCATGCAGCTAGACCAGAGGGGAAACAAAAAAATGAGCAAAAAACTGATGGGGTTGAGTGCGTTGGCGATGGTGTCGGCCAGCGCGATCGTGTCGGCGCAAGTGTCGCCAGCGTCCGCTCCGGCGGCCACCACACCGGCCGCCGACAACGGCGACAAGATCGAGCGCGTCGAGGTCACCGCCTCCCGCTCGGCGCGCGCCGAGGAGATCCAGCAGGTGCCGATGGCGCTGACCGCCATCAAGCCCGAGAGCCTGGCCAAGTTCGGCCTCGGCGGCCTGGCCGACATCGCCCGCGTGGCGCCGTCGCTGGACATGCAGGAGCAAGGCCCCGGCGTCAACAACATCACCATGCGCGGCCTGGTGGTGCGCGGCATCACCCCGTCCGAGGTGGCCGACGCCTCGCTGGTGGCGGTGTATGTCGACGACATGCCCGTCACGCTCAAGTCCGGCAACCCCGATCTCAAGGTGCTCGACCTCGAACGCATCGAAGTGCTGCGCGGCCCGCAGGGCACGCTGTACGGCGCCGGCGCGATGGCCGGCACCATCCGCCAGATCACGCAAAAGCCGGACCTCGACTCGTTGTTCGGCTCGTTCGAGGCGGTCGGTTCCAAGACCTCGGGCAACGGCGGCAACAACGGCAACGTGCGCGGCATGGTCAACGTTCCCGTCAAGGAAGGCGTGCTCGGCCTGCGGGTGACCGGCTACACCGGCGAGGACACCGGCTACATCCGCAACACCGTCAACGGCGAACGCACCAACGACACCACCACCCACCAGGGCCGGGTCGCCATGCGCCTGCAGGCCTCGCCGGACCTGACGGTGGACGCCAGCGTGACCGCCTCCAGCATGAAGGGCGGGCTCAACGGCGCCTTCAGCGGCCTGGCGCCGTTCACCACCAGCGCGCTGACCGAGCAAAAGAGCAACGACGACATGCAGCTCTACAACCTGGCCGTCAACTACAAGATGGCCAAGGCCGAGCTGGTCTCGTCGACCAGCTACATCCACCGCAAGACCTTGTACGTCAAGTCGGACGAGTACAACACCACCGCCTTCATCTTCCCCGGCCAGAACCTGGTGCAGGCCGACTACACCATCACCAACAAACTGCAGGATTTCGCGCAGGAATTCCGGCTCAACTCGACCGAGCCGGGCCCGCTGAAGTGGACCGGCGGCCTGTTCCTGGAAAGCGGCAAGCGCCATTTCTGGGAGGACGAACCGACCCACGGCATGGACGCGCTGTACGCCGCCACCTACGACTTCCCCGGCTACAGCTCCAAGGCCAACGACCTGGCCTTCAACGAAAACGACCAGTTCTCCGGCACCCAGGACTCGCGCTCGCGCCAGGCCGCGCTGTTCGCCGAGACCACCTACACCCTCTGGGACAAGCTGGACCTGACCGCCGGCGTGCGCCTGTTCACGCAGAAGGAGGACTTCGACCTGCGCTTCACCGGCTACTACGGCAACACGCCGGCGGCCACGGTGGACGCCCCGGTCGGCACGCCGAACGTGGTGCACAGCAAATCGAGCGCGCGCGGCGGCAACCCGCGCTTCGCCGCCGCCTTCCACCTGGACCCGGAGCACCTGCTGTACGCCCAGGCCGGCAAAGGCTTCCGCTACGGCGGCAACAACCAGCCGGTGCCGCAGGTGCTGTGCGGCATCCAGGCGCCCGCCAGCTTCGGCCCGGACCAGTTGTGGAGCTACGAGCTGGGATCGAAAAACACCTTCCTCAACCAGCGCGTGAGCCTGAACGTGGCGGCCTTCCTGATCGACTGGGAAAAGGTGCAAGTGGCCAACTATCTGCCATGTTCGTACTACTACACGCAAAACGCCGGCAAGATCCGCAGCCAGGGCCTGGAAATCGAATCGATGGTCAAGCTGGCGCGCCGCATGAGCCTGGGCTTCAACGCCGCCTACACCGACGCCAAGGCCAAGTCCGACATCGTCACGCCGCTGGCGGCGCAATCGGCCCCGGCCGGCACCCGCACGCCGTACGCGCCGCGCGTGACCGCCAACGTCACCTTCAACTACGCGGTGCCGCTGGCCGACAACGATGAAGTGGGCTTCTCGGCCACCTATTCGTATCGCGGCAATTCGTACACGGAATTCGCGCCAACCGGCAGCAACTATGCGGAAATCCCGTCGTCCAGTATGCTCAACGCGGCGCTGTCGTACAAATCGGGCAAATACGAGTTCGGCCTGTTCGGCACCAATTTGAACAACGGCACCAAGATCGTCGATATCACCCGCGATCCGAACGGCCTGCAACCCGGCGACACGACCTTCATGGCGCGTCCGCGCACTATCGGCGTACGGGTCAAGGCGCGCTTCTGAGCCGGCGTTTTACCCCTTTGATGGATGAGCCCATGACGAAATCCCGCAACAACGCCATCGCCCTGATGCTGCTGTCCGGCGCCCTTTCCGCGCAGGCGGCGGCGCAGGCGCCGGCGCCCGCCCAGCCGACGGCCACATCGGCCTGGTGCGCCGGCGGCAAGACCATCAACTTCGCCGGCCTGAACTGGGAAAGCGCGCGCCTGCTGACCGAGGTGATGCGCTACGTGCTGGAACAGGGCTACGGTTGCAAGACCGACGCCCTGCCCGGCAACAGCATCGCCATGGAACTGGCGCTGGCGCGCAACGACATCCAGGTCTTCGCCGAGGAGTGGATCGGCCGCAGCACCGCCTGGAACGACGCGGCCAAGGCCGGCAAGGTGGTGGGCATGGGCGAGATCATCAAAGGCGCGGTGGAAGGCTGGTACGTGCCGGAGTACCTGGTGCTGGGCGACGCCAAACGGGGCATCAAGGCCCGCGCGCCCGGCCTGAAGTCGGTGGCCGACCTGCCGAAATACAAGGACCTGTTCCAGGACGACGAGGAGCCGGACAAGGGCCGCTTCCTGAACTGTCCCGCCGGCTGGACGTGCCAGGGCGTCAACACGCAAAAGCTCAAGGCCTACGGCCTGGGCGGCAGCTACATCAACTTCCGCCCCGGCACCGGTCCGGCGCTGGACGCGGCGATCGCCTCGGCGGTGCAGCGCGGCCGGCCGGTGCTGTTCTACTACTGGAGCCCGACGGCGATGATGGGCCGCTACAAGTTCATCCGCCTGGAGGAACCGGCGTTCTCGCAAGCCTGCTGGGAAACGCTGACCAGCCAGAACAACACCAAGCCCTGCGGCACCGTCAACCCGCCCAACAAGCTGCAAGTGGGCGTGTCGCGCGTGTTCCACGACGCCGATCCGGTGCTGATGGCGCTGTTCGACAAGATGTACATGCCGGCCGACCTGCTCAACGCGCTGCTGGCCGAGCGCGAGGCGAAAAAGATCGACCCGGCCGTGCTGGCGCAGCAGTTCCTCAAACGCCAGCCGGCCATCTGGCAAACGTGGATGCCGGCCGGGAACGCCGCCAGAATCAGTGCAAGTCTTAAATGAGGTTTTTATGCCATCTTTTCCCGAAGCGCTAAGCATTTCCCTGGTCGAGCCGATCAACACGGCGGTCGATGCCGTCAACAGCCGTTTCGGCGACACCTTCCACGACGCCTCGATCTGGCTGCTGCGCCACGTGCTGGTGCCGTTCGAGGGCGCGCTGCGCGCCCTGCCCTGGTGGCTGGTGCTGGCCGCCGTCTTCCTTCTGAGCCTGCATGCGACGCGGCGGCTGGCGCACGCCATCGGCTTCACCCTGTGCCTGCTGCTGGTGGGCTCGTTCGGACTGTGGGACCAGTTGATCCAGACGCTCGCGCTGGTCATCGTCGCCACCACGATCTCGGTGCTGCTGGCCGTTCCGCTCGGCATCCTCAGCGCCCGCAGCAACGCGCTGCGCAACGTGCTGATGCCGGTCATGGACGTGATGCAGACCATGCCCAGCTTCGTCTACCTGGTGCCGGTGCTGATGCTGTTCGGCCTGGGCAAGGTGCCGGCCATCCTGGCCACCATCATCTACGCCACGCCGCCGCTGCTGCGCCTGACCGACCTGGGCATCCGCCAGGTCGGCGAGGAGCTGGTCGAGGCGGCCACGTCGTTCGGCACCACCGGCTGGCAATTGCTGATCGAGGTGCAGCTGCCGCAGGCGCGGCCCAGCATCATGGCCGGCCTGAACCAGACCATCATGATGGCGCTCGGCATGGTGGTGATCGCCTCGATGATAGGCGCGCGCGGCCTCGGCGAGGACGTGCTAGAAGGCATACAGACCGTCAACATCGGCAAGGGCCTGCAAGCGGGCATCGCCATCGTCATCCTGGCGATCGTGATGGACCGCATCACCCAGGGCTACGGCAAGGACAGCCGCCAACGTCTGGCGCAGGCCGGCAAGGGGACCAAATGAACGACTACAAAATCGAGGTCAAAAACGTCTGCAAGATCTTCGGGCCGCGCTGGAAAGACGGTTTGAAGATGCTGCGCGACGGCGGCGACAAGGGCCAGGTGCTGGCCAGCACCGGCTGCAATGTCGGCCTGAGCGACGTGTCGCTCAACATCAAGGCCGGCGAGATCTTCGTCATCATGGGCCTGTCCGGTTCGGGAAAATCGACGCTGGTGCGGCACTTCAACCGCCTGATCGAGCCGAGCGCGGGCGAGATCCTGATCGACGGCCGCAACGTGCTGGCGATGTCGGACGCGGAGCTGCGCCAGCTGCGGCGCCAGACCATCAGCATGGTGTTCCAGGGCTTCGGCCTGATGCCGCACAAGACCGTGCTGGACAACGCCGCCTTCGGCCTGCTGACGCGGGGCGACGACAAGACGCAGGCGCACACGGTGGCGCGCAACTGGCTCGAAAGGGTCGGCCTGAAGGGCTATGAAGCCAAATATCCGGACGAATTGTCCGGCGGCATGCGGCAAAGGGTCGGCCTGGCGCGCGCGCTGGCGGCCGACACCGACATACTGCTGATGGACGAAGCCTTCAGCGCGCTCGATCCCCTGATCCGCGACGACATGCAGGACCAGCTGCTGCGATTGCAATCGACGCTGCACAAGACCATCATCTTCATCACGCACGATCTGGACGAGGCGCTCAAGCTGGGCGACCACATCGCCATCCTGCGCGACGGCAAGCTGGTGCAGGTCGGCACGCCGGACGAGATCCTGCGCTCGCCGGCCGACGACTACGTGCGCAAATTCGTCGAAAAGCGCGGGGCCGCCGTTGCCGTGCTTGCGCCGGCGCCACAGCCGGCATGAAGGGGACACTGCCATGAAAGCGGACATCGTCATATTGAGCGCGCGGGCGCCGGCCACCTATCAACAGGTGGTCATGGTCGCCAACGGCGCCAGGCTGGAACTGAGCGACGCCCTGTGGGAACGCATCGACAACGCCCGCCACATCGTCGAGCGCATCGTCGCGGACGGCGTCAAGGCCTACGGCATCAACACCGGCCTCGGCGCCCTGTCGGAAGTGGTGCTGAGCGGCGCGCAGCTGGGCGAACTGTCGCGCCGCACGCTCAAGAGCCACGCCTGCGGACTGGGCGCGCCGCTGGGCGTGGTCGAAACGCGCGCCATCATGTGCGCCCAGGTCATCAACTACAGCCGCGGCCATTCGGGCATCAGCGCCCCGGTGGTGCGCCAGCTGCTGGACTTCCTCAACGGGGGATTGACGCCGGTGGTGCCGATGCAGGGCTCGGTCGGCTACCTGACCCACATGGCCCATGTCGGCCTGGCCCTGATCGGGCTGGGCGAGGTGCGTTTCCGCGGCCAGCTGATGCCGGCCGAGGCGGCGCTGGCGATGCTGGGCATGAAGCCGGTCGAACTGGGCGCCAAGGACGGCCTGAGCCTGGTCAACGGGCTGCCCTGCATGACCGGCCTGCTGTGTCTGGCGCTGGACCACGCCAAGCGGCTGGCCTGCTGGGCCGATATGATAGGCGCGATGAGCTTCGAGGCGCTGCGCGGCCAGCTCAGCGCCTTCGACGCCGAAGCCATGGCGCAGAAGCCGTATCCGGGCCAGATCCAGGTGGCGGCCAACCTGCGCGCCTTGCTGGCGGACAGCGCGGTGCTGCAAAGCGGCGAAGGCATCCGCACGCAAGACGCGCTGAGCCTGCGCTCGATGCCGCAAATCCACGGCGCCGCGCGCGAACAGCTGGCGCACGCGGAACGCCTGATCGGCATCGAACTGCAATCGGCCAACGACAATCCCCTGGTGTTCGGCGACATCCACAACTACCGCGTCATCTCGCAGGCCAATCCGCACGGCGAGGCGATGGCGATGGCGGCCACCTCGCTGTCGGTCGCCGTGGCCGAGCTGGGCGGCGTGGCCGAGCGCCGCATCGACCGCCTGGTCAATCCGCACGTCAGCGACCTGCCGCCGTTCCTGATCGCCGAGAGCGGCGTCAATTCCGGGTTGATGATCGTGCAATACGCGGCCGCCTCGCTGGTGGCGGAGAACAAGATCCTGGCGCAGCCCATGGTGCTGGACAACTACATCACCTCGGCGCTGCAGGAGGACCACCTGTCGATGGGCACGCCGGCCACACTGAATTTGCTGCGCATCCTCGGCAATGTTCAAAAGGTGCTCGCCATCGAGTACATCACGGCCGGCCAAGGCCTGTACTTCCATCCCGGTATGCGGCTGGGCAAAGGCACGGCGCTGGGCCTCGCCTATCTGAGGACCAAGGTCGAGCCACTGCTGGAGGACCGCATCGTCGCCCACGACATCATGCGCGCCGACTACCTGCTGGACGACCGCGAACAGTTGCGCCTCTTCGAAGCCGAACTGGGCCGCGCGCTGTGAGGTGGTTCGGCATTTGATGCGGCCGGCGTCCAAATGTTCCATAGGATTTTGAGCTTTACGTCCGGCACGCTACACTGGCTGTCACTACGCGGTCCAATGTTGGGCCCAGGGAGAACAGTTATGGCCAAGACCGAGTACGCGTCGCACTATTCCGATGCCGGCTTCTGGAACAAGGTAAAGACCCAGGCGAAAACCGCCGGGCGAAAAGTGCTCGAACAGGCGCTGAAAATGTACTACTCCGCCACCGACCCGGACACGCCGTTGTGGGCGAAGACGACCATCTACGGCGCGCTCGGCTATTTCATTTCGCCGATCGACGCGATACCGGACCTGCTGCCGGCCCTGGGTTACACCGACGACATCGGCGTGCTGATCGCCGCCGCCACCGCCGTGGCCGCGCACATCAAGGACGAGCATGTGCAAAAAGCCAGGGACACGCTTGAACAATGGTTCGGCGACTAGTAAGCGACTAGTTTCGGCTATGCGGAAATCGTCGCGATGGATGGTGTCGCGGGGCCGCGAGTTAGGCTACAATTGGGCTCACTCAAATTTCTTCCCATCTTTTTTCATCCCCGTTGCAAGGAGCACGACATGAGTCCAGAACACGACAGACGTCAGAGCCGACCGCCGGAGACTTCGGAGACGGCGGGTTGGCATTCGTTGGAATTCATCGTCCGGCAAGCGCTGGAAGTCCAACGCGATATCGGCACGCCCAGCGCGGTCGAGTTTTTGCAGAGCATTAATATCGACCCACAAGTCATCGCGCGCGTCCTCGCCCCCGACGCCAAGATACGCCAAGCGGACCAGGTGGCCCTGGCCAGCGCGGTCACCGTTTCCGACCTGCCGATTTCGACACCGGCCAACTACCTTCGCCGCAGCACGACCTGATACGGCGGCTTGCATCAAAATAGGTAAGAGGCATTGACACGCGATAGCCCTTAATTTAGGCTCGGAAAGCAGGCTCTTGCCGCCTGCCTTCCGCAGACTACCCACAAGGAACACGTGTCAGATTCACTCCCCGCCCGCGCATTGCCCAACGCCGTCGTCGGCCTGGTCGGTACGGCCACCGTGCTGGGCCTGCTGTACTTCGGCCGCGACGTGCTCATCCCCATCACGCTGGCCTTCATCTTCAGCTTCCTGATCGCCCCGTTCGTGCGCTCGCTGCGCCGCATCGGCCTGGGCCAGACCGCGTCCGTGCTCACCGGCGTGCTGCTCGTCACCGCCGCGCTGCTGATGATAGGCGCGGTGATCGTCTCGCAAGTCAGCCGGCTCGGCGCCAGCCTGCCGCAATACCAGGACACCATCGCCGCCAAGGTCGAAGCGCTCGACAGCCTCACGCGCGGCACCATCGGCAGCCTCGGCGGCCCGGCCGGCCAGTTGATCGAGCATTTCACGCAGGACGTGCCGGGCACGGATGCCGAGGCGCGGCCGGGCCTGCCCGCAGGCAGCCGCACGCCGATCCCGGTCGAAGTGCACGAGCCGGCGCTCAAGCCCCTGCAGTTGCTGGGCAAGATCATCGCCTCGGTCTGGCCGCCGCTGGAGATGGCCGGCATCGTTTTCATCGTGCTGATCTTCGTGCTGCTCGAGCACGAAGCGCTGCGCGACCGCTTCATCCGCCTGGCCGGCGGCGCCGACCTGCGCGCCACCACCATCGCCGTCAACGACGCCGGCGAGCGGCTATCGCGCTTCTTCATCTCGCAATTCGCCGTCAACGCCTGCACCGGCATCGCCATCTGGATCGGCCTGAGCGTGATCGGCCTGTCGCAGGCGCTGTTGTGGGGCACGATGGCCGCCGTGCTGCGCTTCATCCCCTACGTCGGCTTCTGGATGGCCGCGTTCTGCGCCACGCTGCTGGCGGCCGCCATCGACCCCGGCTGGTCGACGGCCTTGATGACCTTCGGCTGGTTCCTGCTGGTCGACATCATCGTCGCCCAGACCATCGAACCCAAGCTGTACGGCCACACCACGGGCCTGTCGCCGCTGTCGGTGGTGGTGGCGGCGATCTTCTGGAGCGCGATCTGGGGGCCGGTCGGGCTGGTGCTGTCGACGCCGCTGACCTTGTGCCTGGTGGTGGCCGGACGCTACATCCGCGCGCTCAAGGTGCTGGAGATCATGTTCGGCGAGTTGCCGGCGCTGACGATGCCGCAGAATTTCTACCAGCGCATCCTCTCCGGCGACGCCCACGAGATCGTCGCCAGCGCCAAGCGCTACATGCAGCACAAGTCGCTGGCGGCCTATTGCGACGGCGTGCTGGTGCCGGCGCTGCACCTGGCCCATTTCGACCTGAAGGACAACGCCATCACGCCGGAGGAGGAAGTCAAGGTCAGCACGGCCGTCATCGCCGTCATCGAGGCGCTGAGCGGCAATCCGAAGTGGTGGAAGCGCAGGAAGAACGTCTCGGCGCTGGCCGGGGTCGGCATCGGCCGCCAGTTGCGCGACAGCCGCATCTCCGACACCGGCGAGTGGCAGGGCTCGTTCGACGTGCCGGCCGGCAGCCTGGTGCTGACCATCGGGTTGAGCGGACAGTTCGACGAGCTGGCCACGGAGATCCTGGTGCGCGTCCTGCGCGAGCAGAAAATCGACGCCCGCAGCATGAGCATGGAGGATCTGGATGAGCCGGCGCCGCCGGAAGCGTCGCCGGAGCTGGTGTCGATCGTGTGCCTGGTCAGTATCGATCCGCTCAACGATCGCGAGAAGATGGACCAGGCGATCCAGAAGTTCCGCGAGAGCCTGCCGCATTGCAAGCAGTTCGCCGTATTGTTGCCGAGTCCGTTTGAGAATCCCGATTTGCGGGAGTGCACGTTCGACCAAGCCGATCACGTATCGCACTCGTTCGAGGATGCGCTGCAGAGCTGTGTGAAGGCGTTGCGGGGGAAGACGGCCTGAAGCGGCAGGTTCAGCGCGGAGACACGGCGGATTAGGCGGAACGCCGTAATCGGCCATGCGTGCGTCCCGGCGGCGCATGCATGGCCGATTACGCTGCGCTAATCCGCCCTACGTGTCTCCGTGGAATTTGCTCGGTCCCTGGTCTTAGTTGAGCATGAGCTCGGGCTGGCGCTGCACGATGGCGGTCTTCGGCAGGCACACGATGAAGCTGCTGCCCTTGCCCGCCTCCGATTTGATCTGCAAGGTGCTGCCGTGGCGTAGCAGCACGTGCTTGACGATCGCCAGGCCCAGCCCGGTGCCCTGCGTCTCGCGCGAGCGGCTCTTGTCGACCCGGTAGAAACGCTCAGTCAGCCGCGAGATATGCTCGGGACTGATGCCGATGCCGGTATCCTCGACCTTGAACTTGACGCCGCCGTCGAACTCGCGCCAGACCAGCGTGATCTTGCCGCCGGCCGGCGTGTAGCGCACCGCGTTCGACGCCAGGTTGCCGAAGGCGCTGTGCAATTCCTCGTAGCTGCCCATGATGTCCGGGCCGTCGAATTCCATCGTGATCTCGTGCTTGCCGGCCGACAGCGCGCGGGCGTCGCGCAGCACCTGCTCCATCAGCTTGCGCACGTCGACCTGCTCCGGCCGCATCGGATAATCCACCGATTCCAGCCGCGACAGGGTCAACATGTCCTCGATCAGGTGCTGCATGCGGTGGCCCTGCTCCGTCATCAACTTCAGGTGGGCCGAGCGCGTGGCCACGTCCAGCCCCTCCGACGCGGCGATCTCCAGGAAGCCGACGATCACCGTCAGCGGCGTGCGCAGCTCGTGCGAGGCGTTGGCGATGAAGTCGCGGCGCATCTCTTCGATGCGCTCGGTCTCGGTGGCGTCGTGCGTGACCAGGATCTGGCGGCGGTTCTCGAACGGAATGATGTGCACGATCAGCTTGCGCTCGCGGAAGCTGATCGTCAGCGGCTGCTCGTAGCGGCCGAGGATGATGTAATCCATGAAATCGGGATTGCGCACCAGGTTGGTCACGCGCATGCCCTTGTCGCGCTCGTGCGTCAGGCCCAGGTGTTTTTCGGCGGCCGGATTGCACCACTCCAGGAACAGCACGTCGTCCATGATGACCACGCCGTCCGGCAACAGGTGCATGGCCTGGCGGAAGCGCGCCAGCCATTCCGTCAGCTCGGCCTGGTTCTTCTCGTCGTCGCGCCGCATGCGGTACAGGCGCGAGAAAATATTGGTCCAGGCGCCCCAGCCGTCGGGCAGCTTGGCGCTTTGCGGATCGTCCATCCAGTTGCTCAGCTGGTACAGGTAGGACAGTTGCACGAATACCATCACCAGCATCGCCAGCAAGGCGACCACCAGACCGGTCATCCATCCGAACATCCAGCCCAGCAAGGCGCAGACCGCCAGAATGAGAGCGGTGCGCAATGCTGCCGGCACCCAGAACACCAGTTTTGGATTCATGTTTGTGAGACTTATTTTTCCGAAAGCATGTAGCCTACACTACGGACGGTCTTAATCAAATGTTCCGCCTCCTTCAAAGCCTTGCGCAGGCGCAGAACATGCACGTCGACGGTGCGCTCCTCGATCACGACATGGTCGCCCCAGACCTTGTCGAGCAGCTGGCTGCGCGAGAACACGCGCTCCGGATGCGCCAGCAGGAACTTGAGCAACTTGTACTCGGCGTGGCCGATGTCGATCTTTTGCTCGTCCATCGAGACGGTGCAGCTGACCGGGTCCAGCATGACGTTGGCGGCGCGCATCGTGGCTTGCGCGTGCTCCGGGCTCTTGCGGCGCAACAGCGCCTTGGCGCGCGCCAGCAGCTCGCGCGGCGAGAACGGCTTGGTGACGTAGTCGTCGGCGCCGCTGTTCAGGCCGGCCAGCTTGTCCTCTTCCATGCTCTTGGCCGTCAACATGATCACCGGGATCTCGTTGAACTGGCGGTCCGAGCGGATGCGCGCCAGCAGGCGCAGGCCGGTTTGGTCCGGCAGCATCCAGTCGAGCAAAATCAATTGCGGGGTGCGGGTCTGGATGAAATCCCAGGCCTCGCCCACGCTTTGCACCGCGCAGCAGTTCCAGCCAGCCTCGCGCAGCGAGAACGTCACCAGTTCGACAATCGCCGGTTCATCTTCAACGATCAGGACTGTGGTTTTATCAGATGCCATTTCTTCTTTTACTCGCTTTGCGCCGGGACGTCGTCGGGGATCGGCAGCGCGGTTTTGGTGTGACGGATATCCTTGCCTTCAACGACGTAGATGACGTATTCGGCGATGTTCTTGGCGTGATCGCCGATGCGCTCGATCGCCTTGGCGACCCACAGCGTGTCCAGCGCGGCCGAGATGGTGCGCGGATCTTCCATCATGAACGTGATCAGGTTGCGCATGATCGAACGGAACTCGTGGTCGATCACGGCGTCCTGGGCGATCAGCTGCAAGGCCTGCTTGCCGTCGTTGCGGGCGAACGCGTCCAGCGCGTCGTGCAGCATGTCGCTGGTGTTGTTGGCGATGCCGCGCACCATTTCGTAATGGTTGACGGTGACCGCGCCGCGCGAATGCAGCGCCTTGGCGGTGCGGGCGATCTTGGTCGCTTCGTCGCCGATGCGCTCGAGGTCGGTGATGACCTTGATCGTCGCCATGATGGTGCGCAGGTCGTTGGCGGCCGGCTGGCGGCGCACGATCAGGTGGCTGCAGGCGTCGTCCAGCGACACTTCCAGCTGGTTGACGGTGTCGTCCTCGCGCATCACGCGGTCGGCGCGCTCGGGGTTGCCGATGCGGAAGCAGGTCATCGCATCGAGGAATTGCGTCTCGACGATGCCGCCCATGAGCAACACTTTCGAGCGGATGGCTTCTAATTCATTGTCGTACTGTTTGGATGAGTGCTCACCGATCATGTTCTTCTCCGTATCCGGTTGATATTATAAATGCAATCAGCCGAAGCGGCCGGTGATGTAGTCCTGGGTTTCCTTGCGGGCCGGGTTCATGAAGATCTGATCGGTTTCGCCGAATTCGACCAGCTCGCCCAGATACATGTAGGCGGTGTAGTCCGAGCAACGGGCGGCCTGCTGCATGTTGTGGGTGACGATGGCGATCGTGTAGTCCTGCTTCAGTTCGCTGATCAGTTCTTCCACCTTCGAGGTCGAGATCGGGTCCAGCGCCGAGGTCGGCTCGTCCAGCAGCAGCACGTCCGGTTTCACGGCCACGCCGCGCGCGATGCACAGGCGCTGTTGCTGGCCGCCCGACAGCGACAGGCCGCTCTTGGTCAGCTTGTCCTTGACCTCGCCCCACAACGCGGCCTTCTTCAGCGCCCATTCGACGCGCTCGTCCATCTCGCCCTTCGACAGGTCTTCATACAGGCGCACGCCGAAGGCGATGTTGTCGTAGATCGACATCGGGAACGGCGTCGGCTTCTGGAACACCATGCCGACCTTGGCGCGCAGCATGTTGACGTCCTGGCCGTCCTCGAGGATGTTGCGGCCGCGGTACATGATCGAACCTTCGGCGCGCTGGCCCGGGTACAGGTCGTACATGCGGTTCAGCGTGCGCAGCAGGGTCGACTTGCCGCAACCGGACGGGCCGATGAAGGCCGTCACCTGGCGCTCGTGGATGTCCAGGTTGACGTTGGTCAGGCTCTGGGTCTTACCGTAGAAGAAATTCAGTCCGCTGATTTCAATGGTCTTGCGTTTGTTACCGCTCATGACGGCGGTGCTTTCTGGGCTCAGTTGCGTATTCATTATCGATCGCTTTTCTAGTGGTCGAGGAGATTAGTTCGGGATTTTCTGGCTGAACAGGGTGCGCGAGACGATATTCAGCGCCAGGACGCTAAAGGTCACCAGCAGCGCGCCGCCCCAGGCCAGTTCGCGCCAGTTGTCGTAAGGGCTCATCGCGAAGCCATAGATCACGACCGGCAGGTTGGCCATCGGGCCATTCATGTCCTTGCTGAAGAACTGGTTGTTCAAGGCAGTGAACAGCAGCGGCGCGGTTTCGCCGGAGATGCGGGCCACGGCCAGCAGCACGCCGGTGATCACGCCGGCCTTGACGGCGCGCAGGCGCACCAGCATGGCGACCTTCCAGCGCGGCGCGCCGAGGGCGAAGGCCGCTTCGAGCAGGCTGTTCGGCACCAGGCGCAGCATGTTGTCGGTGGTGCGCACCACGACCGGGATGGCGATCAGCGCCAGCGCGATCGAGCCGGCGTAGCCGGAATAATGCTTGGTGGTGGCCACATACATGGCCCAGACGAACATGCCGATCACGATCGATGGCGCCGACAGCATGATGTCGGTGACGAAGCGGGTGACGGCGGCGATCTTGTTCTCTTCGCCGTACTCGGCCAGGTAGATGCCGGCCAGGATGCCGATCGGCGTGCTCAGCAACGTCGACAGGCCGACGATCATGAAGCTGCCGAAGATGGCGTTGGCCAGGCCACCGCCCTCGCTGCCCGGGGCCGGCGTGGTTTCGGTGAACATGTTCACGCTCAGCGCGCCGAAGCCCTTGATGATCAGGGTGACCAGGATCCAGGCCAGCACGGCCAGGCCGATGGTCATGGCGAACACCGACAGCGCGATGCCGATGCGGTGCTTCAGCAGGCGCTTGCGGTAGACCTTGTTGACCGGCGCAACGGCGTGCGCGGGAGTGATGACGGCTTGGTTCATTTGACGCCTTCCTTGCGGGACATGCCGGCCAACATCAGCTTGGCGGCGGACAGAACGATAAACGTGATAACAAACAGGATCAGCGCCAGCGCGAACAGCGACGACGTGTGCAGCACGGTGTCGGACTCGGCGAATTCGTTGGCCAGGGTCGAGGCGATCGAGTTACCGGCGGCGAACAGGGAGAACGACAGCTTGTTGGCGTTGCCGATGACGAAGGTGACGGCCATCGTCTCGCCGAGCGCGCGGCCCAGGCCGAGCATGACGCCGCCGACGACGCCGGTCTTGGTGTACGGCAGCACGATCTTGCGCACCACTTCCCAGCGCGTGCAGCCGAGGCCGTATGCCGATTCCTTTAGCACGGCCGGCACGATCTCGAACACGTCGCGCATCACCGACGAGATGAACGGGATGATCATCACGGCCAGGATCAGCGCGGCGGTCAGGATGCCGATGCCCATGGTCGGGCCGCTGAAGAACGGGCCGATGATTGGTAGCGGTCCCAACACGGCTTTAAGGAAGGGCTGCACGTGGTCGCCGAACAGCGGCGCGAACACGAACAGGCCCCACATGCCGTAGATAATCGACGGCACGCCGGCCAGCAGCTCGACGGCGGTGCCGAGCGGGCGACGCAGCGAGGCCGGGCAAATTTCGGTGAGGAACAAGGCGATGCCGAAGCTGACCGGGAAGGCGATCAGCAGCGCGATGCCGGACGTGGCCAGGGTGCCGACGATGGCGATCAGGGCGCCATATTTATCGTTGACCGGGTCCCATTCGACGGTGGTGATGAAGGCCGGGCCGAACTCCTTGAAGGCCGGCCAGGCGCCCACCATCAGCGAGATGATGATGCCCAGCAGCACCGCCAACACGGACAGTGCGAACGTCATCGTCACTTTGTGGAAGAAGAAATCCTGGATGCGCTGGTTGCGCATGGTGCGGTGCATCGCTTGCGTGGCAGCTTGCTCGGCAGCGGTCGCCTGTGCTGTGCTGGTGTGCATCGACTGCTCCGGTTTTGGAAGTGGCGTGGAAGTGATATCAGCGCTCATATTGTTATCTCGTTGATGTAGGCTAGCCTGCGGCGTCCGGTTGGGCGCAGCAGGCTAACCCCCTCGCCGCCTTGAACTTGCCGGGCGGCGAAGGGAGTCGGGATTAGTAGATGGCCTTGCCCGAAGCGTCTTTCAGGTTGGCTTTCCAGGAATCCTGCACCAGTTTGACAACCGAGGCTGGCAGTGGAACGTAGTCCAGTTCGACGGCAGCGTTGCCGCCCGATTTGAAGGCCCAGTCGAAGAACTTGACGACTTCCTTGCCCTTGGCCGCGTCAGCCTGCACCTTGTGCATCAGGATGAACGACACGCCGGTGATCGGCCACGAGTTTTTACCGGCCTGGTCGGTCAGCACGACGCCGAAGCCCGGGGTCTTGGTCCACTCGGCGTTGGCGGCGGCGGCCTTGAAGAACTCGTCGTCAGGCTGCATGAAGTTGCCGTCCTTGTTCTTCAGCTGGGTGTGCGACATCTTGTTCTTCTTGGCGTAAGCCCACTCGACGTAGCCGATCGAACCCTTGATGCGCTGCACGTTGGCGGCGACGCCTTCGTTACCCTTGCCGCCCACGCCGACCACCCACTTCACGGCGGTGCCGGAACCGATTTTGGTCTTGAATTCCGGGTTGGTCTTCGACAGGAAGTCGGTGAACAGGAACGAGGTGCCCGAACCGTCGGCGCGGTGCACCACGGTGATGTCTTCGGCCGGCAGCTTGACGCCCGGGTTGACGGCGGCGATTTCCGGCGCGTTCCACTTGGTGATCTTGCCCAGGTAGATGTCGCCGACGATCTGGCCGGTCATTTTCAGCTGGCCCGGGGTGATGCCGTCGAGGTTGACGATGGTGACCACGCCGCCCATGATGGCAGGGAACTGCATCAGGCCTTCGGCGTCCAGGTCTTCCGCCTTCAGCGGCATGTCCGACGCGCCGAAGTCGACGGTCTTGGCTTTGATCTGCTTGATGCCAGCGCCCGAACCGACGGACTGATAGTTCAGGCCATTGCCGGTGGAGGCTTTGTACTGCTCGGCCCACTTGGCGTAGATCGGGTACGGGAAGGTGGCGCCGGCGCCGGTCATATCGGCGGCGGTGGCGGCCGACGAGAATGCCATCACGGCAGACACGCCCACTACCAGGGAAGAGATCAGTTGTTTGATTCGCATTTCAAGTCCTTTGTTATGACAGGTTAGGATGCTGCGCAGTCTACCGGGCCAATATGACAGGTTTATGACATGCCAAAAAAATCTCGGAAATAACCATCCGTCCATGTTCCGCGCGCCATTTCCCCTATGGGAAGCGCTAACATGTCACAAAGCGGCCATCGAATGTTACGCCCTCCGGTCACAATTGTGACAAGCCCGGCCGCCATTTATGACAGGCCGTGTCACGGAGTTGTCATAATTTGTATTTACACTGTTGCAATCATTATTCTGTCGATACAGGCTAGAATTACACCATCTGCAAAGTGATTAAAAAGACATGAAGCCCGACTTGCATGCTGAAGTAAACAAGAACTCTGCTTTTCTGGACCGGGAACTGTCGCAACTGATGTTCAACCGGCGGGTGCTGGCGCAAGCCGAAGACAAGAGCATCCCTTTATTGGAACGCCTGCGTTATCTATGTATCGCCAGCAGCAACCTGGACGAGTTTTTCGAAGTGCGCGTGGCCAGCCTGCTGGCCGCTGGCAGCGTCGACGGCTCGCTGGCCAACCACCCCGCCCTGGTCGCCACGCTGTCGCGCATCTGCGAGGAATGCCATATATTGGTCGAGCACCAATATGAAATCCTCAACCAGGAAGTGCTGCCCGAACTGGCCGCCAACGGCGTGCATCTGGTGCGCCACAACGAACGCAACGAAGCCCAGCGCGCCTGGGTCAAGGAATATTTCGACACCGAGGTGCGTCCGCTGTTGACGCCGATCGGCCTCGATCCGGCCCACCCCTTCCCCCAGGTCGTTAATAAAAGCCTCAATTTCATTGTTTCGCTGAACGGCAAGGACGCCTTCGGCCGCGGCACCGCGATCGCCATCGTCAAGGCGCCGCGCGTGCTGCCGCGCGTGATCCGCCTGCCGGACGAACTGTCCGACAGCGGCGGCGTGTCGTTCTGCCTGCTCTCGTCGATCATCCACGCGCATATCTCCGATCTGTTCGCCGGGCGCGAAGTGATCGCCTATTCGCAATTCCGCGTCACCCGCGACAGCGACCTGTGGGTCGACGAGGACGAGGTCAAGAACCTGCGCCAGGCGCTCAAGGGCGAGTTGCAGGGCCGCCAGTTCGGCACCTCGGTGCGGCTGGAGGTGGCCAAAAACTGCCCGCCGGAACTATCGCAGTTCCTGCTCGACCAGTTCGGCCTGCATCAAAGCCGCCTGTACGCGGTCAACGGCCCGGTCAACCTGGTGCGCCTGACCGAGATCATGGACCACGTCGACAATCCGGCGCTGCGCTTCCCGCCCTTCTTCCCCGGCATCGCCCAGAAACCCGGCAGCGCCGACATCTTCGCCGCGCTGCGCAAGGGCGACATCCTGCTGCACCACCCGTTCCAGTCGTTCCAGACGGTGATCGACTTCATCCGCAGCGCCGCGCTCGACCCGGCCGTGGTGGCGATCAAGCAAACCATTTACCGCACCGGCATGAACTCGGACCTGATGGAGTCGCTGATCACGGCGGCGCGCATGGGCAAGGAAGTGACCGTCATCGTCGAGCTCAAGGCGCGCTTCGACGAGGAGGCCAACATCAACTGGGCCGACAAGCTCGAACAGGCCGGCGCCCAGGTGGTGTACGGCGTGGTCGGCCTGAAAACCCACGCCAAGGTGGCGCTGGTGATCCGCCGCGAGGAAGGCAAGCTGCGCTTCTACGCCCACCTCGGCACCGGCAACTACCATCCGACGACGACCAAGTTCTATACCGACTTCGGCCTGCTGACCTGCCATCCGGGCATCAGCCAGGAGGTCAACGAGGTGTTCATTCACCTGACCAGCCTGACCAAGCCGCACCGGCTGACGCATTTGTGGCTGGCGCCGTTCGCGCTGCAAAACGAGATCATCAAGGCGATCCGCAACGAGGCGCGTATCGCGCGCGCCGGCCGCCCCGGGCGTATTATTGTTAAGATGAACGCGCTGGTGGACGAATCGGTGATACGCGCGCTGTACGCGGCGTCCAAGGACGGCGTCAAGATCGATCTGATCGTGCGCGGCGCGTGCACCCTGAAGCCGGGCGTGCCGGGCCTGTCGGAAAACATCCGCGTGCGCTCGATCATCGGCCGCTTCCTGGAGCACAGCCGTATTTATTACTTCCGCAACGATCTGGCGCACGACGTGATGCTGTCCAGCGCCGACTGGATGAGCCGCAACCTGTTCCGCCGCATCGAGGTGGCGTTCCCGATACTGGACAAAACGCTCAAGCGGCGCGTGCTGGCCGAGGGCTTGAATCCGTATCTGAAGGACAACGTCAACGCGTGGGAGCTGGAGGCGGACGGGCATTACACGCGCCGCAAGACGCGCGCCAAGCAAATCGGTTTCAGCGCCCAGCAACATCTGATGCAGTCGCTGGGCACTCCCGGGGGCAACCTCGGCGACGGTTAATAACAACAACGCAAGGCGGGCCGGAAGGTCCGCCGCTGGGATCTTTTTCTAATGATAGTCGGGAGAAAAGCATGGATCTCATTTTATGGCGGCATGCGGAGGCCGAGGATGCGGCGCCCGGCATGTCCGATCTGGAGCGGGCGCTGACGCCCAAGGGCGTCAAGCAGGCGCGCCGCATGGGGCAATGGCTCAATTCCCAGTTGCCCGACAGCTGCCGCATCCTGGCCAGCCCCGCCGTCCGCACCTTGCAAACGGTCGAGGCGCTGGGGCGCAAGTTCAAAATCCACACCGATCTGGCGCCGGGCGCCGATCCGTCCGACATCTTGAAGGCGGCGAACTGGCCCGGCGGCAAGGATTCGGTGCTGGTGGTCGGCCATCAGCCGACCCTGGGCCAGGTCGCCTCGCTGCTGTTGACCGGTGACGACCTTGAATGGGATATCCGCAAGGCCAGCGCGTGGTGGTTCGCCCAGCGCGATCCGGGCAACGCCATGAGCGTGTATCTGAAGGCGGTGATGGCGGCAGACCTGGTGGTGAAATAGCGACGGCGGAAGCATTGTCGTGCTTGCAAAGCGGCAATGATCTGCTAAAGTGAAATCGTACCAACCAGAGGGGGGATACGATGTTTACCTTGCTCACCATGGGCATCCTAGGAGGGATGATCGCCCTTGTTGTCTACGAGATCGTGCAGGAGACCGCAGGCAGCAAACAGAAACTGACCGACCGCTATCACGAATAGCACTTCGCTTCGTACGAAGCCTACTCGGCGCCGATTGGCGCCGATGTTCGTTTACGGCGTGCTGGACCTATCGACCGGTTTTGAACTTGGTGTAGGTGCGCGTGATCACGCGGCGGATATCCGCCGGCACCGCCTCCGGCGCCGCCATCCGCTGCTTGTCGGCCTCCGACAGGAAAATCGTCTTGTTGGCGGCAATATCCTTGCGCACGAACTTCAAACTGGCGGCATTCGGGTTGGCGTAGAACACCTTGTTGGTCAGGCCGGCATGCACCTCGGGACGCAGGATGTAATTGATCCACAAATGCGCATTGTTCGGATGCGGCGCGTCGGCCGGAATCGCCATGGTGTCGAACATCAACGCCGCCGGCGTCTTCGGTATCAACGCCTCGATCACATTGCCGTTCTTGGCGTCGACCGCGCGCTGGCGGGCGATGTTGATATCGCCGGACCAGCCCAGCGACACGCACACCGCGCCGTTGGCCAGGTCATTGATATAGCCCGACGAGCTGAACAACGTCACGCTCGGACGGATCGCCGCCAGCAGCTTGCCCGCCTCGGCGTAGTCGCCGGCGTTTTTCGAGTACGCCGGCTTGCCCAGGTACATCAACGCCGCAGGCAAGACCTCCGACGGCGAATCCAGGAACGACAAGCCGCACGATTTCAGCTTGGACACGTATTCAGGCTTGAACAGCAAGTCCCAGGCGTTCTCCGGCATCGGCAGGTTGCCCAGCGCGGCCTTGACCTTGTTGACGTTGATACCGACCGTGGTATAGCCCCACAGCCAGTCGACCAGATATTCGTTGGCCGGATCGATGCTGGCCAGCTTGGCCTGGATCGCCGGATCGAGGTTCTTCAGGTTCGGCAGCTTGGACTTGTCCAGCTTGCGCAGCAGTTTGCCTTCGATTTGCAGGCGCGCCCATGGCGCGGTCGGCACGACGATGTCGTAACCGGATTTGCCTGCCACCAGCTTGGAATTGAGAATCTCGTTGTTGTCGAAAACATCATAACGGACCTTGATGCCCGTTTCTTTTTCGAAGTTTTTAACCGTGTCTTCCGCGATGTAATCGGACCAGTTATAGATGTTGAGGACTTTTTCCTCGGGCGCCTGGGCGGCGACCTGCCCCACGGCGGCCATCAAACCTGCGGCGACCAGCGCCGCGCCAACGAACTTCCCTGCCATAGCACCTCCGAAAAGTGGATTCATACACAACCCGTGATGATCGGGCATCCACCGTTTCCGCGCAAGGAGTTCGTTAGAAATAGACCCCGATCGTCAGCCCAGCATGTCGAACAGCGTGCCGGTGCCGCCGCCGGAACCGTTGATCGCGCTGCCGGAGCCGGTCTGGGCCTGGGCGCTGTACAGCGCCACCAGCGCGTTGGCCTGCGCCGTCAACGCCTTGGTCAGCACGGCGCGCTTGCCGTTGATGCTGGCGATCTCCGTGTTCATTTGCTTGGCTTCCTTGCTGATCACGCTGGTCGAGGAAGTGAACGCGGACGCCTTGGACGACATCAAATCGGCGATACCCTTGCCGTCGTTGGTGAACAGCTTGGCCACCGACGACGAATCGGCCGTCAGCGCCGCCTGCAGTTTCTTGTCATCGACCACCATATTGCCCTTGGCATCCTGCGTGACGCCGGCCGCGCCCAGCGCCGAAATCGACACGCTGCCGCCGCCCGTCTTCAACAGCATGCTCATCTGGCTGACCACCTGGCCAACGGCGGTATCGCCCTTCAGCGCACCCTGCTGCAGCGTCTGCAACTTCTTGTTCAGATCGTTGTAGGCGGCCACGAAGGACTTCAGGTTGGCGCCGATCTGGCTCGAATCCTGTTTGATCGTCACGTCGGATTTGCCGGTGCCGGTCAACGTCAGGGTGGCGCCGGCGATGCCATTGTCCTTGGCCAGCGTGTTGGTCGGACTGGTGACTTCCTTGCCGTCCACCGTCAGGATGGCGTTTTGCGCCGCCGTGGTCTGTTTCAACTTTTGCGCGCCGTCGGGATCGAACGCCAGCAGACCCTTCAACGCGGCGTCGCCGCTGACGCTGATGCGCAGGCTATTGGCCGCGCCGCTCTCGCCGGCGATGCCCAGCGAAAACTTGCCGTCGTCACCCTTGACCACCTTGACGTCCACACCGGCCGCCTTGAACGCGGCGGCCATGCCTTCGAGCGTGTTGTTGGTGCTGTCGATGGTGATGGTTTTGCTGCTGGCCGTGCCGTTGGTGACGAAGCCTTTGGCGCCGCCGGCGGTGCCGAAGTCGATCTTGACCGTCGTGGTGGCGCCGCTGCCGATCTTGGTGGTGGCCGAGGTGAATTCTTCGCTGGTCAGGAACTGGCCCTGCGCCAGCTGCTTGACGTCGATCGCGTAGGTGCCGGCCTTGGCCGCGCCGGTCGACGTCGCGGTCAGCACCGTCTTGGCCGAGCTGGCGGCGCTGGTGCTCAAGCCGCTACCGGTCAGGCCGGCGGCGAGCGCCTGGAAATCGGCCAGCGCGCTTTGCAGCTGGCCCAGGCCGGACAGCTTGGTCTGGTCGCGCACCAGCGTCGCGTTGAGCTTGGTCGCGGCGCCGTTCTGCGCCGTCATGGTCTGCTCGACGCGCTTGTAGATGTCGCTCGATACCGCCGTGCTGGCGGCGCTGGTCGCGGAGTTGATGGAGGTCGCCATAGTGTATTCCTGCCTGGATGATTACATAGTATGCAATATGGTCAGGATAACCGATACCGCGAACAGAACAGGATTTACCGCCCAATCTATATTGAAACATTTTGAAACATTCAAAGATTCAAAAATCTCGGCGTCGACGAACCGAGCGACGCCGCCGGACCATCCCAAACCATCGGCGCGCCGCCAACAACCACCGGCGGTAACAAGCGCCGCGCCGCGCCCCATTCCGTATGCTCGATGCCCGGCGACAGATCCGCCTCGCCAGCGGGGCCCAAAGGCTGCGCGCCGGCGTCGGGCGCGGAGTCTGCCAGCAATTTGGCGGTGCGCGCCAACGACAGGCGCGCGCCCATCGCGCGGTTTTCGGTCAACCGATAAACCAAGCCGCGCAACACCGCCGCCGCCATCAGGTAGCCGGTGGCGTGGTCCAGCGCCTGCACCGGCAGCGGCACCGGTTTGCTGGCGCCCTGCATCCGCATGCCATGATCGGCGATGCCCGAGCTCATTTGCACCAGGCTATCGAAACCGCGCCGGCCGGCCAGTGGACCGGTCCAGCCATACGCGTCCAGGCTGACATCGATCAGTCCGGGGTTGAGCGCGCGGCGGAATTGCTCGCCGTAACCCAAACGCTCCAGCGCGGCCGGACGATAGCCGTGCACCAGCACATCCGCGCGCGCCAGCAAGTCCTCAAAGATGGCACGGTCGGCCGGCTGGCGCAGGTCCAGCCGCGCGCAGCGTTTGCCTGGCGTCACCTCGGGAATCACGCCGGGCTCATTCCAATCGGGCGGATCGATGCGCAGCACGTCTGCGCCATAGCCGGCCAGAAATCGGGTCGCGACAGGACCGGCGAGCACACGCGTGAGGTCCAGCACTTTCAATCCCGCCAGTGGGCGCCCCGGCGTGGCGGCGCGATGCCAACCCTGCGCGGACGCGGCACCGTCAAGCTCCCGCGTCTCGAGCGCGACCAGCGGCTCGGCGGCGACCGCGACGCCTTGCGGATGCGCAGCCCATTCCGCCGCCGAACGCATCATCGCCGCGCAGCCGCCATTGCCGACCACCGCCGCTTCCAGTTCCCCGCCGCGCCAGCCCGCCACCGCGCGCGCCACGGCGTCGCGATCGACCTCACAGCCGAGCACCGCCAGCGCGGCGTCCCGATGATGGATGGCGTTGGTGTGCAGGCGTATCCAGCCGTCGGCGGTGGCGTAATCGCCGGCCACCGCGTCCCACAGCGGCGGGCGCTCCCAGCCGATGGGATGGATCGACCAGCCGAACCAAAGCGACGCCAGCCGCCGATCGACATGCACCGGCGCGGCATCGCCGCCCTGCGCGACGATCAACTGACGAAGCGCCAGCGCCGCCGCGCCGACCGACGCCGCCGCCAGATCGGAGACGGCGTAATATGACGGCAGCGCGCCGTTCCCTTCAAAGCGCACCGCGTCCGGCGCGTCGTCGGGAAGCGCGAGCGCAGAGGCCGCCGCTTGCAGCAGGTGACGAGAGATAACAGACATGACAGCTCCAGAACTTGATATGCTGCCCAGCTTGAACCCGCAAGCATCACGCGTCAATCTTGACTTGAACCGTCAACATAGGAAACGCCTATGGTCTGGATGACCGCCACCGAAGCCCTGAACATCCTGAACGTACGCCCGCAAACGCTGTACGCCAACGTCAGCCGTGGCAAAATCCGCGCCAAGCCCGACGACGCCGACCCGCGCCGCAGCCTCTACCACCGTGACGACGTGCTGCGCATGGCAAGGCGCGCCAACGGCCGCCGCAAGGTCGACGCGGTATCGGCGCAAGCCATGCAATGGGGCGACCCGGTGCTGCCATCGTCGATCTCCACGGCAGCCGACGGCAAGCTGCTCTATCGCGGACAAGACGCGGCGATACTGGCGAACTCCGCGACGTTGGAAGATATCGCGGCACTGCTCTGGCAATGCGCGCCATCGACAATACAAGCCGCCCCGCCCGCCAAGACCGCGACAGCGGCCGCGCGCCAAGCCGCTGGCAACGGATCGGCCGAACCCGGCCCCCTCGCCCTCGGCCTGCTAACCCTGGCAACCCTGGCCGCCAACGCTACGCCCTCGCTGGCTCGGCCATTAAACGAGCTGCACGCCGACGCCGCCACCATACTGTCCACGCTGACCGAAGCCATCACCGGCGCGCTGCCGGACGCCGCCGGCCTGACCATCAGCGCCCGCCTCGCCCGCGCGTGGCATTGCCCGTCCGAACAAGACCTGATCCGCCGGGCGCTGGTGCTGATGGCCGACCACGAGCTGAACGCGTCGACCTTCGCCACCCGCGTCGCGGTCTCGACCGGCGCCTCGCTGGCGGCCGGCGTGCTGGCCGGCCTCGCCACGCTCAGCGGTCCGCTGCACGGCGGCGCCCCGGCGGAGTTCGCCCGGCTGCTGGCCCTCGCCAGGCAGGCCGGCGCCCGTGACGCGATCGCGCAATGGCTGGCGAGCGGAAGGCCGTTGCCCGGCTTCGGCCACCGGCTCTATCCGGAAGGCGACCCGCGCGCCAAGGCCATGTTGAAGATGCTGCCGGAATTGCAACCCTACACCGATCTGGCGGCCGAGGCCGAGGCGCAGGCGGGCGAGCTGCCGACGGTAGATTTCGCGCTGCCGGCGCTGGCGGCGGCGTGCGGCCTGCCGGACGAGGCGCCGTTTGTCTTGTTTGCGTTGGGAAGATGCGTCGGCTGGCTCGCCCACGCGTTGGAGCAGGTGCAAGCCAACCGGCCGATCAGGCCGCGCGCCCGGTATGTCGGGGCCGGCCTGGCGGACGAGCTTGGTTGAACAACCTAGCGGACGAACTTGTTGACGATGCTGGTGGTGGCGGCGTCCGGATTGACGAACTGGTAGCCGATCTTGAAATGATCGCCACTGAAAATGCAATACGTGACTTTGGCACGGCTGCTGACCAGCTGGCCCTTGCCGTCCAGGAAAAGCTCAAACGTCACCTGCCCCATGTGCCCGACCGCCAGCTTGTGGTCGAACGTGAGCGACAACCCGGTGGCGCAGAGGTCGATGGTGCGTCCCTGCTGAGGCGGCATACCATCCATCACCACGACTACTTTGGCGCGTACGATCTTGCGCGCGACTGACCGTTGATCGACTAACAATTTTTCCATCCTTTAGTTACATAATGTTACGTGTTAAGCACTATTGCTGATTACAACACATAACAATACATCCTTATTGGATTTCGCGCAGCTTATTGAAGGCATCATCGATGCGATCGACGGCAATAATCGTCATGCCCTCGATCGGTTGCTTGGGCGCGTTGGAGGTCGGGATCATCGCCATCGAGAAACCCAGCTTGGCCGCCTCGCGCAAACGCTCCTGGCCGCGCGGCGCCGGCCGGATCTCGCCGGCCAGGCCGACCTCGCCGAACACGACGAAGCCGCGTGGCAGCGGCTTGTTGCGCATCGAGGAATTGATCGCCAGCAGCACCGCCAAGTCGGCGGCCGGCTCGGTGATCTTGACGCCGCCCACGGCGTTGATGAACACGTCCTGGTCGAAGGCGGCGATGCCAGCGTGGCGATGCAAGACCGCCAGCAGCATCGCCAGCCGGTTCTGCTCCAAGCCCACCGACAAGCGGCGCGCGTTGGGCAGGTGGCTGGCGTCGACCAGCGCCTGGATCTCCACCAGCAGCGGCCGCGTGCCCTCCTGCGTCACCATCACGCAGGAACCGGGCACCTGGTTGTCATGCTGGGACAAGAACAGCGCCGACGGGTTCGACACACCCTTGAGCCCCTTCTCCGTCATGGCGAACACGCCCAGCTCGTTGACGGCGCCGAAGCGGTTCTTGATCGCCCGCACCAGGCGGAAGCTCGAATGGTTGTCGCCCTCGAAATACAGCACGGTGTCGACGATGTGCTCGAGCACGCGCGGACCGGCCAGCGCGCCCTCCTTCGTTACGTGGCCCACCAGGATAATGGTGATGCCGGTCTGCTTGGCCACACGGGTCAGCTGGGCCGCGCATTCGCGCACCTGGGCCACCGAACCTGGCGCCGAGCTCAGCGCGTCGGAATAGACGGTCTGGATCGAGTCGATGACCGCCACGTCCGGCTTCAGGTCGGCCAGGGTGCCGAGTATTTTTTCCAGCTGGATCTCGGCCTGCAGTTTCAGATCGCGGGCGTCGACCTGCAAGCGCTTGGCGCGCAGCGCGATCTGGGCGCCGGATTCCTCGCCGCTGACATATAAAACTTTCTTCAAATGCGACAGATTGGCCAGCGCCTGCAGCAGCAGGGTCGACTTGCCGATGCCGGGGTCGCCGCCGATCAGCACCACGCCGCCGGACACCAGCCCGCCGCCGAGCACGCGGTCGAACTCCTCGATGCCGGTGCCGAAGCGCGGCACGTCGATGGCGTCGATATCGGCCAGCGACAGCACCGGCGCGGTCTGCGCCAGCGCCATGTGCTGCGGCTGCGAATAGCGGTTGTTGCCGCCGGTCTCGATGAGCGTCTCCACCATCGTGTTCCACTGCTGGCACGAGGAACATTGCCCGGTCCACTTGGTGGAGGTGGCGCCGCACTCGGTGCAGGTGTAATTGGTTTTAGCCTTGGCCATCCGCTCAGTCCTCGACCACGGCCACGCGCTGTCCCAGCGCGCACATCAGCTCATAGCCGATGGTGCCGGCCGCGTTGGCGACCTCGTCGATCGGCAAGCCCTTGCCCCACAAGGTCACCTTGCTGCCGACTTTGACGTCGGGCAGATCGGTCAGGTCGACCGTCAGCAGGTCCATCGACACGCGCCCGACCAGGCGGGTGCGCACGCCGTCGACCAGCACCGGCGTGTCGACCGGCGCGTGGCGCGGATAGCCGTCGGCATAGCCGCAGGCGACCACGCCGACCCGCATCGGCCCCTCGGCCTGGAAGCGGCTGCCGTAGCCGACCACGTCGCCAGCGGCGATCTGCTGCACGCCGATGATCTCGCTCGCCAGCGTCATGGCGGGCAGCAGGCCGTATTCCTCGGCCGACTTGCCGCCCGGCGTGCCGCCGTACAGCATGATGCCCGGACGCACCCAGTCGTTGCGCAGGATGTCGGCCAGCTCGTCCTGGCGCAGCACGCCGGCCGAATTCGACAGGCTGCGCATGCCCGGCAAGCCGGCGGCGGCGGCTTCGAAGCGGCGGATCTGCTCGTCGATCGGCAGCAGCAGGTGCTTGGCGTCGTCGGCGTTGGCGAAGTGGGTCATCAGGGTGATACTGCCGACGCAGGAAATGGCCACCAGACGCGCGTGGGCGGCGGCGAAGGCGTCGGGCATGAAACCGAGCCGGTTCATGCCGCTGTTCATTTTTAGATGCAAATTGAGCTTGATGCCGCGCGCCGTCAACGACTCCTGGGCCGCCTCCAGCCACGCCAGCTGCTCGTTGCAGTGGACGGCCGCCTCCAGGTTGTAGCCGGCCATGGTGTTCACATCGTCGGGACCGAAGAAACCCTCTAGTAACAGGATCGGTTTTTTCCAGCCCATCTCGCGCAGCCGCACGGCATTATCGACCTCGACCAGCGCCAGGCCGTCGGCGTCGGCGAAACCGCGCATCGCCCGCTCCAGCCCGTGCCCGTAGCCATTGGCCTTGAGCACGCCCCACACCTTGGCGCCGGGCGAACCCGCCTTGGCGCGCGCCAAATTATGCTGCATGGATGCAATGTGGATGGTCGCGACGATTGGCCTTGGCATAGTGCTATCTTTATCAGAAACAGTGGAGCCGTATTTTACCGTGCGCCCACCGCAGGCGCACCGCTCAATTCTTGGGGGTTCCGATCAAAGCGTGGTATAAAGCAAGCCAATACAAGCTTTCAGGCATCCCAGAATGAATCGTGGTTTCTATACCATCATGGCAGCGCAATTCTTTTCGTCGCTGGCGGATAATGCGTTGCTCTTTGTTGCGATTGACCTGCTGATCAATATGAACTCGCCGGGGTGGATCACGCCCCTGTTGAAGCTTTCATTTACGCTCTTTTACGTGCTGTTGGCCGCATTTGTAGGCGCCTTCGCCGATTCGATGCCAAAAGGCAAAGTCATGTTCATCTCCAACCTGATCAAGGTTGCCGGTTGCATGCTGATTTTCGCCAATGTCCACCCGCTGCTCGCGTACGCCATCGTCGGATTTGGCGCCGCCGTCTATTCGCCGGCCAAATACGGCATCCTGACCGAACTGCTGCCGGCCGAGAAACTGGTCGCCGCCAACGGCTGGGTGGAAGGCTTGACCGTCATGTCCATCATCTTCGGCACCGTCATGGGTGGCGCGCTGGTCGGCAATCGGGTCTCGTCCTATCTGCTCGGCTTCGACCTGCCGCTGATCGACACCGGCATCACCACACCGACCCAATCGGCACTGTGCGTGGTGGTCGGCATCTATATCATCGCGGCGCTGTTCAACACCCGCATCCCCGACACCGGCTGCCGCTACGGGCACCAGGAACGCAACCCGATCAAGCTGGTCACCGACTTCGCCAACTGCTACAGCCTGCTGTGGAAAGACAAGCTGGGCCAGATCTCGCTGGCGGTCACCACCTTATTCTGGGGCGCCGCGCAAACCTTGCAATTCATCGTGCTCGAATGGGCCAACCGTACGCTCAAGCTGACCTACGAGCAGTCAACCAGCTTGGTCGGCGTGGTCGCCATCGGCGTGGCGGCCGGCGCGGTCATTTCGGCGCGTTCGATCACCTTGCGCAAGTCGCTCACCGTGATCCCGGTCGGCATCGCCATGGGCGTCATCGTCATGGGCATGACGCTGGTTAAGTCGGTGGCGCTGGCCTACCCGCTGCTGGTGCTGGTCGGTTTGCTGGGCGGCTTCTTCCTGGTGCCGATGAACGCGTTGCTGCAGCACCGCGGCCACGTGCTGATGAGCGCCGGCCACTCGATCGCGGTGCAAAATTTCAACGAGAATTTGTCCATCCTCGTGATGCTGGCAGCGTACTCGCTGATGCTGCGCGGCCACCTGAATCTGAACGCCATCATCCTGATCTTCGGTCTGTTCCTGGCCGGCACGATGTTCTTCATCATGCGCAGACACCAAGCCAATCAGCGCGAATTCGATTCGATCGCCCTGATCGGCGAAGCAAAACATTAAAGATAAACGACGCGTTGCAACGTGAAACACGATACAGCGCGGAAACACGATTGAATCCGATTGGAGTTCGTTCGGCGACGTCCCAGAACGGGGTCAAGTCTGTCATTCGGACACGGGTTGGACGGTAGAAGGCGTTACTGTTCAGCTCCAGTCCGAATGACAGACTTGCCCCCGCTAAGGCTCCCCGTTACAGCCAAATTCACGAAAGCCCGCGCGTTCGCTCAAGAGCTTGTAATAGTCGAGGACAGCCAAGTACTGTGGCCGCTCGATCGGGGCAAGCATCCATCGGTTGACAGATAGGCCCAGCACCACGTCCGCCAGCGAGAACGCGTCCCCGATCACGTAGGGGCCGACAGCGGCCAGTTGACGGTCCAATATCCCGATGTGCCGGTTCCAGGTCTCGATACTCGTCTGTATCTGGTCACGGTCACGATGCGCCGGACTATCACGGACGAGCGCCATGAAGGCGTAACGCCAAGCATTGTTCAACTCAGTGGCCTGCCAGTCCATCCACTGCTCGACGCGCGCTCGCGACTGGGCTCCAGCCGGTAACAGCTGCGTGTCGCCGGTCTTATTGCACAAGTAGCGGCAAATCGTATTCGACTCCCACAGGACAAAATCGCCGTCCAGAATCACAGGCACCATCGCGTTAGGATTGAGTGCGACAAAGCTTTCCTGCGCGGTTGATTGGAAGCCAGCGCCCCAATCCTCGCGGTCGAATTCGATACCAAGTTCGGCGCACGTCCACAGCACCTTGCGCACGTTGATCGATGTGGCTTTGCCTAAAATTTTTAGCATGAAATTTCCGATTCGGTCAGTTTGATCGGCAAAGCCAAACATTGAGGTTCGTTATGTATCCTAAATGAATCCCATTGGAGTTAGGTCGGCAACGTCCCATTTTGACGCCGTTGCGCGGCTTGCGCCTGCCAATCGTCCGGCACCACGAATCCACGCCGCTCCTCCACCAGCCAGCCTCCCTCTTCCCGCATCACCGCCACCATCACCGGCGCGCTGACCTTGGCCATTTGTTCGTCCAGCGCGGCCAGCAACCCGTTCAGATCCATCGCGCCGTCGGCCGCCTTCAACGGCGCCAGCCACAGCAGGCGATGCATGATGATGAAACGCTCCCCCCTCAGACTTTGCGCCTGCGCCATCGACATCCAAAAACCATTGCAGTGCGGCTGCGAAATGCCGGCCATGCCGCGCCCGGCCTCGCCGCCGGGATAGAACAGCCAGCCTTTGACCAGCGCCAGCGCGCGCGCCACCGGTTGCGGCAACAGCGGCTGCGCGGCCGGATGTCGGGCCAGAGACAGTTGTTTATCGAAAATCTTACGCATCTTCGCGCCCAGGGTGTCGGCCAGATTCGGGCCGATCAACCCGTTGAAGCCATCCCCGGCGCTATCGGCGTCGAGCAAGTAGAACTTGGTGGCGAACTCCAGATGCACCAGATCGTCGCCGTCGCGCAGCAGGAAATCGAACTCGCCGACGGTGTCGTTGCGGTTGGCGCGCACCTGCAAGCCGTGCGCGACCAGCTTGCCGTGCTCGGCAAAGTAGAAGGCCATCAGCTTTTCCGCGTACAAGCCCAGGCGGGAGTAATGCCGCGCGCCCAGCGCCGCCTCCAGCGGAACCGGATCCTGCTCCAGCGCGGCCAGCCAGTCAGCGGTGTCCTGGGTCATCGCGCCCACGGTGGCGATGCGGCCCTGCCAGTGCGGCGAAGCCGGATCGAGCAGGTCGGGCGCGTCCAGCAGCCAGGCCAGCGCGCGCACGTGGGGACGGGTCAAATGCCCCCAACGCCGCTCGAACCGCGCCTGATAGCTATCGGGCGCGGTGCCGGGCGGCGTCGGCGGCTGCCTAGTCACGGGCCGCCTTCGCCAAGCACAAATCGCCCCAGGCCTTGGCCTTGTCTTCCGGGCGGCGCAACAGGTCGTCCGGATGGTAGGTCGCTACAACCGGTAAGCCGGCATCGCCGTAGCGCATCACCTTGCCGCGCGCGGCCGGTCCCATCATCAGGCCCTTGGCGGCGTGCTGGCCGAACGTCATCGCCATCGACGCGCCGGTCAGTTGCAGCTCGCGGTGCAGGTAGGGACGGCAGGCGGTCAGCTCGTCGATGGTCGGTGGGCGGTCGGCGCCGTCCTCGGCGGCCGGGCGGCATTTGACCAGATTGGTCACATACACGTCCGCATCGGGCTTGAGCGCGATGGCTTTGAGCATGTTGTCGAGCAATTGGCCGGCCTCGCCCGCGACCGGCTGGCTGTCTTTTTCGTCCAGGCGCGACGGACCGGCGGACAGCGCGATCCAGGAGGCATCGGTCGCGCCCCGGCCATTGACGGCGTTGCGGCGCGTGGCGCTCAACTGGCAGCGGGTGCAAGTGGACACGGCGGTGCGCAATTGCGCCCAGTCCATCGCCGCGATCGCCTCGTCGCTGACCGGCGCGGCGCGGGCCGGCACCGGCGCCTCGTCGAACCAGGCGGTCGAGTCGTCGCCGGCCATGTCGGTGCGCGGGGCGGATGGGGCAGCAGGTGCGGCGTCGACGGCCGTCACCGGGGCCGCGCGCGGGGCGCTGGCCGGTGGCGCTTCGGGCATTGGTGGGCGGGCCGCAGCAGGGGCTGGCTGCTCACGGACAGGCTGTTCGTTGACTGGCTGCGCGCGAACCGGTTGTTCGGCAACCGGAGGTTCCATTACCGCCTGCATAACCGCCTGCGTGAACGCGGCCTGCTCAGCCTCTGCATCTACTGGCGGCTCGTAGGCCGGCTCGGCGGCATCGGCCGGCGCCGGGGCGGCTGGACGGTTGCGCAGGGACCAATGCGCGCCGATGCCCATCTCCTCCAGGAAAATCGCGCTGCGGGTTGCTGTCTGACTCATATTCCGAACCGCATAACGATGGCGTCCTCGCGTTGCTGGTCGGCCGCCGGGTAATATCCCTTGCGCCGGCCGATCTGTTTAAATCCATAGCGTTCGTAAATCTTCAACGCGCGCTCGTTCGACGGCCGCACTTCCAGCAGCACCGACGTCATTCCCAGCCCGCGCGCGCAGGCCACCGCCTGGTTCAGCAGCAAGCGTCCCAGCCCCTGCCCCTGCCGCTCGGCCGACACCGCCACGTTCAGCAGATGCGCCTCGTCGACGATCGCCATCAGCAGGAAGTAGCCCAGCAACACACCGGCCTGGTCGCGCAATACCCAGGCCTCGTAGTTGCTGCTCAGCGAATCGGCGAAGTTGCCCATGCTCCAGGGATGCGGATAAACGCTCTCCTCCAGCGCCAGCACCTCGGCCAGGTCGGTCTTCTGCATCGGCTCGTAGTTCAAGCGCGCCAGATCCCACATCTGCTTCATGCCACGCCTTCCGCCGCCTTGGCAATCGCCATATCGCGGCGCTCGGCCTGGGTGTAGGCGATCTTGTTACGCAGATACAGCGGCTGCGCCTCGGCCGCCGTCACCGTGTTGCCGGCAGCGAAAGCGATGCTGGCCAGTTGCGCGATTTGTTCCGCGTGCGGCATCACCTCGGCGTGGCCGCCGGCCGGGAACGCCTCGGCATAGGCCGACAAGCCGTTGCCGCAAGCGACGGGCGTGCCCTGCGGCCGCACGCCATCGGGCGCCGACAGGGTCGGCGGCAGCACGGCGGCCGGCTCGGCGATGTTGCCCGCATCGGCCTCGAAACGGTATTGCGCCCAATAGACCTCGCCCATGCGCGCGTCCAGCACGGCCAGCACGTCGGCGGCGCCATGGCGCTGGCGGCAAGCGAGCGCCATCGCGTCGAGCGTGACGACCGGCACCACCGGCAGACTGGCGCCGAAAGCGAGTCCCTGGGCGATGCCGCAGGCGGTGCGCACGCCTGTGAACGAGCCGGGACCGGAGCCGAAGGCGATCGCGTCGCAATCCTTCAATGCGATGCCGGCTTCGGCCAGCAGTTCCTGGATCATCGGCAAGATGGATTGGGAATGGGTACGCACGCCGGACGACACGCGGCTGATCACGGTTTCGCCCCGCAGCAGCGCGCAAGAGGCCAGTTCGGACGAGGTTTCAATGGCAAGAATAATAGGCATCCCGTATTTTAACCCGGCCCGGAGGCAGGCGCGACCCCGCGCGGGCATGTAGAATATCTCCTTTGGGCGCTGAGAACGCCGTCAGTCGACGATCCTATGCATAGCTTGACCTTAAATTCCGCCAATCGCCAAGAAGTCGCGGCCGCCCTATCCGGCGACCGCTGGATCGTCGCGTGCCTGTGCGCGGCCTGGTGCGGCACATGCGAATCCTACCGCGCCACGTTCGACGAACTGGCCGCGCGCCATCCCGACAAGTTCTTCGTCTGGATCGACATCGAGGATCATGCGGATGTGGTGGGTGACTTGGACGTGGAGAACTTCCCCACCTTGCTGATCCAGCATCACGAACTGGTCACCTTCTTCGGCACCATGCTGCCGGACGGCGGGCTGGCGCACCGCCTGGTGCAGTCGCAGACCCAGCAAAGCGACGAGGAACTGCAGGCGCTGGCGCTCAACAGCGAGGAGCGGGCGCGCTGGCAGAATGATTGTAATTTGCGGACGTTGATGCGGAATGCGTTGGGGTGATTGCCTCGGCCGCGAAAGTCGAATGGCTGTTTCCGCCCCAATCCAGCCGTTCGGGGCAGCCAGAGGTACTGGCTGCTTCGCGCTGATAACGGACCTCCCTTGATTCCTATCGCACCTCCATCGCAGCCAACATCGACGGACAAACCTGCTCAGCCCTTAATCCGTCAATGACACCCTGGCGGTCGGCTGGCAACCGGTTCTGACTCACCTTCCACTTCCCCTCGATTGAACTGATGGCAATCTCGATTCCCACAATGGCTTTGAGTTGAGCCGCGATAAAGTCTTCCGGGGCATCGGAGACCTTCCAGGGACGTTCGCGTTGGCTCTCATGGTTGTTGGTCATCTCGTCGATTTGAGCCCGAACCCAGGTCGCATCATCGAAGACCTGTGGATTGCCCCGTGCTTGGACCATCGCAAAGTTCCAAGTAGGCACGACTTTGCCGTTTTCAGCTTTGGACGGATACCACGAGGGTGTCACATAGCATTCAGGGCCTTGGAAAATCACCAATGCCTCGGCTCCCTCACGAAGAGCGTCCAGTTGCTTGTTTCCCCGCGCCAGATGCGCACGCAGTATCCCGTGTTCCCCTCCGACGTGAAGCGTAAAGGGAATCAGGTTTGCCATCAGGCCATTGCTCCCGGCGGTAATCAGCGTAGCTAAGGGGTGTGCGGAAATCAGGTTATGGAGAACATCAAGACGCTCTTCTCTAAACATGGATGGGCAGTGCATTTCGGTTCCTTTCATCGGTCAATTCGTGGGTGCATTTTTCCGGAAAACCGGACTATAATTAAGAGCCAGATACCCATGAATTAAATGGTCCAGTTTTCTGCGTAAGGAGAGCCTGCTTTTGCCGCGTCGTCAGTTGTTGATAGAGATTCCTGCCCTTGGAGCGATTGACCGCACCCGAGGCGGAATTGGCCGGCAATTGGCAGAAGCGCTGCGCAACGCTATCTCCAGAGGGGAGTTGGCTGCTGGAGAGCGGCTGCCATCCACCAGGGCTTTGGCCGAGTCCTTGGGCGTGTCACGGGGAACCGTGACGGAAGCTTACGAGCAGTTGATGGCCGAAGGGTGTCTGGATGCACAGCCCGGTGCCAGCACACGAGTAGCGGCTATGCTTCATGAGCCGGATGCAGCCGTTCATCGCAGTTCAGTGGAGCATACGGATTCCATACCGTCTCCGCCCAAGGCCGCAGCACGCTATGCAGCCATTGCCGAGCGCTTGGCACCACTGCCCTCAATACCATTTTCCATTGCTGTGCCAGAGGGGGCCGTGGCGATGGATGACCACTGGCGACGGCTCAACAACCGCGTTCGGGTATCACAAGTCGCGGCGCCATCAGGTTACAGCGACCCCAGTGGCCTGCTGACATTGCGAGAAGCGATTGCGGACTATCTCCGGAAGGCACGTGCTGTTCGCTGTGGCCCAGAGAACATCATCATCACCGAAGGTGCGCAGCAGGGACTCTATTTGGCTGCCCGGGTGTTGCTGTCCCCCGGAGATGCTGCTTGGGCTGAGGACCCAGCCTACCCGGGATTGACTTCGGTACTCGAAGAACGCGGCATAGAAGTGCAGCGAATCGCGGTAGATAGCCAAGGCTTCGATGTGGCCAGAGCCCTGGAGATGTGCCCCGCGGCCAAGGCTGCCTTTGTGACCCCTTCGCACCAGTATCCGATGGGAATGCCACTGAGCATGCCTAGACGCCTGGCGCTCATTGAATGGACGAAGTCTGGTGGATGGATAGTCGAAGACGACTACGACAGTGAGTTGCGCTATTCCGGCCAACCGTTTCCTGCCATGCAGGGCTTGGATAACAGCCGGGTTATCTATCTGGGGACCTTCAGCAAGGTCTTGGCGCCATCACTTCGGCTGGGTTACGTCGTGGTACCTGATTGCTTGGTCAAGTCCTTTGTCGGGGCGCGAGCTTTGATGGGTCGAGGTTCGCCATTGACAGAACAACATGTCATCGCGGCCTACATGAAGGAAGGCTACTTCGAGACCCATATCCGGCGGATTCGCGCCATTTACGGCGAGCGACGCCGGGCGCTGATTGATGCGCTAAAAGTTGAGCTGCCCGAGCTGCGCATCCAGCCGGCCGACCAGGGAATGCATATCGTTGCCTGGCTTCCCAATGGGCTAGACGACGTGGCCGTAGCGAAGGCTGCCAACAAAGCAGGAGTTGCGTTACGAGCCTTGTCACCGATGTGCTCCAGCAATCTACCGCTATCCGGTTTGATGCTTGGCTTCGGTGGCTTCACGAATGAGCAGCTGAGGGATGGCGTACGAAGGCTACGCCAAGTGCTTGAAGAAGCTTTCCAAGTAACTCCCCCCGGGCTGCTCGTCAATTGCCGAATAGAGTCATTTGCCAAATGACCGCTCAGCAATTCATAAGCAGACGTTGCATGCCCAATTGACCAAGGTCGGCTCCTGGCCGAACTCGGTCGACGGGTATAGCATAGCAGTTTGCGTATCTACATAACCCACAAATTCTAACTTCAGGCTCAAGAGGATCCTAAGTCGACCTTGAGCTATCGGGGCGCACGCTGCTGCGTCTCCGCCTCCAGAGACGCCACGCTAATCTGCTGACCACAACAGCTAGCATCCAAAACAAAATCGAAATCCCCAGCTGTGACCATAAGACGTCATCCTCTCCTACCATTAAAGATAAAGGGTCTCGGGCCACCGAGCCTACCGGTGATATTGCCTGGCTGTCGGCGATGAACGGAAGCGGAAAACCATATGCGAGCACCGGACAATAAATGGGCATCCCTATATTCGAGCAAACTGCGATAACGCGTCCTGGTACCACCAGCGAAAAGTAGGTCAGTCCGGCCGCGACCAAACAAAATGCAGCTATTGATCTGATGTACGAAATCATGATTTTTTTGTAAATTTCCCAACTGGCAGCATTTCCAACGCATCGTGTAGAGGGTCGGCGCGGAAGGGCCGTTCATGGCCAGCTACGGTCTAAATCGCTACAGGCATGTCAATGCCATTATCAAATGCTGAAGCCCCGCCCCTGCTAAATGATTTCCATGAATGCCACTGAAGCTGGCTCGTCTCTTCAGCGTCTTTTAATGCAGTGTGAACGAAAAGTAGCCCTTGTGGGGTTTTATGCTTACGTCGAAAACCAAGAATAGAGGGTAAAAAACCGACGACTCGCTCAACAACGACATACCAGAATTCATCTCCTCCAGGACCGATGACCGCCTGATAGAGAACGCCCTCTGTCGAGAACGTTATATACCATCCAAAATCTTCGGGCTCGGGGGCTGCCACAACTTCGCTGTCAAGTGCTCGCAGGCGCGCCGCTAGCCATACTGCGACATCTTTACCGGGAGGCTCGGTCAGCTCGCTTATGTCTTCAGGTGGATACTTGAAAGTTGTCAATTCAAACGTTGCAACTATTCGCATTCGATATTTCCGTGTATTAGTTGGAGGCACCGGTAGCTTCTGGCGGACTCGGCCTATGAGCAAGGATACCATCTTGCCCAAAGGGAAAGCTCACCAATTACCACCTCACCATCGGATACGACCGCAGCCCGTCGAGCGCATAGTAAAGCTTCAACCGAGGAGGTCTACGATGAATCTCGTGAAAAGCTCCCAAAGCCAATGTACGCCGTGGAACAAGGACAAGTCGGTGGGACAGGGCCTTGAGAGGTACTGCAATTATCGATTCAATTTGTTATTACATGGCCCAGAGCCAAGCTCCAGACTTGTGTTTGTGTCTATACTTAGTTTCGACGCCATAACACACGACACGCCCTATGATCGCCCGCCAATGGCTCTTCCTGTTTAGCGCCCTTGGCGCCATCAATGGAATTTTCTGGGCCGTCTATTTTTTCATCCGTCGGCCTCGCCACGTCTCCGACCAATCCAACATCGCCGTTAGTGAAGTGTTGACTTCACCATTTGACTCTTTTAAACTGAAGTCTCAACTTCACTATCGGAGGAAGATTATGGCTCAGTCAGCGCAGTTCGATACCTTCACCATGGAGCGTACCTTCGCCGCCCCGCTGGCGCGCGTGTTTCAGGCGTTCAGCGATCCGCGCGAGAAAAAGCGCTGGTTTGCCGAAGGCGCCCAGCATGAGATCGAACAGTATGATATGCAATTCGAAATTGGCGGACGCGAACTGGCGCGCTATCGCTTCAAACCCGGCACGCCCTTCGCGGGCGTGGCGCTGGAATCAAACGGATACATCCTTGATATCGTGCCGCAACATCGCATCGTCGCCGCCGCCACGATGGCGATGGGCGAACGGCGTTTTTCCGCGTCGTTGCACACGTTCGAGTTCTTCAGCGAGGCATCCGACTCCACGCGCCTGATCTTCACCCATCAGGCGATGTACGGCGATGGCGCGGATGGCCCGGAGCTGCGACGGACCGGCTGGCAGCTGCTGCTGGACCAATTGCATGCCGCGCTAGTCGTCAAGTAAAGGGCCCGCATGAACCACTTAACGGCACTGCAGACGGAGGCGGCGGACCAGGTTTTCGCCGCGCTGGGAGACGCCACCCGCCGCGCGATCGTCAAGCTGGTCGCTCAAGGGCCGCAATCGGTCAGCTCGCTGGCCGCAGCGCTGAATGTGACGCTTACCGCCATCTCCCAGCATCTGCGCGTCCTGCAAACCTGCGGAATACTGCAGACGCGCAAGGTCGGCCGCGTTCGGGTGTGCGAACTCGACGGCCACGGACTAGACGTCCTTGCACAATGGGTGGCGGTTAACCGCCGGATGTGGGAACAGCGCTTCGATGCACTGGACGCGATATTGCAAGAGGACGCGAAGGGGAAATGAAAAGTACCCGGGCTGGCACACCAAAACCTACCCGTGCTCACCGACAATCCTCAACCCGCTCCCTCAGCAACCTGTATTGCGCATCCAACATCAGCTGGTTCGGATCATGTCCCACGCGCGGCATCAGTACGAATTCTTTGCCCGGCGCCTCGATGAAGTCGAAGTACCGCTTGCTCGGCTCCGGCATCGTCAGGAGATCCTCCTGGCCCTGCAACATGTAGAAAGGCACGCCGAACTTAGGCCCAAGCTTGTAGAGATCGATCTTCGAGGCGATCCCGTCGCCTTTCATGCCGACGTATTGCAGCCAGGAGTAATCCTCGCCCGCCGTGTAGTCGGCCTCCGCCTTGGCGGTCGTGTACTCCGGCGAGAAAACCCACCACGCCTTCGGCGCCGGCTCGGTGCGCAGCGCCTCATGCTTGCGCATTACGCGGCGCAGGATGCCGAGGTTGCGGGGATTGGTCCATGGCGGCGGGCCGAGCGCTTCCAGCTTGGCCACCGAGTCGGCGTCATTGGCGGCGCGCGCCAGCGCCAGCGTGGCCTCGTAGCTGGCGCGCTCGCCGGACCGGTTCACCACCTGCGAGGTGCTGACGTAAGCGCAGAACAGCTCGGGATTGGACTTGGCCATGTACGTCCCGATCACCGAGCCCCACGATCCGCCCATCAGGATCACCTTGCGCTTGCCGAAGCGCTTCGCCGCGTACCGCGCCACCTCGACGCCATCGTCGCGCAGGCGCTCCGGAACCAGCGGCTCGTCGTCCGTCACCGGGTTGCGGCCGAAGGTCATGCCGGCGCCACGCTGGTCCCATTGGACCACGGTGTAGTCCTTCTCCCAAGCCTTGAAGAGGTTATCGGCGAAGGGGGTATTGGGATTGCCGGGGCCGCCGTGGACGACCACGATCACGGGCTTGGCGCAACTGGCGCCCTTGATCCTCACCCACTGCTCTATGCCGCCGATGCGGACAAAGCCCTTTTCATCGACGGCTTTGCCGGCTGCGGTGCAAACGGTGTCGGGCAGAAGCCCGAACGCGGGCGCATCGGCGCTGGTAGCGGCCGTCGCCTGTCCCGCCGCCTGGGAGAGAATGAGCAATAGTAAGGCGGGTATAACCCTCGGGCGACAGGACATCCAATTCTCCACTGACAAGGCAACAAGGGCACCCATGCGCGGATGAGCGTCAAGCCGATAATATAATCGACGCGGGCTTACTAGATGCTGGTCGCGCGCGCCTTCGCCGCCGCTATCCGCACTCTCAACTCATCGACCACCGGAACCTCCTTAAATGGATTGAAGAAGAATCCGGTTGCGGGGACGAACTCGATTCGTTGGCCGAACTTGCTCACGTCGCACAGCTGGAGCACCACACTCAGGCCTTCGCCATTCACTACCTCGACGCTGTCGATTCTCGTCAACGATACAAATTCTTCCGTCCCCGCCTGAACCAATATCAGCGAATCATCCACAAGGAAGACTTCCTCGGTGAGCCGGTTGATCGCAAACTGCGCCAACATACCCAGGACGAACAGCACAACCAGCATCAACCAACCGGTGTTCTGCTTTTCCGCCGAAAAAATAAAGAAGACGAAGAAAACCGACCAAATACCAAACCAGACGAGCGGAAAAACCTTATTGATTAGTAAGGAAATACCGGATGAGATTCTTCTGCGCTCGCCCACGCTGAAGGTGGATTTCATCTCCCCCACTTACTTCCGTTCCAGTTTCCACGAGGCCCGCAAGATCGGCGGCTCGTGGTTGCTGGGCCACATGTCGGTGGCTTTCAACAGTTCCAATGCTTTCGTGCGGCGGGATTCGAAGCTCATGTTAATGACAATATTGTTCAGATGAAAAACTATACCCGACCAAGACGCCACCAAAATACGCACTTTGTCACCATTACCGATTGCAAGCCACTATTTCCCGGCATGCTGGCGCTCCAGCCACGCTTCGAACAGCGCCCGGTTCTCCGGCTGGGTGAGCGGGTACAGCCCGGTGATGCTGGCGCCGCCGCGCACCCGCTCCAGCACGAAGTCCTCGTAGCGCTCCATCGGCACCGCGTCGCGCGCGATCTCCTCCGCCAGATGGGACGGAATGCACACCACGCCGTCGTCGTCGCCGACCATGATGTCGCCCGGGTAGACGGCCACCCCGCCACAGCCTATGGGGGCGTTCAGGTCGAGCGCGTGATGCCGGATCAGATTGGTCGGCGCCGACGGCCCCGAGCACCAGGCCGGTATCTCCAGCCTGGCGATGCCGCTGGCGTCTCGCAAGCCGCCGTCGGCGACGATGCCGGCCACGCCGCGCACCTGCATGCGCGTGGCGAGGATACTGCCGGCCGCCGCGACCGTGACGTCGCCCCGGCAATCCATCACCAGCACCGCACCGGCCGGGATTTCCTCCACCGCCACCCGCTGCGGGTGACGTGGATCGAGAAAGGCGTCGAGCCCGTCGAGGTCCTCGCGCGCCGGGATATAGCGCAAGGTGAACGCCGGACCCGCGAGGCGCTGGCCCGGTTTCAACGGCCGCGCGCCCTGGATGAACACGTTACGGAACCCGCGCTTGTAAAGCAGCGTGGTGATGGTGGAGGTGGCGATCGTTTTCAACGTCGCCAACGTTTCTGCGGAGACAGGGGTGGTCATGGCTGCGCTCCATTGCGTTCGAAGATGGTGTGGCTAAAGCGCACGTGGCTACTGTTGATATTGTTCTGGCGGTAGTATGCATCCCATTTTTCCGGGCTCGAGGTGTGTTCGCCTGTGACCGGGTCGCGCGCCTGCAGGTAGTCGCCGAACTTGAAGTAGATCTTGCGCGTGTCGGGCCGGATGCTCGTGAGCGGCGTCTTGATCGTGCCGCCGGTGGCTGTGCGCGCGGTGACCTGCGCCTGGCCGGCATTAAACACGATATCGAGATCGAAGCTCTCGCCGGAACGCACCGTGCCCAGCGCGGTCGTCGCTTCCTTGCCGTCGACGCCAAGGATGCGCACCAGGATGTCGAACACGCCGTTGCCGGTCTTGCCGTCAAGCCCCTGCTTGTCTGCGGTGTCCTGCACGTACACCTTGAGTATCGTGTCGAGTCCCTCGACGTGGTACTGGGCGACGATGGTCTTGGCGACGTTTGGCAAAGTGGCCGTGATGCGTGCGGCGAAGTGTTCGCGCGTGTCTGCGAGGCTCAGGCGCTCGCTGTTGGCGACCTTCAATTCGTTGCGATAGCCGTGGCCGTTGGGCGAGGCGTACTTCGACTCGAAGGCGCTGAAGTTGAGCGTGCCGGCGTACGGCGACGGGTAAGGCGAATTACCCTCAAGCGCGAACAGGCGTTGCAAGGTAGCTTCTGGCGTAAACCCTTGCGCGCCGGCTGGTGACAGTGCGGCTGCGAGCAAGGCTACTGCGGCGTATCGGATGGCAGAGATCATTTCAACATTCCTTCAAGTAGTGGTTGCATGGCGTCGGCCCACAATTGGTAACCGGCGGGTCCGGGGTGCAGCTGATCGGGCATGATGGCCGACGGAATGCGACCATCCTTGTCCAGGAACACGGAATTAATATTCAGGAAGCGAATCGTCCTGCCATCGTCCAGCCCGGCCAGATCGCGGTTGACGGCGTCGATGGTTTGCATCCGCTTGGCCGCCTCGGCGACGCTCTTTTCGGTCACCGGCGATCCGTCGCGTTCGCGCGGGCCGCGCGGGAAGATGCCCAGCACCAGGATCTTCGTCTCGGGCAGCCTGGCGCGTATCATGCCGACGATCTTGCGGTCGGCGGCGGCGATTTCCTCCGCCGTGTAATCGAGGCTGTTATTGGTGCCCAGCATCAGCACCGTGACCTTGGGCGAGAGCCCGTCGAGTTCGCCGTGCTCGATGCGCCAGATGACGTGCTGCGTGCGGTCGCCGCCGATGCCGAAGTTGGCCGGCTGGTGGGCGCCGTAGTACTTGTCCCATATTTCCGGCGCAATACGCCAGCGCTCGGTGATGGAATCCCCAAGGAACAGCAGGCCGACCGGCCCGCTCTTGCCGCGCGCGAGGATGGCCTCGTGCTTCTTGAGGAACACGCCATTGTCCTGCTTCTCGACGGCCTCCGAGGCGCTGGCCTTGGCGCCGGCGGCGTGCGCGCCAACCTGGCCGACGGTCAACAGCGCGGCCAGCAGCATTCTGATGTAAATCGAAGTTTTCATGCATGTCTCCGGGTTAGTGTTTCGGCTGCACGCGCACCACAGGGCCGCCCAGCCAGATCGATAGGAAAACCAGCGGCAGCAGCAACGCGCCAAGGATGAAGAACGGGGTGTAGTCGCCGCCGGTCGTCAACACCGGCACCAGCTGCATGCAGATGATCACGCCGAGCACCGCCGAGGTGCCGCTCAGGCCGGCCAGGGAGCCGACCGTCCTGCCCGAGAAGAAATCGCTCGGCAAGGTCTGGATATTGGTGATGGCGGCCTGGAAGCCGAACAAGATCACGCCGATCGACAGCACGGCCAGCAGCGGGGTTTCGGCCGCCGCGCTCAGCAGCAACGCCGGGAACATGATCACCAGGCCCAATCCGATGACGAACTTGCGCGCGCGGTTGACCGACCAACCGCGCGCCAGCAGGTTACCGCAGAACCAGCCACCGGACAAGGCGCCGACCGCCGCGCCCACATACGGCACCCAGGCGAACATGCCGATTTCCTTGACGTCGAAGTGGAAGCGCTCGTTCAGGTACAGCGGCAGCCAGCTGACGAACAGCCACCACACCGGGTCAATGAAGAAGCGTGCGGCGATCACGCTCCAGCTCTGGCGATGGCGCAGCAACTGGCCCAGGGTCGGCACATAGTCGTCCTGCGCCGCAGCCATGCCGGCACGCTGGCCGGTGAGGATGTAGTCGCGCTCCTCGGTGCTGACCCATGGATGGGTGCCCGGCCCGGATTTGTAGACGATCAGCCATGGCACGATCCACAGGAAGCCCAGTGAACCGATCAGCAGAAAGGTGGTTTTCCAGCCCACGTAGGCGTACAGGAAGGCCACCAGCGGCGGCGCGATCACCGATCCCAGCGAGGCGCCGGCGCCGAAAATGCCCTGCCCCAGCGCCCGCTCGCGCACCGGGAACCATTCGGCGATGGCCTTGGTGGCGCCGGGCCAGTTGCCGGCCTCGCCCACGCCCAGCAGCACGCGGAACAGGCCGAACGACATCGCCGAGCGCGCCACGAAGTGCAGCGCGATGGCGCCCGACCAGACCAGGATCGATAGCAGGAAGCCGATCCGGGTGCCGAGCGCGTCGAACAGTTTGCCGAACAGCGACTGGCCGATGGCGTAGCCGATCAAAAACACGGTGACGATATTGGCGTAGTCGCGCTTGTCCATGCCCAGCTCGGACGCGATGCCGGGCCACATCACCGCCAGCGCCGAGCGGTCGATGTAGTTGATGATGGTGGCGATGGCCACCAGCGTGATGACCAGCCAGCGCAAACCTTTGATAGTTGTCATGCAATTGTCTCCATTATTTTTTTGTTGCGGTGGTTTGTCAGGCCGCCGCTAATTGGGCACGCGTCGGCAGGCCCTCGCAGTCGCCGCGAAATTGCACCACGCGCGCGCCGATCGCGTTGCCGCGCGCGGCCGCCTGGTGCAGCGGCAAGCCGTCGAGCAGCGCGCTGATGACGCCGACCGCGAAGCCGTCGCCGGCGCCGACCGTGTCGACCACCGTGCGCACCGGCCGGCCGGGCACCAGGTCGGCGCGGCCGTCCGAGTCGGCAACGTAGGCGCCCTCCGGCCCGAGCTTGACGACCACCCGGCCTGCGCCCCTTTCGAGGTAGTACGCCGCGATGTCGGCGGCGTCCTGCCGGCCGGTCAGCAACCGCCCCTCCGCCATACCGGGCATGACAACGTCGGCCTGGCTGGCAAGCGCGTTGACGGTGGCGATCATCTCCGCCGGTGAACGCCACAGGCGCGGCCGCAGGTTGGGATCGAAGCAGACCAGGCGTCCGTCGGCCCGCGCCTGCCTTGCCATGGCCAGCACCAGCTCGCGGCAGCCGGCCGACAGCGCTGGCGAGATGCCGGTCAGGTGCAGCACCCGCGCGCGCTGGAAGTCGCCACCCTGCTCCGGCAGGTCCAAGGGCGACAGCCGGCTGGCGGCCGAACCGCGCCGGAAATACTCGACCTGCGGATCGGCGCCGTCCTCCGCCATCTGCTTGAGCATGAAGCCGGTCGGGCCGTCTTCATCCATGCGCAGGTGGCGCAGGTCCAGCCCCTCGGCCTCCATGAACGCGCGCAGGTGCCGGCCCAGGCTGTCCTGCCCCAGCCGGCTCAGATACCCGACCTTGAAGCCCAGCCGGCTCAGCCCCACCGCCACATTCAGCTCGGCGCCGGCGGTGGCGCGTTCGAACTCGCGCACCGCCTCCAGCGGCCCTGGCTCGCGGGCGATCATCAGGGCCATCGCCTCGCCCACGGTTACGACATCGGGTATTCCCATGCGTTGACCTCTTCAGAACGTGAGGGTTGTGGTCAAGGTGGCGTCCTTGGCGGCCGGCAGCGACAGCTTCAACACGGTGCCGCGTTCCTCCCTCGGCCCCTTGTCGACATTGCCCGGCGGGCCGGCCGCCACCAGCACGCCTGGCGCGATCTCGGCGCGCGCGGTGGTCGTCGCCACGGCCACCTTGAGCGACTTGGGCGTGCCGGCGACGACGAAGCTGCGTGCGCCGGTCTTGGTGATGGCGCGATCGCCGTGCACCAGCGCCGTCAGCACCACCGGTTTGCTGGCGCGCAGCGTGTCGGTCACGGTCCAGACGCCGCCCTCATACCTGAAGCGGCGCTCCAGCTTTTCCACGCCGAGTTCCGGGCGGTAGGCGCCGGCCAATTCGGCGACGATGTCGGCCCGGCCGCTCTCCAGCTTTGCGCTGGCGATGCGGATGGCGTCGAGCCGCGCGTACGGGTAGCCGCGGAAGGCGTCGTGCCCTCCCCCTTCGTTGGCCTGGCCCTGGCCGTCGATCAGCAAGGTGTTGCTCAGGTCGCTCTTGGGGATGCCGGCGTAGCCCATCGGGCCGGTGAGATAAGTGCCGCCGCCGTACAGGATGAAGCTGCCGGCATCCGGATGGGCGTGGCCCATCTCCAGATGCCAGTCCGGCAGCTTGTCGAGGATGGCGGCGACGTGGTGGCCCTCCGGCGGCCCGGCGCGGAAGGCGAAGGCGGTGGCCTTCGGCGTCCAGTCGCTGCGCCAGTAGACCGTGCCCAGGTCGTCGAAGTGATGATGCGGCGCGAGCGCCGACATCGGCGTCGATTTCAGCGCCGGATCGCGCCACAGCAAGGTCCAGAAGTCTTCTGCGCAGACGTGGCCCAGCGATGCCATCCAGTCGGCCACGCCTTGCGCGTCCTGGCTGTTGAAGCGCGCGGCCAGCCGGTACAGGATGTTGTAGTTGGAATTGAGCTTGCCGCCGGGGTGCGTGCGGGCCGGTTCCTCGCCGACGCGCGAGCGGGTGATGGCGCCTTCGAAGGCGTCGCCGAAGTCGTAGATGTCCTGGCCGTTGGGCGTGATCGAGTGGGCCATGTACAGGTGCGCCTTGCTCAAGGCCGGCGTGTCGTACATATCGTCGCCGGCGGCGTGGGCGAAGGCGTCGAGCGCGTGGATAATCCACGGCATCGAGAAGATCCAGTATTCCACGCCCTCGTAGAAGTAACCGTCCGGCGACGCCACTTCCAGTACGCGGCTGAAGATGGCGCGCGACAGCGCCGCCCAGTTGGCCGCTTCGGGCGTGTCGTCCCAGACCGCATAGGCGGCCACCGCCAGCCCGGCGATCGGGATGAAGCAGTGGTTCTGACTGTACGAATACGATTTGCCCGGCTTGGGCGTGAAGTGCTTGGCCAGTATCGTCGCCTGGCGTATGAGTTTGTCGCGATAGCGTTTACGTTCCTCCTCCGTCAGCGCGTCGTACAGAAGGTCGTAGCCTGCGCCCAGGCCGTACAGCAGGTGGCCGGCGGCGAGATCGATGTCCGGCTTGCTGTAGGTGTAGCCCCACACCTCGTAGCTGACCGCCGCGTCCATGTAGCGCTTGGCCGCTTCCAGGTATTTGGCGTCGCCTTCGATCTGGTAGGCCAGCGCGGCGCCGATGATGCCGATGGCGGTGTTGTTCTGCGCGCGGCGCTTTTGCGCGGGCGCGGCGGCAGGCGCGGTGCGCAGCGCGGTCAGGCCGGCCAGCGCCTTCTGCCACGCGGCGCGCTCGCTGCCTTGTGCGCGCTGGCGCAACGCGGCCAGGCCGGCCTTGGTGGTGTAGACGCGCGGATGGACGCCGCGCAGTTCCGCGCGCAAGGCCGCCGGATGCGCCTTCATCAACGTTTCCAGCGGATGCGGACCGGCGCCCGCCTTGCGCTGCATCGTGCCCAGCGATTCGAGCGCGTCCTGCGCCAACGCATCCTGCAACGAAAACGCCGGCAAAGAGAGGGCCGCGGCACCGAGGAAACGGCGCCGTGAGAAGGTGTGGTTCATCGATTGCTCCGAAAGGGATCAGTAGAGGCCGAGGCCACCGTTGACCTGGACGATCTCGCCGGCCAGGAAGGCGGCGCGCTCGGACGCCAGGAACACGACCACGTTGGCCACGTCCTCGGGCGCGCCTTCGCGCCGGGCCGGCGTGCGCTCGGCAATCGCCTGGCGGTTGGCCGGGGTGTTGAAGGTGTCGTGGAAGCGCGTGGCGATCAGCCCCGGCGAGACGCCGTTGACGCGGATGCCCAGCGGGCCGACCTCCTTGGCCAGCGCGCGGGTGAAGGTGGCGACGGCCGCCTTGGACGCGGCGTAGTGCGCCGAGCCGGGGCCGCCACCGTCGAACGCGGCCAGCGACGACATGGTGATGATGGCGCCGCGTCCGCGCGGCTCCATGCGCTTGAGCGCCGCCTGGCAGATCAGGAAGGTGCTGGTGAGGTTGAGGTTCATGGCCTCGTTCCACAAGGTCAGCGGCATGTCCGCCACGCGGCAGCGCTGGATCAAGCCGCCGATGTTGGCGAACAGGATGTCGATCTCGCCGATGGCGCCTTCCGCTTCGGCGAACACCCGCTCGGCGACGGCGCCGTCGGTCAGGTCGGCCTTGATCGCCTGGGCCTGGCGGCCGAGCGCGCGGATCTGCGCCACCACGTCCTGCGCCTCGTCGGCGCTGCTCCAATAGGTCAGCACGACGTCGGCGCCGGCCTGCGCCAGCGCCAGCGAGCTGGCTTTACCAATGCCCGAGGCGCCGCCCATGACGAGGGCGCGTTTTCCGATAAGTTCCATGGCGATGTTCTTTCTAGTGAGTGGTTGGGTGGTGAATGCTTACGTGGGTGGCGCCGCGGTCGACGCCCGCACGATCAGCTCCGGCGCGAACAATTCGCCGCCGACGCTGGCCGCGCCCGGCGCCAGGATGCGCTGGACGGCGGCGTCGGCCATGGCCTGGATCGGCTGGCGCAACGTCGTCAATGGCGGATCGTTGGCGGCGGAGAAGAAAATATCGTCGATGCCGATCAGCGAGAAATCCTGCGGCAGCCGTTTGCCGAGCTGCTTGAGGCCGATGCCGATGCCGATCGCCATCATGTCGTTGATGGCGATCGCCGCCGTCGGCTTACTGCGGGCCGCCAGCAACAGCGCCGCCGCGCTGCGTCCCAGCTCGAACAGCCGGGTGTCGCCGTGCAGGTCGGCCGGGGCGTCGGTGGCGTCGGCGATCACCAGCTCGCCGCTGATGCCGGCCGCCGCCACCGCCTGCTCGAAGCCCTTGACGCGGTCCTGGCGGTTCAGGGTGTATGGCGGCGGCGTCACCAGCGCAATGGCGCGGTGGCCCAAGGCCACCAGATGCTCGACCGCCATGGTGGTGGCGGCGACGTTGTCGACCGAGATCGTGGTGATGCGCTCGTGGCTGTCGTCGGAGCGCTTGATGTCGAACGCCACCACCGGGCAGCGCGCCGTCATGCCGACCAGGTGGCCGGTGTCGTTGAGCGCGGAGCCGGTGATGATGCCCTGCGCGCCATAGGCCAGCAGATCGGCCATGACGGCGCGCTCGCGCTCGGGATCGCGGAAGGTGCTGAAGGTCATCACGTGGCAATGGTGGCGCGCGGCGGCCGTCTCCACCGCGCAGGCCAGCGAACCGAAGAACTGATTGGCCAGCGACGGCACCAGCAGGCCGACCATGGAGGCGACCCCGGTCTTCAACTGGCGCGCGGCGTTGTTGGGCCGGTAGCCCAGCTGCTCGATCGCCTGCTGGATCTTGCGCTGGGTATCGGGCCGCATCTGCCCCATACGGTTGTTCAGAAAATTCGAGACGCTGGTGGTCGATACGCCGGCCAGTCTCGCTACGTCCTGAATCTTTGATTCGCTCATGATGTCCTTGTTAAGTGTTATGCGCTCAGAACGCCATATCCAGACGGATCGTGGCGTAGCGGAACGCGTCGCGGGCCGGCTTCCAGCCGTAGGACCGGATGTCGGGGCCGCCGCCGGCCCGCTTGAAATTGAGGAAGGAGCCGCTGCTGCCGGCTTCGTAATGGTGGTCGAACAGGTTTTTCACGCCGATCGACAGTTTATAGAGTCCCTTGACGTCCTTGAACGAGGCGCCGAGATCGAAAATACCATAGCCGGGCCGCACCAGCGACGGGTCCTGGCTGATCGCGCCCTGCACCGTCGACTGCGTGCGCCACTGGGCGTTGATCGCGGCGATAACCGGCAACCCGGCCAGGCGCGGCAGCGTGTATTCGCCGCCCATGCTCAGCTTCCATTTGGGCGCGTTGGGCATCATGCCGCCGCTGGCGTCGCGCAGGAACGATCCGGGCACCAGCTCGTTGGGAATGGTGCAATCGGTGGCGCCGCTGTAGCACGGCCCCTGGTTCCAGTCGCGCACCACGGCGCGCGTATAGGCGAAGCTGGCGTTGAGCAGCAAGGCGCGCGTGGCCAGCACCGTGGCGTCGGCCTCGAAGCCGCGCGTTTGCAGCGATGGAATGCTGTACAACACGCTGGCCTGGCTGCCGTCGGTGAAGCGTTCGGTGGCCGAGGTCTGGTAGTCGCGGAAGCGGGTCTGGAAGATAGCCGCGTTGAAGGTGGCGCGGTTGTTCCACAGGTTGGCCTTGAAGCCGGCCTCGAAACTGGTGGCCTTCTCCGGCGCCAGCGGCAGGCGGGAAAACACGTTGACGTTGTTGGCGCCGCTGGTCATGTCGTAGGCCACGCCCTTGTGGCCGGTGGAGGTGGTGCCGTACACCATCATCTCGTCGTTCAGATGGTAGGTGTAGCCGAGTTTGCCGGTGACGGCGTTTTCCTTGTTTTGCGGCGCGATGTACAGGTGCTCGCCGGTGTGCACGTTGTCCGGCGCGCTCGACGACAGGCTGTCGATGGTGTGGAACAGGTAATCGTTGGCCTCGCGGTTGAAGCGCAGGCCGGCGCTCAGGCTCTGCTTCGGCGCGAAGTCCCAGTTGGTGTTGGCGTAGAGCGCGTGCGTCAGGCTGCCCGAGTTGGTGTCGTAGTTGGTGTAGTTGCTTTCCTTGACGAAGGCGTTGCCGCGCAGGTAGGTGCGGTACAGCGAGTTGCGCGCGATCCACACGCCGACCAGGTAGCGGAAGGCACCGCCGTCCGGCGACGTCAGGCGGAATTCCTGGGTCGACGTCTTGCTGGCGATGGTGCCGTTGATCATCGGCGGCTCGGCGATGCCGGACGGCTTGCCGCTGGCGTCGACCTGGTAGAAGGTGGAAATCAGGTCGATGTTGTCGTTGTCGCGGAAATCGTTGGACAGGTTGTTGTCGACCGACGTGATCGAGGTCAGCGCGTGGCCGGCCAGCGGCGAGCTGTCCGGGAAGGCATAGTTGACGCGCACGCCGATGGCGCGGTCGGTGGCGTCCAGGCCGGTCGGCGAGTCGTTGCGGATCTGGCGGTTCCAGCGGCTGACGTTGATGCCGCGCAGCACCTCGGTGTTCGACAGCGCGGTGTACCTGCGGTTGTACAGGTAGCCGACGCCCTCGCCGATCGAAGTGATGGCCTCCGTGTTGCCGGTCGCGCGGGAGTGGTCGTAGCGCGGCGTGATCAGCACGTCGAGGTCCGGCGAGATCTTCCACTGCAGCTTGGCCATGAAGGTCTTGCCGCCCGAGCCGTTTTGCATCGAATCGTTGGTCAGGTTGTGCAGCAGGCCGGGGAAGTTGGTCTTGCTGGCGTACAGGCGCAGGCCGACCGTGTCCGACAGCCGGCCGCTGAGCGAGGCCGAGGCGCGGTATTCCTGGTCGCTGGTGTGGTACAGGCTCACCTTTGTCTGCATCGGCCCGGCGCCGATCGGCTTGGTGGTCATCACCACCGCGCCGGCGATCGCACTCTTGCCGAACAGGGTGCTTTGCGGTCCCTTGAGCACCTCGACGCGGGCCATGTCGGACATGTCGCGGAACGCTTGCTGGGTTTGCGCGTAGGGGATGTCGTCGACCATGATGGCGACGTCGCCCTCGATGCCGAGGTTGTTCGAGGTAGTGCCGATGCCGCGCATGTTGATGCTGTTGGTGCCGACCTGCGTGCCGACCGACACCGACAGCGCCGGCGACAGGTTGATGATGTCGACCAATTCGCGCACGTTGTTGCGTTGCATGTATTCCTCGCCCAGCACCGAGATCGAGGCGGGCACGTCTTCCAGTTTTTCAATGCGGCGGTTGGCGGTCACCACCACCGATTCCAGTTTGGGCTGGGCGGCCGGATCCGGCGCGACGCCGGACTGCTGCGCCTGCGCTGGGAAGGCGCCGATCAACAGCAGCGCCACGGCTGAGGCGATCGGGGTGGGCCGGCAGCGCGCGGCGCCGGGCATGGTTGGTCCAGTCATCATTGTCTCCGTATCTTATAGTTATCTTGTTCGTACTGCAACGGTTTACTGTAACGTTACAGTAACCCGGTAAAAAAGATGGGGGTGAAACCCCCGTTTTTACGCTACTGATGCTCGTTTCTGAAACACGTAGGGCGGATTAGGCGGAACGCCGTAATCGGCCATGCGTGAGTTGTCGGCGGCCCATGCATGGCCGATTACGCTGCGCTAATCCGCCCTACGTGTCTCAACGTGTTCCGGGCTTCCGTGGCCAACAGCTTCGCCAGCGAATCACTGTAACGATTTACTGTAACGATGCAGTAAGAATAAACGAACGGCCGCCGATGTCAACATTTTTTCGCCGAGCGGGTGCTCGGCGATTGTTGGGGTTGCTTTACGCCGCGGTCACTGCGGGGACTTGCCGCGCGCGTACCATTCGACGATGCGCTGGTACTCTGGCCACATATTGCCGGCTGGCGCGCCGGCCGGCAGCAGGTTGTGGCCGGCGTTGGGGAGGCGCCGCATGGTCACGTCGTGGCCGGCGCCCAGCAGTTCGGCTGCCATCGCTTCGCCCGACATGATGGGCACGCTGGTGTCCTTCATGCCGCCGACGATGTAGACCCGCGCCTGCGATTTCAACAGCGACTGCGTCGACGACGCGCGGAAGAAGCTGGTCCAGCGCTTGTACGGGTGGCCCCAGGCCAGCACCTTGGCATTGTCCGGGTCGGCGGCGATCTTCTGGCGCGTCGCCTCCAGTTCGTCGAGGCGGCGCTTGATCACCACGTCGCCGCCCCCGGCGGCATAGGCGCCGGCGACGAAGTCGTAGTACTGCGACGGGCCGCTGCCGGAGACGATGGCGACGTCGGTCACGCGCCCTTCCTTTTCGGCCAGGCCGGCGGCGGCGGTGGCGCCTTCCGACACGCCCAGCACCAGCGACGAGCCGGCGCGCACCCACGGCTGCTGTGCGGCGTGGTCGTAGGCCCGCCCCAGATCGCGCACCCAGTTCTCCAAGGTGAAGTAGTCATTGAATTCGGTCGGGCACGCGATGATGCCGCCACCGGCCGGCGCTTCCTTCGGCGCGTACGGCTTGTTGACGACCATGACCGCGTATTTGCCCTGCTGCGCCAGATCGATGTAGCCGAACACGTTGGACGAGCGGCGCAAGGTGTCCAACCCGCTGAACACCGGCGCGCAGCCGGAGCCCTGGATCAGCAGCACCAGCGGCGCCGGTTCCCTGGTCTTGGAGATGAAGTACTCGACGTCGGGCGCGCCCTCCTGGCTCAAACGGTAGCCCACCACCTCGGTCGTGCCGACGGTGAAGCCGCCGGTTTCCGTCACCTCGGCGGCACCGGCCAGCGCCGATACCAAGCATGCTCCCAACAATAAAACACTCTTCATCCAACTCTCCTATAACGTCAACGGCAGGCTGCGCAAGCGCTTGCCGGTTAATTTGAATACGGCGTTGGCCACCGCCGGCGCGATCGGCGGCGTGGCCGGCTCGCCCATGCCTTCCGGGTGTTCCGCACTCGGCATGATAATCGTTTCGACGACCGGGGCCTGGTTCATCCGTGCGACCGGGTAGTCGTGGAAGTTGGTTTGCTCGACCTTGCCGTCCTTGATCGTCACCGCGCCGTACAGCGCCGCCGACAGGCCGAACACCACGCCCGATTCGGCCTGCTGGGCGATGATGTTGGGGTTGACGGCGATGCCGCAGTCGATGGCGCAGACCACCCGGTGCACACGGATCTCCGTGCCCTCGACCGTGACCTCGGCTACTTGCGCGACGATGGTGCCGAACGACTGATGCAGCGCCACGCCGTGCGCGCGGCCCTCGGGCGCGGCGCCGGCCCTGGCGACGGCGGCGTCGAGCACCGCCAGATGGCGCGGGTGGCGCTTCAGCAGGCCGCGCCGGAACTCGACGCCGTCCTTGCCGGCGGCGTGCGCCAGCTCGTCGATGAAGCTCTCCTTGAAGAAGGCGTTGTGCGAATGCCCGACCGAGCGCCAGTAACCCAGCGGCACCGGGCTGTCGACGATCACGTGGCGGATGCGCTGGTTGACAAACTCGTACTGCATATCGAATTCGCCTTCGGCGGTGGTCTTGTCAGGGCCGCCGGCCGGCAGGCCCAGGTTGCGCTTGAAGAACTGGTGCGACACCGAGCCGCTGGCGGACTTGTTGTCGTAGCCCAGCACATTGCCCGCCGCGTCCAGGGTGGCGACGAAGCGCGCCAGCGCGGCCGGACGATACACGTCGTGGGTGGTGTCGTCCTCGCGCGACCAGATCATCTGCACCGGCGCGCCGCCGCACTGGCGGGCCACCGCCACGCACTGCGCGACCATGTCGACGTCGAGCCGGCGCCCGAAGCCGCCGCCCAGCATCGTCACCTGCAGCACCACGTTCTCCACTTCCACCCCGCCGGCGGTGGCCGCCGCTTGCACCGCGAAGCCCGGCGACTGCGTCGGCGCCCAGACATAGACCTTGCCATCCTTGATCTGCGCGGTGCAGTTGACCGGCTCCATGGCGGCATGCGCCAGATACGGGGCGCGGTACTCGGCGCTGACGGTCCTGGCGATGCCGGCGACCTGTCCCTCGACGGCGTCCATGTCGCCGCTCTGGTGGTAGGCGTAGCCGGATTCCTTGTCCAGCAGGGCCGCGAATTGGGCGTAGACGCCGGCGCTGGACAGGCCCGCATGCGGACCGCCGGTCCAGCGCACCGGCAAGGCTTGCGCGGCGGTCTTCGCCTGCCAATAAGTCTTCGCCACCACCGCGAGGCCGGCGCCGGCGCCCGCGTGCGGCCCGAGCGCGGCCGAAAAATCGACCACGCGCAGCACGCCCGGCATCGTCAGCACCGCGTTCGTATCGGCACCGGCGACGGCGCCGCCGATCACCGGCGACATGCGCACGGCCGCGTACAACATGCCTTCGGGCCGCACGTCGATGCCGAACACGGCGCGCCCGTTGACCTTGGCCGGGGTGTCGCGGCGCGGCTGCGGGCGGCCGATCAGGCGGAATTCCTGCGGCGTCTTGAGGCGCACCTCGCCGGGCCGCGAGGTGGCCGCCGCCGCGGCCAGCGAACCGTACGCGAGGCGCCGGCCGTCGGCGTGCACCACGTGGCCGTCCTCGGTGCGGCAGTCCGCGGCGCGCACCTTCCATAGCTCGGCGGCGGCGGCCACCAGCATCGCGCGCGCCGTGGCGCCGGCCTCGCGCATCGGCCCCCACGCGTCCTTGACGCTCGACGAGCCGCCGGTGATGACCAGCCCCAGCTCGCGCGCGACCTTGCCGACGGTCCATTGCGCGACCGCCTTCAGGCGGCCGTCATCGTCGGGATGGAACGGCAGGCCATCGCGCAGCATGGCGACGTTGCCGAAGATTTTATCCATCGGCGCCTGCACCAGGCGGACGGCCGACAGCGGCACGTCCATCTCCTCGGCCACCAGCATCGGCAGCGCCGTGTGCACGCCCTGCCCCATCTCGCTGCGCGGCATGGCGACGGTGACGGTGCCATCCGGCGCCACGCCCACCCAGCCGTTGAGCGCCAGCGCGCCGCCCGTCAGCGGCAGCGGGTGGGCGCTGTCGAGGCGCTGGCGCGCCGGCAGCACGCCCCAGCCGACCACCAGGGCGCCAACGGCCGCCACGCCGCCGAACAGGAAGCGGCGGCGGGAGCGGTTCTTTGCTACGGACATGTGCTCTCCTAACTTTGTTAACCCAACTTCCCTTTGGCGATACGCCCGCCGCGCCACTTAGGGGACGTACCCGAACGGGTACGTCCCCGCTTGGCCGTGCGGGTTGGCCGTCTCAGGCTGCCAGCGCGCCAGCATGTCGGCGGCGGCCAGCGGTTTGCTGTAGAAGTAGCCCTGGGCCAGGTGGCAGCCGTGGCGCAGCAGGAAGGCGGCCTGCTCCTCGGTTTCCACGCCCTCGGCGATGACCGACAGGTTCATGCTCTTGCCCAGCTGGATGATGGCGATGGCGATCGCCTCGTCGTTGGCGTCGGTCGAGATGTCCTTGATGAAGGAGCGGTCGATCTTGAGCGTCTGCACCGGCAGCTGCTTCAGATACGCCAGCGACGAATAGCCGGTGCCGAAATCGTCGATCGCCAGGCCGACGCCGATCGAGTGCAGGTCGTTGATGAAGACCATGGCGTCGCCGGTGTTCATGATCACCGATTCGGTCACTTCCAGTTGCAGGCGCTGAGGCTCCAGTCCCGTCTCGCGCAGGATGTCGGCCACCATGTTGACGATGCTGCCGCGCTCGAACTGCTTGGCCGACAGGTTGACGGCGATCTTGGGCACGTGCAGGCCGGCCTCCTGCCAGCGCACCATCTGGCGGCAGGCCTCGTGCAGCACCCACTTGCCCAGCTGATTGATGAAGCCGGTGTCCTCGGCCAGCGGGATGAAGCGGATCGGCGGGATCAGGCCCAGCTCCGGGTGGTTCCAGCGCACCAGCGCCTCGACCCCGACCAGGCGCCCGCTGTCGATCTCCACCTGCGGCTGGTAGTTGAGGAAGATCTCGTCCTTCTCGATCGAGCGGCGCAGGAAGGTCTCCAGGCGCAGGCGCTCGACCCCCTCGCCCGTCATCGACGGCGCGTAGAAGCTGTAGCCGTTGCGTCCGCGCGCCTTGGCCTGGTACATGGCCACGTCGGCGTTGCGGATCAGCATGTTGAGGTCGGTGGCGTCGTCCGGGAACAGGCTGATGCCCACGCTGCAGGTGACGAACAATTCGTGGCCGGCCACCATGAACGGCTGGTCGAACATCTGCACCAGTTTTTCGGCCACCTGGCTGGCGCCGAACTGGTTGTCGATGTCCTCGAGCAGTACGATGAATTCGTCGCCGCCCAGGCGCGCCAGGGTGTCGCCCTCGCGCAGGCGCTCGAGCAGCGCGTTGGCGACCTGCTTGAGCAGCTCGTCGCCGATGTGGTGGCCCAAGGTGTCGTTGACGTTTTTAAACCGGTCCAGATCGATGAACAGCAACGCCAGCTGCTCGCCGTCGCGCGCCGCGCGCAGCAGCGCGTGCTGCAGGCGGTCGTGGAACAGCAGCCGGTTCGGCAGCGCCGTCAACGGGTCGTGGTGGGCCAGGTGGTCGAGCTTTTCCTGCGACTCCTTGGCCTTGGTGATGTCGCTGAATACGCCGACGTAGTGCGTGCCCACGCCGCGGCTGTCGCGCACCGCGCTCACCGTCAGCCATTCCAGGTACAGCTCGCCGTTCTTGCGCTGGCTCCACAGCTCGCCGCGCCAGAAGCCGGTGTCGACCTGCTCCTGCCACATCGCGTCGTAGAACTGCTGCTCGTGGCGGCCCGAGCGCGTCAACGTGTAGTGCCGGCCCAGCGCCTCGGCCTCCGAGTAGCCGGTGATCTGGGTGAAGGCCGGGTTGATGGCGACGATGGTGCCTTCCTTGTCGAGCACCACCACGCCATCGGCGATGTGCTCGATGACGGTGGCCGACAGGCGCAGCTTCTCCTCGGCCTCCTTGCGGGCGGTGATGTCGGCGTAGACCCAGATGCTGCCCTCGTTGGCGCGGTGGCGGTCGAGCGCGTAGCCGCTGACCATGCACCAGAACATGCTGCCGTCGCCGCGCCGGTAGTTGCGCTCCTCGTTGAAGTAGTCGCCCTCGGCCAAGGACGGGTACTGGCGCGCGCCGGCCGCCTCGAAGTCGAACGAGTCGGGGAACAGGATGGCCGTCGAGGCGCCCGTCATCGCGCCCGGCTCGTAGCCGAACAGCTCCTCGCAGCGGCGGTTGACCGAGACGATGTGCCGGTTGCGCACGAACATGACGCCGAACATGACGTTGTCGAGGATGGCGCTCTGCTCGGCCAGCAGGCCCTCGATGCGCATCTCGTTGTGCTTGCGCTGGCTGATGTCGGAGATGATGCCGTCGACCCAGGGCGAGTTGCCGTCGGCGCCGCGCGGCTGCGGCTGGCCGTTCTCGGCCAGCCAGCGCTCGGTGCCGGCGGCGTCGACGATGCGGTATTCGACCTCGTACGGCAGGCCGTCGCCGAGCGCCTGCGTGATCGTGCGGCGGTGGCGCTTGCGGTCCTGCGGCGCGATCAGATTGGTCCAGGCATCGGTGTTGCCGCGCATAAACTGCGCGGCCGGGTAGCCGGAGATGTCCTCGATGGCGTCCGAGACGAACTCGATCGGCCCGTCCGGGCGGAAGCGGAACACCGCCCCCGGCACCTGCGTGACGATGGTGCGGAAGCGCTCCTCGCGCTGGCCGACGTCCTCGAACAGCCGCTTGATGGCCACCCGCATCTGCTCGAGCTGCATGGCCAGGCGGCCCAGCTCGTCGCTGCCGGACAGGTCGAGCCGGGTCTCGAAGTCGCCGCGCGAGAGGCGGTCGGAAAAGCCCATCAGCTTGCGCAGCGGCTTGATCAGGCGGGAATTGAGGAACAACACGATCAGCAGCAGCGACACGGTCAGTTGCGCGGCCAGCACGAACACGTAGGACCATTGTTTTTCGCGCAGTTCCTGCTGGCTGCGGGCGTCGTCCATCTCGACCATGATGCGGCCGATCTTCTCGCCGCGCACCAGGATCTCGCGCTCGGCGCGGTAGACGTTGCCGGCCGCGCGGCGCGGCGAGTGCACGTGGATGAACTGGGCGTCGGCCTGGCCGACCACCTGCACCTGCAGCACCGAGCGGTCGCGCATGACCGATTCGACCAGCGAATGGGCCGACTCGGAGTTCATGTTCCACAGCGATTCCTGCATGCCCAGCGCCAGGATGTCGGCGTTGCGCTGGAGCGACTCGTCGAGCGCCACGCGCGCCGACTGCTGCTCGTGCACGCCGATGAGCAAATAACTGCCGATGATGGCCGGGATCACCAGCCCGCCGAACACGACCAGCAGCAAGGCGCCGTAGATCGACAGCCCGTACAGCGCCCCCAGCCTGGTCCGCAGACGGTGGATCACGCTAGTCATCGAGGGGCGAACAAAATCGCGGCAGGGGGAAAGGTCGCATCGTCGTCGGGGTCATGTTACAAAATTACTTAGTGGAATTATGCACGGAAAATTGCCCTGCAAGTCACACACCAAGCAAAAAACCTCGGGGCGGGCTATTATCGCGGCTCAATTTCCACATAGATTCCACATAGGACACCGCCATGACCACTTTTTCCATGTATTCCGCCTCGATTCCCGTGTTCAAGCAGATCCTCAACAGCCTGCTGGCCATCCTGGACAAGGCCGAGGCCCATGCCACCGAGAAAAAGATCGAGCCGGCCGCGCTGCTGCAGTTCCGTCTGTTCCCGGACATGTTGCCGTTCACGCGCCAGATCCAGATCGCCTGCGACTTCGCCAAGGGCGCGGCCGCGCGCCTGGGCGGCCTGGACGTGCCGTCGTACGAGGACACCGAGGTCACTTTCGCCGACCTGAAGGCGCGCATCGTCAAGACCTTGGCCTACATCGACGGCGTGCCGCAGGCGGCCATCGAGGGCAGCGAGGGACGCGCCATCACCACCGGCAGCGGCGAGAAGACCAAGCATTTCACCGGCCAGACGTATTTGTTCCACTACGCGCTGCCGCACTTCTTCTTCCACGCCACCACCGCCTACGACATCCTGCGCCACAACGGCCTGGACATCGGCAAGAAGAATTTCATCGGTACATATTGATCGATACGGCCGGGGACCCCGGCGTCGTCTGAACCACGTAGGGCGGATTAGCGCAGCGTAATCGGCCATGCGTGTTTACTTTTACTTATTCCGGCGCGGGTAGCCCTGCGCCAGGATGCGCTGCCACACCAGCTCCTTCTGCTCGGCGCTCATCGACACCCAGTGCGCCACCTCCACCACGCTGCGTCCGCAGCCGCGGCAGATCTCGTCGAACGTGGTCGAACACACGGCCACGCACGGTGTGTCCGGCCGCACCGGCGGGTCGCCCTTGCCTTCGCTCATCCCTTCACCTGCAGCAACTTGTCCCAGGCGTCGTGCCCGAGCGCGCGCAAGGTGGCGATGTTCTTCTCGAAAATGTCGGACGCCTCCGGGAACGCCTCGACGGCGCGCTCGACGCTGTCCTCGCGCAGCAGGTGCAAGGTCGGGTACGGCGAGCGGTTGGTGTAGTTCTCGATGTCGTTCCGGTGCGTGTCGGCGAACTGGTAGTCCGGGTGGAAGCTGGCCACCTGCAGCTCGCCGTCGAGCTGCAAGTCCTCCAGCGCGGCGTCGGCCACGTCGAGGAACTCGTTGTAGTCCTCGAAGTCGCCCAGCACGTTGGGGTGGATCAGCAGGGTCGTGTCGACCTGCTCCGGGTCGGCGTCGGCCAAGTATTGCAGCTCCTCCATCAGCTTTTCCAGCAGGGCCTCCGGCGTGTCGGCGTCCGACACCACGTAACGGATCTGTCCCTTGACGTGGACGGCCTTGGCGAACGGACACAGGTTCAGGCCGATGACGGCCTTCTCCAGCCAGTCGACGGTTTTTGCGACGACGGCGTCGTGGGCGCTACTACTCATGATGCGATTCCTTGAAGACTCTCTTAAAGGGGGAATTGTACGCATTCTTTGCGCCATCTCATACTCCGCGCAATTTGCCGGCATCTGCGCCTTATATGCCGGGAACTGTTGCATAAAATAAAGGTCACATGCCTGACATAATCCTTGACTCATCAGGACGACCTTCGTACACTCCACGTTTATTCATGGTCGGTTCGATGTTTCACAGTCGACAACAATGGAAAACTATGCATCCTCGAATTCCTAAACGCGCCGCGCTGGCGGCGCCCCTGGCGACCGTGCTGGCGCTGCTGGCGCCGACCGCCAGCCACGCCTACGACGAGGCGGCCAGCCTGCCGCCGTCGGCGCCCGTGCCGCTGACCGCCCTGCCGAAGTCCCCCGCCCTCGACCTGTCCTCCCTGAAAATCAACAAGCCGGCCAAAGTGGCCGAGGACGACGCGTTCCGCGAGAAGGACGTGTGGGGCCGCATCCGCAGCGGCTACGCCATTCCCGACCTCAACAACGACCTGGTGGCCAAGCACACCAAGTGGTACACGGCCCGGCCCGACCACATGGCCATCACCACCGGGCGCGCCTCGCGCTACCTGTTCCACGTCGTCACCGAGCTCGAAAAGCGCGGCATGCCGACCGAGCTGGCCTTGCTGCCGTTCATCGAGTCGGCCTTCAACCCGGAGGCGCTGTCGCACGCCAACGCCGCCGGCATGTGGCAGTTCGTGCCCGGCACCGGCCGCGACTTCAACCTCAAGCAGGACGCCTTCAAGGACGAGCGCCGCGGCATCCTGGCCTCGACCGACGCCGCGCTGACCTATCTGCAGCGCCTCTACGACATGTTCGGCGACTGGCAACTGGCGCTGGCCGCCTACAACTGGGGCGAGGGCTCGGTGCAGCGCGCCATCGCCAAAAACCAGGCCGCCGGCAAGCCGACCGACTTCCAGAGCCTGTCGGAGCTGATGCCGACCGAGACGCGCGAATACGTGCCGAAATTGCAAGCCGTCAAGAACATCATCGGCAACCCGACCCAGTTCGGCGTGACCCTGCCGCCGGTCGACAACACCCCGTATTTCACCGCCGTCGACAAGACCAGCGACATCGACCTGACCATCGCCGCCCACCTGGCCGAGCTGTCGGTGGCCGAGTTCAAGGCGCTCAATCCGCAGTTCAAGCGCCCGGTCATCACCGGCGACGAGCAGACCAAGATCCTGTTGCCCAAGGAAAACGCCGCCAAGTTCCAGCTGAACCTGGCGCAATGGGGCAAGGATCTGTCGACCTGGACCACGCACAAGATCACCAGCGCGCGCGAGAGCATCGGCGCGCTGGCGTCGCGCTTCCACACCACGCCGGAAGTGATACGCCAGGCCAACAACATTCCGCAGCGCTCCATGCTCAAGGCCGGCTCGACCATCCTGGTGCCCAAGGTGTCGACCTCGGCCTACCTGGACATCGCGCCCGAGGTGGCCGACAACGCCACGATGGCGTTCGAGGCCGAGCGTTCCGTGTCCAAGTCGGGCTACAAGCGTGCCGGCGCCACCAAGGCCACCAAGGGCGGGCCGGTGTCGCTGGTCAAGGCGCGCGTGCCGCGCGACGCGGCCAAGGGCAAATCGGGCCGCAAGACCAGCAACTGACCCCGGTCCGGCTTCCCGCCGCCGCCGGCCGGCCCGCATGGCGCCGGGGGCGGCGGCGATCAAAGGTTGCAGTCAACGCTGACACGTCCTACAATCTCGCACTTGCGTGGCAGGCGAACGGCCTCACACCCTAAAAACAACCCCCACTGACGTCGCCCCGCCCGCTGTCCGAGCCGGCGCCGGCGCGCAGTCGCAATCGGAGTCATCATGGCGTTCTTGCAAGGCAAAAAAATCCTCATCACCGGTCTGCTGTCGAACCGTTCCATCGCCTACGGCATCGCCAAGGCTTGCCACCGCGAAGGCGCCGAACTGGCGTTCACCTACGTCGGCGAACGTTTTAAAGACCGCATCACCGAGTTCGCCGCCGAATTCGACAGCACCCTGGTGTTCGACTGCGACGTCTCGAGCGACGAGCAGATCGCCGCCGTGTTCGCCGACCTGGGCAAGAGCTGGCCGCAGCTCGACGGCCTGGTGCACGCGATCGGCTTCGCGCCGCGCGAGGCGATCGCCGGCGACTTCCTCGACGGCCTGACGCGCGAGAACTTCCGCATCGCCCACGACATCTCGGCCTACAGCTTCCCGGCCATGGCCAAGGCGGCGCTGCCGCTGTTGAAGGAAGGCTCGTCGCTGCTGACCCTGTCGTACCTGGGCGCCGTGCGCGCCATTCCGTACTACAACACCATGGGCCTGGCCAAGGCCTCGCTGGAGGCGTCGGTGCGCTACCTGGCCGAGAACCTGGGCAAGCTGGGCATCCGCGCCAACGGCATCTCGGCCGGCCCGATCAAGACCCTGGCCGCGTCCGGCATCAAGGACTTCGGCAAGCTGCTCGGCTTCGCCTCGTCGCACGCGCCGCTGCGCCGCAACGTCACCATCGAGGAAGTGGGCAACACGGCCGCCTTCATGCTGTCGGACCTGGCCTCGGGCATCACCGGCGAGATCACCTACGTCGATGGCGGCTTCTCGCACGTGATGGGCCTGAACGCGGAAGACTACCTGTAAGCCCTTCCCGGCGGTCCCCGCAGCCAAACGCCCCGCACGCGGGGCGTTTTCACGTCCGCCCCCCCAAAAAACCGGGGTCAGGTCCGACATTCGGACATTGGGACCCAAATGGGGAACTTTTAGGCCTCAAAAAGTTCCTCGATGTCCGAATGTCGGACCTGACCCTCCCGTCTTGCATGACCCTCCCGTCTTGTGGGCCTCCCGGCCCGGAAGTGACATTTACGACAATATTTAGATGTCCTGGCGCAACAACTGATGCAATCAGGATGCAAGCCGCTTTGGTTCCCGCCCGATTGTTGCTATTGTCTTTCCCACCAGAACAGATCATCCACTTTTCTTAGAACAGGCGCGGCCACGAGCCGCCCGGGATCACGGGGACCACCATGCTCGACCAGGTAAACGTCAGGACGCGTTTTCTCATCCTTATCGGCTGCTTCGTGGCCGGCTTCGGCCTCTACGGCGCCTGGTCGTTCAAGGCCCTCAACGAAATCCAGGTCAACGGCCCGATCTACCAGCGCATCGTGCAAAGCAAGGACTTGATCGCCGATATCCTGCCGCCGCCCGAATACATCATCGAGTCCTATCTGGTGTGCCTGCAGATGGCCAACGTCGGCCAGTCAGATGGCGCCACCGCCGGTGATGCGCGCCAGGCGCTGGCCGGGCGCCTGCGCGCCCTCAAGGCCGACTACGACACCCGCCACGCCTACTGGCGCGGCCAGGACCTGCCCGGCCAGATGGGGCCGCTGATGCTGGAGCAGGCCCACGCGCCCGCGCTGGCCTTCTACGCCACCGCCTTCGACACCTTCCTGCCGGCGCTGGCCAAGGGCGACCAGGACGGCGCGGCGGCCGCGCTCAAGCGCCTGGGCGGCCTGTACGAGACGCACCGCAAGGTCATCGACCAGGTCGTCCAGCTGGCCACCGCCCAATCCGCGCTCGACGAGGCGGCCGCGCGCGAACGCATCGCCGCCGCGCAGTGGCAGTGCGCGCTGATCCTGGCCGCCGCCGTGGCCGCCAGCGTGGCCGCCGCCAACCTGATCATGCGCGGGCTGCGCCGCCAGCTCGGCGGCGAGCCGGCGCTGGCGGCCGGCATCGCCCGCCGCATCGCCGCCGGCGACCTGGCCGTCGACGTCGAGCTGGCCGCCGGCGACCGGGCCAGCCTGCTGCACGCGATGCGCGACATGCGCGACCAGCTGGGCAGCATCGTCACCCAGGTGCGCACCGGCACCGACGCGGTGGCCTCGGCGTCGGGGCAGATCGCCGCCGGCAACGAGGACCTGTCGTCGCGCACGGCGAAGCAGACCAGTTCGCTCGAGGCGACCGCCGAGGCCATCGGCGCGCTCAACGGCGCCGTCCAGCGCAACGCCGACAACGCCCGGCGCGCCAACGCGCTGGCGCTGTCCGCCTCGGACGTGGCGGCCCAGGGCGGCGCCGTCGTCGCCCAGGTGGTCGACACGATGGGCGCGATCAACCGGGCCTCGCGGCGCATCGCCGACATCATCGGCGTCATCGACGGCATCGCCTTCCAGACCAACATCCTGGCCCTGAACGCGGCGGTCGAGGCCGCGCGCGCCGGCGAGCAGGGGCGCGGCTTCGCCGTCGTCGCCGGCGAGGTGCGCAACCTGGCCCAGCGCAGCGCGGCGGCCGCGCGCGAGATCAAGGGGCTGATCGAGGAATCGGTCGAGCAGGTCGACACCGGCGCCGCGCTGGTGGACCGGGCCGGCGCGACGATGACCGAGATCGTCGCCAGCGTGGCGCGGGTGACCGACATCATGGGCCAGATCGACGCCGCCAGCCGCGAGCAGACCGACGGCATCGCCCGCATCGGCGAAGCGGTCGGCGGCATCGACCAGGCCACCCAGCAGAACGCCGCGCTGGTCGGGCAGGCGGGCGCGGCCGCCGCCCTGCTGCACGCGCAAGCCAGCCACCTGGCGCGCGTGGTGGGCGTGTTTTCGCTGGCGCCGAGCGGGAACTCCGGGGTCAGGTCCACTTTTTCTACACAAGCTCTGCACTAATAGGCCGCCGGCGCGGTGCCACGGCCGGGTCCGTGTAGAAATGGTGGACCTGACCCCGGAGTGGTTTTGCTGCGGCGCACGCTAAAACGGCAATTAACTGTACAGGCAGCCCCAAACTACTGTATAGTGTCGCCTGTGCGCTGCAGTGAGCGCGCCGCGACAAGCAGCGGCGCCGATTGATCAGCCAGGTATTACTAGCAGCTACGCAAGCCTTAGCGCATCATCCTGATGTCGCTTATGAAGCCCTCCCGCCTTTGGTGTCGCACCTGACACCGTCCCGGCGCAAAGCTTTTGTGCCGAAATTTCTTTCGATTTTGATTGAGTCATTTCGTTTTGGTAGGCGTTGCTATTTCGCGTTCGGCGTTTGCACGGGCGCAGGTTTTTTACGAAAGAACAGCATGACATTTGAAGCACTAGGTCTCAACACGTCCATCATCAAAGCCCTGACCGACGCCGGCTACACCGCGCCGACCCCGGTTCAGCAGCAGGCCATCCCTGCCGCCATCGCAGGCAAGGACTTGTTGGTTTCCTCGCAAACCGGTTCCGGCAAGACCGCCGCATTTATGCTGCCGTCGCTGCACCGTTTGTCCGAGATCGACCCGGCCGCCGCCGGCAAGACTCCCAACCAAGAAATGCAGGCCGCCCGCGCCCGTGGCGAGCGTCCCCGTTTCAAAGCCGCACAGCCAAAAATGCTGGTGTTGACCCCGACCCGCGAACTGGCCCTGCAAGTGACCTCCAATACCGACAAGTACAGCGTCAACCTGCGCCGTTTGAAGGCCGTGTCGATCCTGGGCGGTATGCCTTACCCGAAACAGATGCAATTGCTGGCCAAGAATCCTGAGATCCTGGTCGCCACCCCTGGCCGTCTGATCGACCACATGGAATCGGGCAAGATCGACTTCTCGCAACTGGAAATCCTGGTGCTCGACGAAGCCGACCGCATGCTGGACATGGGTTTCATCGACGACATCGAAAAAATCGTCGACGCGACGCCGTCGACCCGTCAAACCATGCTGTTCTCGGCCACGCTCGACGGCGTCGTCGGCAACATGGCGCGCCGCATCACCAAGGATCCGCAAGTGATCCAGATCCTCAGCGCCGCCAACAAGCATGAGAACATCACCCAGCGCGTGCACTTCGTCGACGACCTGTCGCACAAGAACCGCCTGCTCGACCACCTGCTGCGCGACGACTCGCTCGACCAGGCCGTCGTGTTCACCGCCACCAAGCGCGACGCCGACACCATCGCCGACCGCCTGAACATCGCCGGCTTCTCGGCCGCCGCGCTGCACGGCGACATGCACCAGGGCGCCCGCAACCGCACCCTGGACAGCCTGCGCCGCGGCCAGGTCAAGATCCTGATCGCCACCGACGTCGCCGCCCGCGGCATCGACGTGCCGACGATCACGCACGTGTTCAACTACGACCTGCCGAAGTTCCCTGAGGACTACGTCCACCGCATCGGCCGCACCGGCCGCGCCGGCCGCAACGGTCTGGCGATCTCACTGGTGAACCACGCCGAAGGCATGAACGTCAAGCGCATCGAGCGTTTCACCAAGCAGTTGATCCCGGTCAACGTCATCGAAGGCTACGAGCCGAAGAAGACCGCCTCGGCGGCGCGTTCTACCTCGCGTCCGGGCGGCTGGAAGCCGGGCGACAACCGCACCGGCGCCAAGCCGGGCCAGCGCACGTTCAGCAAGCCTGGCGCCCCGCGCAAGGAAGGCAGCACCGGCGGCGGCTACAAGGGCAGCAACCCGCGCAGCACCGACGGCGCCCGCCGCAGCTACGGCGACCGTTAATCGTCATCGTTAGCGTAGCGTAAAGCGACAATCAAAGCGGCCACCGGAGCGATCTGGTGGCCGCTTTTGCGTCCGGGCGCCGGACGGCTGGCGCGGCAGCCGGCTTTTCAGCTAACATGGCTGTCTGCACCGGCGCGCCCGCCGCCGGTGACGCCAAACCAAGGATTCATTTTTGCTAGTTCGCCAGCTTATCCGCACGATCCGCACGATCCACGTCATCCGCGTCGCCGCCGGCCTCTGCCTGGCCATCGCCAGCTTGCAGGGCGCCGCCGCCGAGGGCGCGGCGGCACTGCTCGCCCAGGCGCGCGAGGCGGTCGGCGGCAACGCCTGGCGGCAGGTCAAGACCCAGCACACGCAGTTCGTGCGCACCTACCTCGACCACGACGAGGCGGGCAGCAGCGACATCGATTTCGCCAGCGGCCGCTACGCGCAACGCATCCCCTCGTCGGCGGTGGCGCGCCTGATGTCGCGCTCGGACGGCCGGAATTTCTGGCGCCAGCGCATGGGCAAGCTGGAAAAGCAGGAAGGCCCGGCCAGCGATCCCGAGTTGCACCTGGGACGCCAATCGTACGCCTGGTGGTTCGCGCGCGGCGGCAAGGCGCGCCGGCTCGAACTGAAGGCGCCGCGCCGCCATGCCGGCGTCGACTACGCGGTCGTGCGCGTCGAGCTGGCGTCGGGCATCGCCTTCGACTACTGGATCAACGACACCACGCGCCGCATCGAGCGCCGCCAGGAAGTGGTCGACGGCAAAACCTTCACCATCGACTACCGCGATTTCCGCCGCGTCGGCGCGATCACGCTGCCGTTCGAGGAAAGCGTGCGCGACGCGCGGGACGGCGCCGACGAGGAAACGCTGCGCGTGTCCACCATCGTGCTCAACCGCCCCGCCGCGCAGATGGACTTCTCCCTGCCGCAGCCGGCCGTCATGCAGGGCTTTTCGGCCCAGAAGCCGGCGGTGACGGTGCCGTTCGAACCGTGCGAGGCGCATATCTGCGTGATGCTGACGTTGAACGGCCAGGGTCCGTTCAAGTTCATCCTCGACACCGGCGCCCGCAACGTCATCAGCGACAAGCTCTACCGGCGTCTGCGCCTGCCCGCCCAGGGCGTGGCCGTCTTGTCCGGCCTCGGCCAGCAGACCGAGCGCGGCGTGCTGACCACGGTCCAGCAGATCGGCATGGCCGGCCTGACCCTGGACCGCCAGGCCTTCTTCACCAGTTCGACGCTCGACAACCTGCCGATCGACGGCACCATCGGCTACGAATGGCTGTGGCTGACGCCGACCTTGATCGACTACGCCGCGCGCCAGCTGACCTTCCACGACCCGGACAGCTTCGTGTATCGCGGCCGGGCCGCCGCCACGCCGCTGTCATTCCATGACAAGACGCCGCAGATCGAAGCGGTGCTCGACGGCCTGTCCGGCAAGTTCACCATCGATACCGGCAGCGATTTCTCGCTGACAATGAGCAAGCCGTTCGTCGACCGCTACGGCCTGGTGGAAAAATACCAGGCGGGCGACACGGTCCAGACGGCGCAAGTCATCGGCGGCACCACCCAGGTGCTGAAAACGCGCGGCAAGCTGTTCGAGATGGGCGGGGTGCAAATCGCCGCCCCAACGCTGGAACTGCCGACGCGCGGCGGCGGCACGCTGAACAGCCCCACCCTCGCCGGCAACATCAGCAACGGCATCCTGCGGCAGACGAGCATCCTGTTCGATTACCAGGGTGGCAAGGTGTATATCGAGCCCAACAAGGTGATGTCGGCCGAATAACGGGTGCGCAGTGGGCGTGCCCCACACCAGCCCTTCGGGGAACGAGTCTCTTTCGCCCGTCTCTTTCAGTCTCTTTTGGTCTTTTTTGAACTCCTGCGTCTTCTTGCGGTCGAAGAGACTGAAAGAGACCAAAAAAGACCAAACCCTCAAGGAGAAAGAGTATGGTTCCCCCACGTCCCCGTTATCTACCACCCGCCACCCTCCTCCAGCTCGAAACCTTCCTGCGCGAAACCGCCAGCCCGCTGTCGGTGACCGAGGCCGTGGCGGCCGCCGTCAGGCAGTGGATCGAGCAGACGCGCAGCGCCGCCTACCCCGCGCGCGGTTATCAATGGAAGCTGCTCTTCCTTCCGGAGCACACGCTGGTCCGCATGTGCCACGCCGAACGCTGGCACGTCGCCAGAGTCGTCGGCGACGAACTGATCTATCAAGACGAGGCCGTCTCGCCGCACAAAATGGCGCAGGAAGTGGCGGGCGACGGCCGCAACGCCTGGCGCGTGCTCTGGCTGCGCTTCCCCGGCGAAAAAAACTGGCACAATGCCGATCTGCTGCGCGCGCGACTGCGACGGCGCGCCGCCAAGCCGGCGCCGACACCCGCCGAAGCGATGACCGCTGCCGCCGAAACCATGAGCCACGCGTTGAATGCGGCCCTGGTCCTCATCGAACACGTCGACCACCAATCGCGCAACACGCTGGAGCGCCGCGTGCCCAAGAGCCGGCGTGACTACGACGAGTTGGACGACCTTTCTTGAGGGCGACGGCAACACAGGCATAATGGAGGGATCGCAGCCCAACAGGCAACAATTTGTATCGTTCACACAATATCCGCGACGGCTGGCCGTCTTCACCTACATGCCGCCGCCTATCCCCACCACCGCCGACCAGGACCAAGCCATCACCGCGACGGTGTTGCGCGAGCGCTCGAAGCTGGGCAGCTTCATCCGCCGCCGGGTCGCCGACCAGACCGACGCCGAAGACATCCTGCAGGACGTCTTTTACGAATTCACCCAGGCCCACCGCCTGCCCGAGCCGATCGAGCAAGTCAGCGCCTGGCTCTACCGCGTCGCCCGCAACCGCATCATCGACCGCTTCCGCAAGAAGAAGGAAGTGCCGCTGGACGACATGGTCGACGAGGATGGCGAAGCCTACCGCCTCGACCTGCTGCTGCCGGCGGCCGACGCCGGCCCCGAACACGCCTATCACCGCGCCATGCTGCTCGAGCAACTGCAGGCGGCGCTTGAAGAACTGCCGCCCAACCAACGCGACGTCTTCATCGCCCACGAACTGGACGGGCTGAGCTTCAAGGACATGGCGCTGCAAAGCGGCGTGTCCGTCAACACCCTGCTGGCGCGCAAGCGCTATGCCGTGCTGCATCTGCGCGCGCGGCTGCAGGACCTGTACAACGAATGAAAGGAGAGTTGAAATGATGAAATACAAACTGCTGCTCATCCCCAAGATGCTGGTGATCCTGGCGCTGCTGGGCTGGATCGTCATGCTGCTGTGGAACTGGATCGTGCCCCACCTGTTCGCCGGCGGCGCGCCGCTCGATTATTGGCGCGCGCTCGGCCTGCTGGTGCTGTGCCGCATCCTGGTCGGCGGCTTCGGCGGCCGCCACCACCACGAAGGGGCGCAACGCTGGCAGCGCTGGCAGGCGATGACGCCGGAGGAGCGCGAACAATTCCGCGCCGCGCACAAGGGCCGCTTTTGGGGCCACGGCCGGGAATGGAGCAAAGAAAACACCAAGGAATAACAATGACAAAAACCAACGCCGCCGTCGCGGCGAATTTCACCCCGTATCAAAAAACCGTCGTCGCGATGCTGGCCTTCCTGCAGTTCGCGGTGATCCTCGACTTCATGCTGATGTCGCCGCTGGGCGCGGTCATCATGCCGGCCCTGAACATCGGGCCGATGGAATTCGGCCTGGTGGTGTCGGCCTACGCCTTCAGCGCCGGTGCCTCCGGCCTGCTGACGGCCGGCTTCGCCGACCGCTACGACCGCAAGAAGCTGCTGCTGTTCTTCTACACCGGCTTCATCCTGGGCACCGTCTGGTGCGGCCTGGCGCAAAGCTTCGAGAGCCTGCTGGCCGCGCGCGTGGTCACCGGCCTGTTCGGCGGCGTCATCGGCTCCATCGTGCTGGCCATCTCGACCGACCTGTTCCCGCCGCAGATGCGCGGCCGGGTCATGGGCCTGATCCAGACCGCCTTCGCCGCCAGCCAGGTGCTCGGCATCCCGATCGGCATCTACCTGTCGAACCAATGGGACTGGCACGTCCCCTTCCTCGCCATGGCCCTGTTCGGCCTGGTCGGCGGCCTGCTGGTCGCGTGGAAAATGCAACCGGTCGACGCCCACCTCGGCCAGCCGCAACGCCACAGCCCGTGGGCCCACCTGTACCACACGGTGACGGTGCCGCGCCATCTGCTGGCCTTTTCCATCACCGCCCTGCTGACCACGGGCGGCTTCATGCTCATGCCCTTCAGCAGCGCCTACATCGTCAACAACCTCGGCATCGACATGCACCACCTGCCCACCGTCTACCTGATCACCGGCGTGTGCACCATCTTCGCCGGCCCGCTGATCGGCAGGGCCGCCGACAAGCACGGCAAGTTCCCCGTGTTCTTGTTCGGCACCGCGCTGTCGATGGTGATGGTGGTGGTCTACACCCACCTGGGCACCATCCCCATGTGGGCGCTGGTGGCGGTCAACGCCCTCATGTTCGTCGGCATCTTCTCGCGCATGATCCCGTTCCAGGCGATGGCCGCGTCGGTGCCGCCGGCCACGCAACGGGGGGCCTTCAACGCCATCAGCGCGTCGATCCAGCAACTGTCGGGCGGCGTGGCCTCGGTCGTGGCCGGCCACATCGTCACCCAGGCCCCGGACGGCAGGCTGCAGCACTTCAGCGTGATCGGCTACGTGGTCGTGGCCACCTCGCTGGTGGCGCTGGCGCTGGTGTGGCAGCTGCAGCGCCGAATGTTAACGCGCCCCTAATATTGATCGAAATTCCAGCTCATTAAGAAAACTCAACATAGTTGCCACACGGAACTATTTTCCTACTATAATGGCTGGAACGATTATCAATACCTCAACTCGAAGGGAGCAAGTGCATGAACGCCAGAAATATGGATGCGGCCTGTTTGCGGGCGCTGCGCCGCCGCGGACATTCCGACAGCAGCATCAACGCGATGAGCCCGGAGGAGGCGTTTTGCGAGTACTGCGCCTACCACGGCATCATGAACCTGGTGCCGGCGACGCTGCAGATGCTCGACAAGCTGCGCAGCGAACACCGCCCGCAATAAGAAAAGGCCGCCGGGAACAACCAGGCGGCCTTTTTTTCGGAACGGTGGATTAACGGTAAAACGCTTCGACCTTGCCCTTGAGCTTGATCAGCATCGGATTGCCCTTGCGGTCCAGGCTTTTGCCGGCCGGGACCTTGATCCAGCCTTCGCTGATGCAATATTCGTCGACGTCCAGACGCTCTTTGTCGTTGAAACGGATGCCGACGTCGTGTTCGAACACGGCGGCGACATGGTGCGGGCTGCGCGGATCGATCGACAGACGATCCGGCAGCGGAGGGAGTTGAGTAGTATCGTTCATCCCGCCATTATATCAGCTGGTTTTGAAGATCAGCTGCGCCACGCGCCGCAATTTCGGATACACCACCGGCACCGTCAGCATGGTGCTGCCGATGGCCATCAACAGCAGCGCCGTGAAGGTGCCGTTGGTGATGATGCCCTTGTCGAGCAGGATATTGACGAAGATGATCATGATCAGGGCCTTCGTCTGCAGCAGCCAGCCGATGATCGACGCCTCGCCCGGTCCCCACCGGAGGATTTTGCCGGCCAGGTGGACGCCGGCGAGCTTGCCGCTGACCGACGCCACCAGCAGCACCGCCGCCGCCACGAACACGGCCGAACCGCCCACCTCCCAGTTCGTGCGCAGGCCGGTGCTGAGGAAAAACACCGGCATCACGGCCATCAGCACGTTGGCGCGCAGGAAGTCCATCTTCTCCTGGTTGAACCAGTCCGTGTCCATGACCGCGCCGGCCAGGAACGCGCCGACCATGTAGTGCAGGCCCGCCCAATCGGCCGCGAAGGCGCACGCGGCCAGCCAGATGAACGAGATATACCAGCGGTCGCGCTCCTCGAGCCGCACCATCATCGCGCGGAACAGCTTGGTCGTCAGCGCGAACACCAGCAGGAAGCCGGCCTGGCGCCCGACCCGGTCCCAGTCGAGCAGGATCACGGCCAGCACGCCCCAGATGGCGATGTCGTCCAGGCTGGCGTAGCGCAGGATGCGCTGGCCGATCGGCTGGCGCAGGATCTCCAGCTTTTCCATCAGCAGGATCAGGATCGGCAGCGCGGTGACCGCGCACGCCATGCCCACGCCGAGCACGAACTGCCATTGCTGCGCGTTGGGACCCACCCAGCCGGCGTAACCGAGCATGCCGAGCGCGGCGACGCAGCCGAACGCCAGCGGCATGCCCAACGCCAGGCCGGCCGTGATGGTGCTCTCGCGCCGGTGCTCCCACGCCTTACGCAGATCGAGCTCGATCCCGGCGATCATCACGAAGATCATCACCGCCCACCAGGCGATGCCGTTGAGCGACTGCACCACCTGGGGATTGAAGACGAAACTGTAGTACTCGGGATAGGCGCGGCCCATGATGCCGGGCCCGAGCAAAATGCCGGTGATGATCTGCACCACCACCAGCGGCGCGTAGTAATCGGTGCGGCCGAAGCGCCAGATCAGATACGGCACGCTAAAGATAATCAACATCGCGATCAAAAAGATCTCGGTGGTCCCCATGTGCATAATTGTCCCCTGCTTATTGTAGTTTGAGTAAAAGTCGCGCGGCCCTGTGGAGCATAACTTTAGGCAATATTGTATGGTGAAAGCGCCGCTGGAAGCGATTCCAAGTTGTTCTTTTCATCATCGCGCCCCGTCCCGCCCGTGTAGTCGCGATCACATCGTGTGGTAAACGCGACAGCGCACCGGCCGGGTCCTGCCAAGACGCTTGCTTTCCCGGGCCAAACGCATATAGTTGCATACTCAAGCATTAGTCAAACAAAACTCAACAACAAAAGGATATTGTATGGACAACCTCGATAACGACCTTCCCGCGCCCGCCGCCGTCAGCCCCAGCCTGGAGTTCGCGCTGCGCCTGGCGCGCGCCCAGGCCACGCTGGTGCGCCGGCTCGACCAGGTGCTGGGCGGCTACCACGGCATCAGCTTCGGCGACTTCATGCTGCTGCACTACCTCAACCGCGCGCCCGGCGGCCGCCTGCGCCGGGTAGACCTGGCCGAGCGCCAGGGCCTGACGGCGTCCGGCGTCACCCGCACCCTGCTGCCGCTGGAAAAGATCGGCCTCGTCGACCGCCAGCAGGACCCGCGCGACGCCCGCGTCGCCTACGCCGCCATCACCGCCACCGGCCGCGAACTGCTCAACAACGCCGTCGTCGTCGCCGAGCAGATCAGCAAGGACTTGCTGCGCAACTGTCCGCGCGAACAATTCGACGCGCTGAGCGAGGCGCTCGGCCTGATCGCCGGCATGAACGCCTCGAACTCTTAACCTCCCCCACCGCCCCGGAGCCCACCATGTCCGAACCGATTCCGCCGCGCGCCGCGCTGCTGCGCGACCCCAACTTCCAATGGCTGCTGCGCGGCGGCGTGGTCTCCATGCTGGGCGACCAGCTGACCATGATCGCGCTGCCCTGGCTGGTGTTCCGGCTGACCGGCGACACCGTCGCGCTGGGCCTCGTCATCGCGCTGATGAGCATTCCGCGCGCGGTCTTCATCCTGGTCGGCGGCGCGCTGGTGGACCGCCACTCGCCCAAGCGCGTGCTCATGCTCAGCAAATACGCCAACGCCGCGCTGCTGGCCGTCCTGACCTTGCTGGTGCTCGACCACCAGCCCGCACACACGCTGGACGTCGGCGCGTCGGTCTCGCTCACCGTCGTCATGACGCCGCATCTGACCTTGATGGCCATCTACGCGCTGGCCTTGGGCATCGGCCTGGCGCAGGCGTTCGGCATCCCGTCGGGCACCTCGATCATGCCGCTGGCGATCGCGCCGGAACAGCTGCAGGCGGCCAACGGCATGCTGATGGGATTGCGCCAGCTGTCGATGCTGGTCGGCCCCCTGATCGCGGCGGGCCTGCTGGCGCTCGGCGGCGACGGCCATGCCCCGGGCCACGGCGGCGGCGCGGTGGTGGCCGACGCGCGCGGCCTGGCGCTGGCGTTCGGCCTCGATTGCCTCAGTTTCCTGGTGTCGGCGTGGACCTTGTCGAAAGTGCGCCTGCTGGCCGCGCCATCGGCGCAGGCGCCGGCCTCCGTGCTGCGCGCCGTCGGCGCCGGCCTGGCGATGGTGTGGCGCGACGTCCCGCTGCGCACCTGCTTCATCTACTGGGGCGCCGTCTCGCTGTTCGTCGGCGGCGCCATGCAGGTGGCGCTGCCGGTGCTGGCCGCCGCGCTGCACGGCGCCACCACGCTGGGCCTGCTGATGGGCGTGCACGGCGCCGGCACCCTGCTCGGCATGGGCGCGGCGGCGATCGGCGGCGCGCGCCTGCGCTTCGCCACCTTCGGCACCTTGATCCTGCTGATCGACGGCGCCGTCGGCCTGCTCGTCATGCCGCTCGGCGCGGTCGACGCGGCGTGGCAGGCGGCCTTGCTGATGCTGGCGATCGGCGTGCTGGCCGGCTTCATGCAGATCAACGTCTTCACGTGGATACAGCGCCGCGTGCCGCCGTCCATGATGGGCCGCGCCATGAGCATCTTCATGTTCATCTTCATGGGCCTGGCGCCGCTGTCGGCCGGCGCCGCCGGCTGGCTGCTGACGATGATCCCGCTGTCGCAATTGTTCGCCGGCGGTGGCATGATACTGGTGCTGTGCGCGGCGCTGGCGTATGTGTTCACGCCGATGCGCCGCATCACGTCGAACCCGCACTAAGCGAAAGGTAATAAGGGATAACCCGTATGGAAACCAAATGGCTGGAAGACTTCATCTCCCTGGTCGAAACCAATAACTTCAGCCGCTCGGCGGCGCTGCGCCACGTCACGCAGCCGGCCTTCTCGCGCCGCATCCAGTCGCTGGAGAACTGGCTCGGCACCGACCTGGTCGACCGCACCTCCTATCCCACCCGCCTGACGCCGGCCGGCACCGTCTTCTACGAGCAGGCGCTCGAAATGCTCGCGCAGATCAACGGCGCGCGCGACATGCTGCGCTCCAAGCGCGCCGCCGCCCAGACCAGCATCGACCTGGCCGTGCCGCACACCTTGTCGCTGACCTTCGTGCCCAAATGGCTGTCGGCGCTGGAGCGCGACTTCGCGCCGATCAGCAGCCGCCTGATGGCGCTCAACGTGCACGACGCCGTGCTGCAGCTGGTCGAAGGCGGCTGCGACCTGCTGCTGTGCTACCACCATCCGCGCCAGCCGGTGCAGCTCGACCCGGGCCGCTACGACATGCTGGTGCTGGGCCGCGAATCGCTGCGCCCCTACGCCCGCTGCGACAAGAACAAGGTGCCGGACTTCACGCTGCCGGGCACCAAGAAGGCGCCGCTGCCGTTTTTATCGTACACCAACAACGCCTACCTGGGCCGCATGGTGGAGCTGATCCTCGGCGACGCCAAAACCCCGCTCCACCTGGAGCCGCACTACGAAACCGACATGGCCGAGGGCTTGAAAATGATGGCGCTCGAAGGCAGCGGCGTCGCCTTCCTGCCCGAATCGGCCGTCACCCGCGAGCTCAAACAAAAGCTGCTCGCGCGCGCCGACAACGACAGCGCGGAGTGGGAGATCGAAATGGAGATCCGCCTGTACCGCGAGCGGCCGTCGCCGCAGCGGCGCGGCAAGGCCATCGTCGAACGGCTGTGGGATTTCCTCGAACGGCAGCAGAACGACAGCGGCCGCAAACGCCGCGTCGCCGTCTCGGAACGCTAACGCGTTTAAATTAACTTTATAATAACTATGCGCGAAACGCATGGTCGAATGCGCATACAGCATTGGCCCGTTGGAGCGGCTCCGCCCTATGATTCGTTCCACTGATCGCCGCCACAAGCGGCGCTCGCCAAAACAAAATCCTACGGAGCCCGAGCATGACCACCGCACACCAACAGCACGCACTGCCTTCCTACCTCAACCCGGAAGATCTGGGTCCATGGGGCGTCTACCTGCAACAGATCGACCGCGTCACGCCGCATTTGGGCAGCCTGTCGCGCTGGGTCGAAACGCTCAAGCGCCCCAAGCGCATCCTGACCGTGGACGTGCCGATCGAGCGCGATGACGGCTCGATCGCCCACTACGAAGGCTACCGCGTGCAGCACAACATGTCGCGCGGTCCGGGCAAGGGCGGCGTGCGCTTCCACCAGGACGTGACCTTGTCGGAAGTGATGGCGCTGTCGGCGTGGATGACGGTGAAAAACGCGGCGGTCAACGTGCCGTACGGCGGCGCCAAGGGCGGCATCCGGGTCGACCCGAAGACCCTCTCGCGCGGCGAGCTGCAGCGCCTGACGCGCCGCTACACCAGCGAAATCAGCCTGATCATCGGACCGAACAAGGACATCCCGGCGCCCGACGTCAACACCAACGAACAGGTGATGGCATGGATGATGGACTCCTACGCCATGATCGAGGGTAACCTGTCGACCGGCGTCGTCACCGGCAAACCGATCTCGCTGGGCGGCTCGCTGGGCCGCCGCGAAGCGACCGGCCGTGGCGTGTTCGTGGTCGGCCGCGAAGCGGCCATCAAGCGCGGCGTCGCCATCGAAGGCGCCCGCGTCGCCATCCAGGGCTTCGGCAACGTCGGCGGCGTGGCCGCCACCATGTTCGCCGACGCCGGCGCCAAGGTCGTCGCCGTGCAGGACCACACCGGCACCGTGGTGCACCAGGGCGGCCTCGATATCGCCCGCCTGCACCACCACGTGGCCGAATGCGGCAGCGTCACCGGTTTCGCCGGCGCCGAGGCCTTCCTCGACCGCGACGCCTTCTGGGACATCGAGACCGAGATCCTGATCCCGGCCGCGCTGGAACAGCAGATCACGGCCGACAACGCGCAGCGCATCCGCACCAAAATCATCCTGGAAGGCGCCAACGGCCCGACCACGCCGGAAGCGGACGACATCCTCACCGACAAGGACGTGCTGATCGTGCCGGACGTGCTGGCTAACGCCGGCGGCGTAACTGTGTCATACTTTGAGTGGGTGCAGGATTTCTCCAGCTTCTTCTGGAGCGAGGACGAGATCAATGCCCGCCTGACGCGCATCATGCAGGAGGCGTTCAACGCCGTGTGGTCCGTGTCACAAGAGAAGAAGGTTACGCTGCGCACCGCCACCTTCATTTTGGCGTGCACGCGCGTGTTGCAAGCCCGCGAGGTTCGCGGCCTGTACCCATGATTTAACGAATCCCAGCAATTTGCGCCTGCACCGGCTTTGGCCCGTGCGGGCGTTTTTCGCATATAGAGCGTCACCAGAAAATAAGGACACCATGAGCACCATCGAACAGAAAGCACTGGCCTATCACCGCGCCGGCAAGGCCGGCAAGATCGCCATCGAAGTGACCAAGAGCGTCGGCACCCAGGAAGACCTGGCGCTGGCTTACTCGCCGGGCGTTGCCGCCCCCTGCGTGGAAATCCAGCGCGAGCCGGCCAAGGCCTACGAATACACCGCCAAGGGCAACCTGGTGGGCGTCATCACCAACGGCACCGCGGTGCTCGGCCTGGGCAACATCGGCGCGCTCGCCGGCAAGCCGGTGATGGAAGGCAAAGTGGTCCTGTTCAAAAAATTCGCCGGCATCGACGCCTTCGACATCGAGATCGACGAGACCGACCCGGACAAGCTGGTCGAGATCATCGCCGCGCTGCATCCCACCTTCGGCGGCATCAACCTCGAAGACATCAAGGCGCCGGAATGCTTCTACATCGAGCGCAAGCTGCGCGAGCGCCTGTCGATCCCGGTGTTCCATGACGACCAGCACGGCACCGCCATCGTCGTCGGCGCCGGCATGCTCAACGCGATCGAAATGACGGGCCGCGATATCGCCACCGTCAAAATCGTCTGCTCCGGCGCCGGCGCGGCCGCCATCGCCTGCCTCGACCTGCTGGTCGACCTGGGCGCGCAAAAGCACAACATCTTCGTCTGCGACAGCAAGGGCGTGCTGACCACCGCGCGCGCGCTGGACGGCGAAAAAGCCGCGTGGGCGCGCAACACCGACGCGACGACACTGTCGCAGGTGATGGAGGGCGCCGACGTCTTCCTGGGCGTCTCCGGTCCGGGCGTGCTGTCGCAGGCCGACATCACGCGCATGAACGCGCATCCGATCGTCTTCACCTTGGCCAATCCGGAGCCGGAACTGCGCCCGGAACTGGTGCGCGAAGTGGCGCCCGACGCCATCATCGCCACCGGCCGTTCGGACTATCCGAACCAGATCAACAACGCGCTGTGCTTCCCCTACCTGTTCCGCGCGGCGCTCGACTGCGGCGCCTCGACGATCAACCAGGAAATGAAGCGCGCCTGCGTGGTGGCGCTGGCCGACATGGCGCGCGCCGACGCGCGCTTCGGCAAGGACTACGTGGTGCCGGGATTGCTGGACCCGCGCCTGCTGCGCGGCGTCACGCCGAAGATCGCCACCGCCGCGTACCGCAGCGGCGTCGCGCGTAAAGAGCTGATCGAGATCGACTACGCCAACGACCTGGCCGATCTGGCCGAATCGCTGATTTAAGATCCAAAACCCGCACCCCGGACGCTGGGGTCGTACCCGTCGGGTACGACCCCGCATGGCCTTGCGGGTTTCCCCGATCACCGCCGAATCACTTCCCCACCCTTCATCACGAACGACACCTTGGTCAATTCCGCCGCGTTCTCGGCCGGATCGCCCTTGACCGCGATGATGTCGGCGTATTTGCCTGCGCTGATCGACCCCACCCTGTCCTTCCAACCCAACAAATCGGCCGCGTTGATGGTCGCCGCCTGGATCGCCTGCATCGACGTCATGCCGTACTTGATCATGTAAGCGAACTGCTTGGCGTTATCGCCATGCGGATAAACGCCCGAATCGCTGCCGAACGCCATCTTCGCGCCGCCGGTGAGCGCCTTGCGGAAGTTATCGCGCTGCAGCTGGCCGATCACCTTCTCCTTGGCGATCGACTCGGGCAGCATGCCGGCCTTCTCGCCCTCCTGCAAAATGAAGTCGTCGTTATAGATATCCATCACCAGATAGGTGCCCTTCTCGCGCGCCAGCCGGATGCCCTCGTCGTCGATCAAACTCGCATGCTCGACCGAATCCACCCCGGCCAAAATCGCATCGCGGATGCTGCTGGCGCCATGCGCGTGCGCCGCCACCTTGCGGCCAAGTTTGTGGGCCTCGCCGACGATGGCCTGCATCTCCTCCAGCGTGTACTGCTGCGCGCCCGGCTCGTCGCCCTTGGACAGCACGCCGCCAGAGGCGCAGATCTTGATCACGTCGGCACCGTACTTGGCCATCTCGCGCACCTTGGCGCGCGCCTCCCACGGCCCGTCGGCCACGCCGCGCCCGGTGATCTTCATATCCGCAGGCAGCAGGTTTTCGTCGCAATGGCCGCCCTGGATGCCGATCGCGTAACCGGCCGTGCGCATGCGCGGACCGATGAAATCCCCCTCGTCGATGGCGTCGCGCAGCGCGACGTCGCCGAAGCCGCCCGCGCCCACGTTGCGCACGCTGGTGAAGCCCGCCTCCAGCGTCTTGCGCGCCGAACGCACGCCATACAGCGCCGCGCGCGTGTCGGACACGCCCAGCGCATTGTAGCCGCCCAGGTAGGCGTTGGCGGTCAAATGGGTATGCATGTCGATCAGGCCCGGCAGCACCGTCTGCGACGACAGGTCGATCACCTGCGCGCCGCCCGGCAACTTGGCCGACGCGCTCGGGCCGACCGAGGTGATACGCTCGCCGGTGATAACGATGGTCTGGTCCCTGAGCACCGTGCCGGCCACCACGTCGACCAGTTTGCCGGCGCGGATGACGACCACCTTGGCGTCGGCGGCAATAGACGGTGCCGCCGCGCCGAGGGCGCCCAGTACGCTGGCGGTGATCAGGAGATGCTTGAACTTCATGGCGTGCGCCCTTTTCAAAAAGAGAAAAGAATAGCAGAGCTACCACAGGGGGCGGGCTCATTTTTTGGCGGCCAGCGAAACCCGCACGGCCAAGCGGGGTCGTACCCCACCGGGTACGACCCCTAAGCGGCGACGCAAGCCTCTCGTCAAAAGCACACGGGTTTGATGGCCGGGCGCCTCAGCGCGGCCAGGCGCAGGTGCGCAGCCCCACGAACATATCGTCGCGCTCGGGCATGTAGAAGTTGCGGTACTTGGCCGAAACCATGCGCGGCTGCGTCGCGAACGAGGCGCCGCGCAGCGCCTGGTGGGTCGAGAACCACGGCTGCGAATACTCGCGGTAGCGGTCCGGGGTGAAGTCCGGATACGGCTCGAACGGCGTCGAGGTCCACTCCCACAGCTGCCCCCAGCGGAACGCCGGGTGGCCCGACAACGCGGCGTATTCCCACTCCGCCTCGGTCGGCAGACGGCGTCCGGCCCAGGCGCAGTAGGCCTGCGCCTCGTACAGGGTCAGATGGCGCACCGGCTCCGCGCCGCCCAGCGTGGTCAACTCGCCGAAGCGCATCGTGCGCCACACGCCGCCGTCGCGCTGCCAGTGGCGCGGCGCCGAACGCTCCTGGCGCATCAGCCAGTCGGCGCCCGCGTTGCTCCAGAACTGGCGGTTGTCGTAGCCGCCATCGGCGACGAAATCGGCATACTGGGTGTTGGTCACCAGGCCGCTGTCGATGGTGAACGGCGCCACGCGGCAGGCATGCGCGGCGCGCTCGTTGTCGAACACGAAGCCGCCGCCGGCGCTGCCCATCTCGAAGGTCCCGCCGGGGAAGCCGATCTCGGACGGCGCGAACAGCGCCTGCCCCTGCGCGACGGCCGTCGCCGGCGCCGGCAGCCCGAGCGTCTGCAAGGTGTAGAGCAACGCCTCGCCGTGCATGTCCTCGTGCGCCAGCGCCAGCCGGTAGGGATACAACGCCTCGTCGGTGTTGGGCTCGCGCGACAGCTTGTCGAGCACCCGGTCGAGCACCTCGTGGCAGTAGGTCTTCAGCGCGCCGGTGGCGGGAAGGTCCAGCGTCCAGCGGCTGCGATGCGGCACCAGCGCGGAATCGAACCAGTCGTCGCCCCGGCTCAGCAGGCAGTTGCCGTTGCCGTCGGCCGGATGGCTGGACGTCGCCTCGCGCAAAATGAACCATTCGGCGAACCAGGCGATATGGCCAAGCTCCCACAACGGCGGATTGATGATGCGCAGTTGCGGCACGCGGGCCGGCACGTCCATGCCGGCGGCGGCGAAGCAATCGAACAGCAGCAGCGTATAATCCCGCGCATGCCGCAGCGACTGCGCCAATTGCTGTGGACCGGCGTTCCGGAACGAGGATGGGCTGGAATTCATGGGGCGATTGTAACGACTTTTAAGCAAAACACCAGTGACACGACAGCATATCTGGATCGTCAGCCCGGCGTCGGCCCGCGCCAACAACGGCAACTGGCAGAGCGCCAGCCGCTGGGCGCGTTTCCTGCGCACGCGCTACCGGGTCACGGTCAGCCTGCACTGGCCCGACGCCGGCACGCCCTCGCCGGCCGGCGCGCCTCCTGACCTCCTGATAGCGCTGCACGCGCGCCGCTCGGCGCCCTCGCTTGACGCCTGGACCCATGCCTGGCCGGACCGGCCGTCCATCCTGCTGATGACCGGAACCGACCTGTATCGCGACATCGACACCGAAGCCAGCGCGCGGCGCTCCCTGGAACAGGCCGGGGCGCTGGTGCTGTTGCAGGCGGCCGGCCTGCAAGTGCTGCCGGCGCCGTTGCACGCCAAGACCCACGTCATCTACCAGTCCGCCGCCACGCTGCGGCCGGCGCCTCCCGCGACCAGGCGGCATGCGGACATCTGCATGATCGGCCACCTGCGCGCCGAAAAAGACCCGTACACGTTCATGCGCGCCGCCGCGCTGGTGACGTCGCCATCCGCGCGCCTGATCCACATCGGCGGCGCGCTGGAGCCGGCGCTGGCCACCGCCGCCCGGGTCACCGCCGGCAAAGAGCCGCGCTACCACTGGCTCGGCGCCATGCCGCACGGGGACACGCGCCAGCGGCTCAAGCGCAGCCACGCGATGGCGCTGACGTCGCACATGGAGGGCGGCGCCAACGTCATCATCGAAGCGGTGAGCGCCGGCGTGCCGGTGCTGGCGAGCGACATCAACGGCAATCGCGGCATGCTGGGCGACGACTACGCCGGCTACTTCCCGCCCGGCGACGCCGCCGCGCTGGCGCGCCTGATCGACCGCACCATCGACGAACCGGCCTTCCACGCCTTGCTGCGCGCCCAGTGCGACGCCCGCGCGCCACTGTTCGCGCCGGCCGCCGAACGAACGGCATTGCTCCAGTTAGTGGATAATCTGCTGAACCACCGAATAAGCCCAACCAAGGAATGAACAAATGAGCAACGACGCTATCAAACTAACCTCCTTCTCCCACGGCGGCGGCTGCGGCTGCAAAATCGCGCCCGGCGTGCTGTCCGAGATCCTGAAGAACTCGGCCGGCTTCCCGGTGCCGAAGGAACTGATGGTCGGCATCGAGACGGCCGACGACGCCGCCGTCTACAAGCTCAATGACGAACAGGCGCTGATCGCCACCACCGACTTCTTCATGCCGATCGTCGACGACCCGTTCGACTTCGGCCGTATCGCCGCCACCAACGCCATCTCCGACGTCTACGCCATGGGCGGCACGCCGATCATGGCCCTGGCGCTGGTCGGCATGCCGATCAACAAACTGCCGATCGAAACCATCGGCCAGATCATCAAGGGCGGCGAATCGATCTGCGCCGAAGCCGGCATCCCGATCGCCGGCGGCCACACCATCGACTCGGTCGAGCCGATCTACGGCCTGGTGGTGCTGGGCCTCGTGCACCCGTCCAAAGTCAAACGCAACGCCGACGCCAAGGCGGGCGACGTGCTGGTGCTGGGCAAACCGCTGGGCGTGGGCGTGCTGTCGGCCGCGCTGAAGAAGGACAAGCTGGACGCCGACGGCTACAAGGCCATGATCGCCAACACCACCAAGCTGAATAAGCCCGGCAAGGCGCTGTCCGAAATGGCCGGCGTGCACGCGCTGACCGACGTCACCGGTTTCGGCCTGCTGGGCCACCTGCTGGAGCTGGCGCGCGGCGCCATGCTGGAGGCGCACCTGGAGATGGCGAAGATTCCGCTGCTGCCCGGCGTCGAGCAACTGGCGCACGACGGCTACTTCACCGGCGCCTCGGGCCGCAACTGGGACGCGTACGGCAAGGACGTGACCTTGGGTGCGGGCGTCTCGCAAGCGCAGCACATGCTGCTGACCGACCCGCAAACCTCGGGCGGCCTGCTGGTCTCGTGCGACGAAGGCAGCGTCGACGAAGTGCTGGCCCTGTTCCGCCGCGAAGGCTTCGGCGAAGCGGCCGTCATCGGCCGCATGGCCGAAGGCGCGGCGCGCGTGCGCGTCGAATAACGACGCCAAAAACCGGCCGGGGCGCCCGCCCCGGCCGACGCTTCACCATCCCGCTCCCGCCCCAAAAAGTCATTGTCGATATTTTCGAACATAGACCCGTAATTTTTCCGCTTTTATTTTCCCCTGCCGTCGCGGATACTTCATTCCAGCAGCGAACAACGCGAAATAAAAGCCGCGAAGAACGCCAAACACTCTATCGAAACTATTCAACATAACTTAGGAGCTTACCATGCCAACCGCCATCGCCAAACCAGGCAACACCCTGCTGAACCCAACCAACCACACCCTGATCATGATCGATCACCAGTCGCAGATGTCGTTCGCCACCAAGTCGATCGACCCGGTCCAGCTGCGCAACAACGTCGCGCTGGTCGCCAAGGCGGCCAAAGGCTTCGCCGTCCCGACCATCCTGACCACGGTCGCCGAAAAATCGTTCTCCGGCCCGATCTTCGACGAAATCAAATCGGTCTTCCCGGACGAAGTCGCGATCGACCGCACCACCATGAACACCTGGGAGGATCCGCGCATCGCCGACCGCGTCAACGCCATCGGCAAGGACAAGATCGTGCTGGCCGGCCTGTGGACGTCGGTATGCATCGTCGGCCCCGCCCTCTCGGCGCTCGACCAGGGCTTTGAGGTCTACGTCATCACCGACGCCAGCGGCGACGTCTCCGACGAAGCGCACGAACGCGCCGTCGAACGCATGGTGCAACTGGGCGCCCGCCCAATGACCTCGCTGCAGTACCTGCTCGAACTGCAGCGTGACTGGGCGCGCGGCGAGACCTACAACGAAACCGTGGCCACCTCGATCGCGCACGGCGGCGGCTATGGCCTGGGCCTGATCTACGCCAAAACCATGTTCAACGCCGGCGAAGGCCACTGATCGGCTGCGGGTCGGGCACTTGCCCGGCCCGCCGATCAATCGATCGCGCCGTCACGCCCCAGCAGGATCGCCCGCACGGCCTTGTATTCCTCCAGTCGGGCGAAGTCACGTTCGGTCGGGTTTTCAATGCGCGACAAATCCATGTTCTCGGCGTTGTCGGCCAGCTTCACCTGGCGCGCCACCGGATCGGCGGCCGCCCTGCGCGCCGCGTCCACGCGCGATTCGCCGGGACGCTTGGTGAGCGCTTCGACGGCGGCGATGACCTCCGGCGCAAATCCCTCTCCCACCAGCTGTTGCAACGACACCGGCGTGTCTTCGACCACGTCGTGCAGCGCCGCCGCCATGCGCTCATGCGCGGAGGTCAGGCGCAGCATCACCCTCAGCGGATGAAGGATATAAGGTTGTCCCGCCTTGTCGAACTGTCCGGCATGCGCGCCGGCCGCGATCTCAATTGCCCGTTCCAATGTCGCCATGGTCAATCCTTAAAAAATGGAGCGCCGCGCTTGAGCGCGTGATCCTTCAAGCATAACAGGCCGGGTGATCTGCATGATCCAGTTGAACACCGCCTCCGCGCGCGGCGCGATGTGGCGGCGCTGCGGCACCATCAACGACACCTGCATCGGCGGCGCGCGAAATTCCGGCAGCACCTCAACCAACGCGCCGCTGTCGATCAGGCGGCGGTTGGTCGGCAGCGCCACCTGCATGATCCCCAGCCCGTTCAGACAGCCCGCCTGCATGAAGGTCGAACTGTTGACCGACAGCGCCGCGCGCATCGGCACCTCGCGCACCACGCCGCCCACCTCGTAGCGAAACGCCGCGCCGTCGCTGCGCAGATTGGCGGCGTAGTGGACGATGCGATGGTCCGCCAGGTCGGCCGGTGTGCGCGGCGTGCCGTGCCGGCGCAGATACGCCGGACTGGCGAGGTTACACATCGCCATCGCCCCCATCGGCCGCGCCACCATGTCGGAATCCGGCAGCGGCCCGATCCTGACCAGCGCGTCGAAACCTTCGCGCACCATGTCGATGCGGCGGTCGTTGACGCTGATGCCCAGGTCGAGCAGCGGATGCTCGGCGAGCAGCGACTGCAGGTGCGGCATGACCAGCTCCTGCGCGAACATGCCGGGCATGTCGATGCGCACCTTGCCCCGCAGCGCGCCGGCGGCGGGCCGGAACATCCCCTGCAACTGATCGGCCTCGGTCAGCAGCTCCTTGCAACGGGCCAGAAAGGCCTCGCCGTCGGGCGTGAGCCGCACGCTGCGCGTGGTCCGCTGCAGCAGGCGGCCACCCACCTCCGCCTCCAGCGCCTGCACCAGTGTCGACACCCGGCCCTTGGCCATGCCCAGTTCCTCGGCCGCCCTGGTGAAGCTGGCCAGTTCGGCGACGCGGCAAAACACCTTCAACTCGTTCAGATCCATCTCATTGTTCTTTTTGACGAAACAGTTCATTCATTTTATAACGATTTATCCCCGATAAGGAGAACGGTAAAGTGGCTGCTCATTCATCCATTCGGAGCATCCATGAACACGACCACCACACCACACCGCATCGCCCTCATCACCGGCGCCAGCCGGGGCATCGGCCGCAGCCACGCGCTGCAACTGGCCGCCCGAGGCGTCGATGTGATCATCACCTACATGAATGGCGCGGAGCAGGCAGCGGCCGTCGTCAAGGAAGTCGAGGTCCTGGGCCGCCGCGCCGTGGCCTTGCGCCTCGACGTCGGCGCCGCCGGCACCTTCGCCGCGTTCGCCGACACGCTGCGCGCCGCGCTCAAGGACACCTGGGGGCGCGAGCGCTTCGACTACCTGGTCAACAACGCCGGCGGCGGCATCAACGCCACACTGGCCGACACCACCGAGGAGCAATTCGACCTGATGATCAACACCCATCTGAAAGGCACCTTCTTCCTGACCCAGAAACTGGCGCCGATGATCGAGGACGGCGGCCGCATCATCAACACCTCGTCGGGACTGGCCCGCTTCACCTTTGGCGGTTACGCCGCCTACGCATCGGCCAAGGCCGGGGTCGAGGTGCTGACGCGCTACATGGCCCTGGAACTGGGCGCGCGCGGCATCAGCGTGAACGTCGTCGCCCCGGGACCGACCGCAACGGACTTTGGCGGAGGCCAGGTCCGTGACAACGCCGCCCTCAACGCGCAACTGGCCAGCATGACGGCGCTGGGGCGCAATGCTGGCGCAGACGACATCGCCGGCGTCGTCGCCGCGCTGCTGATCGGCGACGCCGGCTGGATCACCGGCCAGCGCATCGAGGCCTCGGGCGGCCTGCTACTCTGATTTGTCTTATTTATTATCCCTGTAATGCGCCGACCAGGTGACGGAAAAGATCTTCCATAGCCCGTCGCGCTTGACCATTTGCCAGGCCTCGACGCCGTGGTTCTGCACCACGCCGTCGAACAGGAACTCGTAGTCGAACATGACCCAGGCGACATCGCCGTCCTGGGTGATCTTCAAATCATAAAACTTCTCTTCGACCTGCCGCTTCTCTGTTTTGATGAATTGGACAAAATCGTTGTAACCGCCGGCGCGCACGCCGTCGAAGTTCGGATCGACCTCCTTGCGGATTCGGGCCACCTGCTGGTCGGTCGCCGGCGAGGCGAAAAGGATGTTCGAGTTCAGCATCAACGATGACAACTTGTGCGCATCCTTCGCCTTGAGTGCCGACTGGAAGTCGGTGGCCACGGCCGCAATGGCTGCGGCGTCCTCCGGCGTCGCCACCGGCTTGGGCGGCGCCGCCTGCGCGCCGCCCGCGCCTATCAACACCATCAACACTGCCGCGCCAATAAATCGATACATGGGGAGTCCTTTAAAGATAGAGGCGTCGATAGTAGGCGAGTATGGCAAAAACATCAACATGGCCGCCCTTGACCAAGCCTGCCGGCGCCGACCGGCGTGCCTCGCCGCCCGTCGAGCGCGATGGACACTAGGCCAGCGACTTGGCAAACTAGCCGCACGTTTTCACGTCGCACATCAATTCCCTTGACAGCAATGCGGGCGATCTCGTACATTAAGGCCTATGACTTCGCATCTGCACCTATCCGCTTTCCTGCTGCCGTCTGCTGGCCTATCGCTAGCAGCGCGCCTACTAGCACGCGCTTAATCCGCGTTCCAGCTGTACCCCGTGCCGGCCATAAGCCGCACCCGTCTTCAAAACCCAGGAAAGTCTGCACCGATGCTCACCACGGCCACCCATGCTCCATCCCGCACCGGCGATTCGATCGCGTCGCGGGCTGACGCGCGTGCGTTCGCCCCAGCGCCGCTACTGCTAAAACTACCGATCGGTTGCCTGGCCTAGTGTTCCGTGGCCGCCCGGCAGCCTTTCGCCACACGCAGCGCCAGCGCAAGCAGGCATCCCAGCACTTCCCAATTTAAAAGACCCAGGAGCACCCCATGATGTTGCAGAACCCAGCAGCGAAGTACCGCGCCTTCCCACCAGTTCAATTGTCCGACCGCCAGTGGCCCAATAACATCATCTCCAAGCCGCCGATCTGGATGAGCACCGATTTGCGCGACGGCAACCAGGCACTGATCGAGCCGATGAGCCCAGAGAAAAAACTGCGCTTCTTCGAACTGCTGGTCAAGATCGGTCTCAAGGAAATCGAAGTGGGCTTCCCTTCGGCCTCGCAGACCGACTTCGACTTCGTGCGCAAACTGGTCGAGGAAAACCGCATCCCGGACGACGTCACCATCATCGTGCTTACCCAGTCGCGCGATGAACTGATCCGCCGCACGGTGGAAGCGGCGGCAGGCGCCAAGCGCGCCATCGTCCACCTGTATAACTCGGTCGCGCCGGTGTTCCGCAAGGTCGTCTTCGGCATGTCGCGCGAGGAGATCACCAACATCGCCACCACCGGCACCACGCTGGTGAAGGAATTGATCAAGCAGCACCCGCAAACCGACTGGGGCTTCGAGTACACGCCGGAGTCGTTCTCCACCACCGAACTCGATTTTTCCAAGCATATCTGCGACGCCGTCACCGCGATCTGGGAACCGACGCCGAACAAGAAGATGATCATCAACCTGCCGTCGACGGTCGAATGCAGCACGCCGAACGTCTACGCCGACCAGATCGAATGGATGTCGCGCAAACTGGCGCGCCGCGATTCGCTGATCATCAGCGTCCACCCGCACAACGACCGCGGCACCGCCGTCGCTTCCGCCGAGATGGCCGTGATGGCCGGCGCCGACCGCGTCGAGGGCTGCCTGTTCGGCAACGGCGAGCGCACCGGCAACGTCGACCTGGTCACGCTGGCATTGAACCTCTACACCCAGGGCGTGCATCCGGGCCTGGACTTCTCCGACATCGACGAAGTGCGCAAGTGCGTCGAGGAGTGCAACCAGCTGCCGGTGCATCCGCGCCATCCGTACGTCGGCGACCTGGTGTTCACCGCCTTCTCCGGCTCGCACCAGGACGCGATCAAGAAGGGCTTCGCGCAGCAGAAGGAAGGCGCGATCTGGGAGATTCCGTATTTGCCTATCGATCCGGCCGATCTGGGTCGCAGCTACGACGCCGTCATCCGCGTCAACAGCCAATCCGGCAAAGGCGGCATGGCCTACTTGCTGGAGCAGGACTACGGCCTGGTGCTGCCGCGCCGCCTGCAGATCGAGTTCAGCCGCGCCGTGCAGGCGGTGGCCGACGCCACCGGCCTGGAAATCACCGCCGAAGGCATCTACGATATCTTCAGCAAGGAATACTTCGAACAGAATGCGCCCTACGCCTACAACTCGCACAAGATGGTGGAAGACACCAGCAACGACGAGCCGGTGCAGATCGACATCAACCTGACCCACCGTCAGGCGCCGATGGCGCTGCAAGGCGGCGGTAACGGCCCGATCGACGCCTTCGTCGACGCGCTCGGCCTGGACATCAAACTGATGGACTACCACGAGCACTCGATCGGCTCGGGCGCCAACGCCAAGGCGGCCTGCTATGTCGAACTGCGCCTGGCCAACGGCCCGACCCTGTTCGGCGCGGCGACCGACAGCAACATCCTGACCGCCTCGTTCAAGGCGGTGCTCAGCGCGGTCAACCGCCAGCTGAACACCATCGAAGCGGCGCAAGCCAAAGGCGCGGTAGCGGCCTAAGAGCTTTCAATGCGGCGCCGGCGGGAACAACGCGTTCCCGCCGGCCAGCGCCGCCAGCCGGACGATGGCGCGGCCCCGCGAGAAACCGAAACAGCTCAACTATCTTGAATTATTTTTTCAGGCCGACCGTGACCCAGTAGCGGGTGTAGCGGTCGACCTTGACCGGCAGCGTGGTTTGCAGGATATCGAGCACCTTGTCGGAATCGGCCAGCGGGTAGGTTCCACTGACGGTCAGCCCTGCGGCCGATGGCGCGCAGCGCAAATGCCCGGGGCGATAGCGGTTCAACGCGGACAGGAATTCGGGCAGCGCCATGTCCTGCGCCACCAGCATGCCATCGATCCAGGCCGTGACGGCATCGTCCACCGCCTCCACCGGGCCGACGGCGGCGCGCGTGAAGCCGGCCTGCCGGCCAGCGTCGAGCCTGACGGCGGCGTGGCCACCCGCCGGAAGGATCTCCACGGCGCCGTCCAACACCGACACCACGCTGCGGCCGTCCAGCCGCCGCACCTGGAAGTGGGTCCCGAGCGCGCGCGCGGAGCCTTCGGGCGTATCGACCGAAAAGGAACGCGCCGACGCGCCCTCGAACACGGGTTCGTGCGCGGTGGTGACCAGAATTTCCCCGCGCAGCAGCCGCAGCGTGCGCGCGGTGGCGGTGTAACGGATATCGAGCGCCGTATCGGCGTTCATGCGCACCCGCGTGCCGTCGTCGAGCATCAGCACCGAGCGTTCGCCGACGCCGGTGCGATGGTCGGCCGACCATTCGCGCCATGGCGTCTCCTCCTCGGCCAACCAGGCGGTGGCGCCGACGCCCATCAGGATCGCCAGCGTTTTGAGCGTCTTGCGGCGCTGCTCCGATCGTGCCCCGTGCAGGGTGGCGTGAGCGATGTCCGGTTGAAGGCTTTGGAGCTTGTCGCCAAACGCCTCCACGCGCGCCCATGCCCTAGCGTGCGCCGGATCGGCATCGTGCCACAGGCGCCAGCGCAGCCGCAGGTCGTCGTCGGCCAGCTCCGATTGCAGCTCCATCAGCCACTCCACGGCTTGCGCGCGCACTTCGGATGGAATCGGCGGTGTCGTCATATCAACCGGCGAAACCGCATTGCGGCATTGCCCCGCCTTTTGCGCGGCCAGCACTCAAGCCAGCCGTGGTGGGCGTCGTCGATCGATTTGACCTGTTCGGAATGGAGGGATGCAGCCGACATTAGACTATATGAATGAGAACTGTTCTCAATATTAGCCTAACTTTCATCCTGCACGCAAGAATGCATCGCTAGCGTTGACGGTTTTGCTTAGTGACTGCGCTTACAGCTGGATATCCATCAGTACATCGTCGTACGGCACGCCGTCGACGATCAACGCGCAATGTTCGCGTCCATAGACCTTGAAGCCGATCGATTCGTACAAGGTGATCGCCGCCGCGTTACCGACGGTGACGGCCAGGGTGACCTTGGTCACGCCTTCCATGGTCGAGATGAATTCCATCGCGTGCTCCATCAGCTGGCGGCCCACGCCGGTGCCGCGATAGGCGACATCGACCTGCATGCCGCGGATGTAGGCTTTGTGACGCAGCTTGATCTGCGATTCGCGGCCGACGCCGACCATGCCGACCAGGCGGTCGCCGTCGAAAGCGCCGAAACGGTTGCGGCCAGCCTCGGATTCAAAGTACTTCTCGGTCACGGGGATCGGCGTATTGCACTCCTCTTCATAGCTGGAGGTGAAAGCGGTTGGGGTTTCACGAAGGCCGGAAAGGCGCAATGACTGGAAAGCTGCGGCGTCTGCGGGGGTTAATCGGCGTATGAGGATAGGCATAATAAGAGAATGATAAAAAAGTGGAATCGAACGATGCATAAATTATCATTTACCTCACTACCAATAGCAAGCGAATAGGGGCGCACGAGTGAAACTTAACCGCCATATGGTAATTAAGATCGTTCGTATGACATTTATGACAGGCCTTATGGCGCTTATGTGGACGGATTGTGGCCGGACCAAACCGGTACGGCGACTGGCGCTACGCCGAGGCTGCGCCGTTCCCGGACAAAAACAGGGACGAGAGAGCTATCACCAGTATGAATTTCTGGCCTGCCAGCGGACCGCGCGGTTCGGTGGCGACGGCAACGGCGTGACATTCAGACTTGCCGCGCCAGACGGATGCCGGTGAACTGCCAGCGGGCGCCGGCCGGGAAGAAGTTGCGGTAGCTGGCGCGCGCGTGCCCGGCGGGCGTGGCGCATGAGGAACCGCGCAGCACATACTGGTTCAACATGAATTTGCCGTTGTATTCACCCAGCGCGCCCGGCGCGGTCTGGTAGCCCGGATACGGCGAGTAGCTGCTGCTGGTCCATTGCCAGCAATGGCCGAACATCTGCAGCAGCCCCCCATCGGCAACGGCAGCGGCGCCGGCACCGGCGGCGGCCGGATGCAGCTCGCCGGTTTCGATGGCTGCCCGCGCGGCGGCGACTTCCCACTCCGCCTCGGTGGGCAGGCGGGCGCCGGCCCAATGGGCGTAGGCGTCCGCCTCGAACAGCGAAAGATGCGTCGCCGGCAGGTTCGGGTCCAGCGCCCGCGCGCCGCGCAGCGTGAATTCCTGCCAGTTGCCATTGTCGTCCTGCTGCCAGTAGATCGGGCACTTCAGATTCTGGCTGCGCACCCAGTCCCAGCCCTCGGCCAGCCACAGCGCCGCGTTGAAGTAGCCGCCGGCGGCGATGAACGCCTGGTACTCGCCATTGGTCACGAGGCGCGAGGCCAGCTGGAACGGCGCCACATACTGCTTGTGGCGCGGCAGCTCGTTATCGAAGCAAAAGCCCTCGCCGTCGTGGCCTATCTCGGTCAGGCCGCCGTCAAAGCCCACCCACGACAAGCGCGGCGCGGCCGGCGCGGCAGGCATGGACGCCTCCATATACGCGGGCAGCAAGGCGCTTTGCGCCAGCAAGTGCTTGACGTCGGTGAGCATCAGTTCCTGGTGCTGCTGCTCGTGCTCCAGTCCCAGCGTGATCAGCATCTCGAGCTGTTCGCGCTGCCCTCCATCGAGTTCGGAAGCCAACAACCGCGCCACGCGCGCGTCGACGTCGGCACGGTAGGCGCGCACCTGCGCCATCGCCGGCCGTGTCAGCAGGCCGCGCTGGGCGCGCGGATGCTTTTCGCCGACGCCGTTGTAATAGGAGTTGAACAGCACCCGGAACGCCGGATGGAAAGGCTGGAAGCCGGCCTCCATGCGCTCGAGGATAAAGGTCTCGAAGAACCACGTGGTGTGCGCCAGATGCCACTTGATCGGACTCGCGTCCGGCATCGACTGCGCGCCGCAATCCTCGTCGGTCAAAGGTTCGGCCAGCAGCAGCGAGCGCTGACGCACGGTGTGATAACGGGCGCTGAGCTGGGCGAAAAGTGGCTGCCGGGGCAAACGCATGTCCATGTCGTGTCTCTTCTTGTTAATCGCGGATGACGCGGGCGTGGATGACGGCGAACCAGCCCGCCGGATCGGTCCAGACGCGGGTGGTGGCGAACCCGGACTGCTCCAGCAGGCCGACGAAGGACTGCCGCGTGTATTTATAACTGTCTTCGGTGTGTATGCGTTCGCCCTGCGCGAAGCGGCGCTCGCCGCCCTGCCAATGCACCGTCAACGCGTCGCGCGCCTCCAGGTGCATCTCGATGCGGCTGGCCTCCCGGTTGAAGAAGGCGAGGTGCCGCCATTGGCGCACGTCGAAGTCGGCGCCGATCAAATGATTCACGTGGCGCAGCATGTTCAGGTTGAAGGCCGCCGTCACGCCGATCGCGTCGTCGTACGCCGCATCGAGCACCGCGCTGTCCTTGATCAGGTCCACGCCGATCAACAGGCCGCCGTCGTCGCCGGCGTTGGCGTGCAGGCCGCGCAGGAACACCTTGGCCTGTTCCGGCGAAAAATTACCGATCGACGAGCCGGGGTAAAAGAACAGGCGGCGCCGATGGCGCACGCTGTCCGGCAGCGTGAAGCCGCTGGAAAAATCCAGTCCCAGCGGCGTCATGTCGATTTGCGGGAAGCGCTGTTGCAGGCGCGAGACTGCATCGAGCAGGAAATCGCGCGAGATATCGACCGGCACGTACTGCGCCGGTTGCAGCAGCGGGAACAGGCCGGCCGCCTTGGCGCAATTGCCCGCGCCCAGGTCGATCAGCGAGGTGCCGGTGCCGATGTCGCGCGCCATGTCCGCGCCGTGCGCGGCGAAGATGCCGGCCTCGGTGCGGGTGGGATAGTATTCCGGCAGTTCGCAGATCGCCTCGAACAGCTTGGAGCCCAGGCCGTCGTACAGGTATTTGGGCGAGGTATTCGCGTTGGGAGCCAGCAGACCGGCGCTGATTTCGGCGATGACCGCATCGCTGCCGTGAGGGCGGGACATTTGCATGGTGACTCTGCCTTTGACTGAAGGTGCGTGTCCCGCCAGTGGTCTCCCCTGCCGCAGACAAACTTTTTGTTATGATAGCTGAATATCCATTTTGAGGCGCCGCGTGGCGGATGACCGTGCGGCTTTTCACTTTCGGCCGAGTTACAAGCATATAAATAGAAACACAATCCTTTACATAAGGCACCGACGATGAAATTTTCCCCGATGAACACGCTTAAATCCCTGCTGGCCGCCGGCCTGCTGCTGGCCGCCGCCCATTCCCAGGCGCAATCCGCCGACCGCGTGCTGCGCGTGTCCGCCATTCCGGACGAGGCCCCGACCGAACTCCAGCGCAAGTTCAAGCCGCTGGGCGAGTACCTGGAAAAGAAAATCGGCATGAAGGTCGAATTCACTCCGGTCACCGACTACGCGGCGTCGGTCGAAGCGCTGATCAACAAAAAAGTGGACATGGTCTGGTTCGGCGGCTTCACCTTCGTGCAGGCCAAGGACCGCAGCAAGAACCAGGTCACGCCGCTGGTGCAGCGCGCGGAAGACGAGAAATTCCGCTCCGTGTTCATCACCACCAACAAGGACATCAACAAGCTGGAAGACCTGAAAGGCCGCACCCTGAGCTTCGGTTCGGAATCGTCGACCTCGGGCCACCTGATGCCGCGCTCCTACCTGCTGGCCGCGAAAATCGATCCGGATAGCGATCTGAAACGCATCGCCTTCTCCGGCGCGCACGACGCCACCGTCGCCGCTGTCGCCGGCGGCAAGGTCGATGCCGGCGCGCTGAATATCTCGGTATGGGAAAAACTGGTCGCCGAGAAGAAGGTCGATCCTGCCGTGGTGCGCGTGTTCTACACCACCCCGGGCTACTACGACTACAACTGGACCGTGCGCACCGACATGAGCGCGGACCTGAAGAAGAAAATCACCGACGCCTTCCTGGCCCTCGATCCGAAGAACCCGCAGGACAAGATCATCATGGATCTGCAGCGCGCCTCGAAGTTCATCCCGACCAAGGCCGAGAACTACACCGCGATCGAAGCGGCCGCCCAAAACGCCGGCCTGCTGAAGAAGTAAGGTTTAAAAGCACTTCATGCCGACCTACCAACTGCGGAACCTGACGGTGCGCCACCTCGGCGCCCCGGCCTCGGCTTCCGCCGCGGCTCCTGCCCTGCAAGCGATCTCGTTGACGGTACAACAGGGCGAGCAACTGGCGCTGATCGGCCCCTCCGGCGCCGGCAAGACCACCTTGCTGGCGACCTTGGCGTGCGCCCAGCGGCCGGCCGAAGGCGGATTTGAAGCCTTCGGCGCCGATCCGTGGACGCTCAACGAAGCCGCGCGCCACCGCCTGCGCGCGCAGTTGTTCCTGGCGCCGCAAACGCCGCCGCTGCCGCCGCGCCAGCGCGTGGTGACGGCGGTGCTGGCCGCGCGCCTGCCGCAATGGAGCGTGTGGCGCGCGCTCGTCTCGCTCTTTAAACCGGCCGACCCGCAAGCCGCGTGGCAGGCGCTGTCGCGCTTCAACCTGGGCGACAAACTGTATTCGCGCGTCGACCGCCTGTCCGGCGGCGAGCGCCAGCGCTGCGGCCTGGCGCGCCTGCTGCTGTCGCCGGCCAAGGCCCTGCTGGTGGACGAGCCTTTGTCGGCGCTCGATCCCGCGCTGTCCGAGCTGACCTTGACCACCTTGCGCGAGGAAGCCGCCTCGCGCGGCGCCACCCTGATTTGCAGCCTGCACCAGGTCGAGCTGGCGCTGCGCCACTTCCCGCGCATCGTCGCCCTGCGCAACGGCCGCATCGAATTCGACCTGCCGCGCGAGCAGGTCACGCAGCAAATGATCGACGAGCTGTATCAGGGCGAGCAAACCATCAGCGCCCCGCCGCCGGACCACGAGGCGCTGGCCGTCAAACTGGGCATCGGCGCTTGCCTGTAATGGCCGTCTTTCCGCCCAACCTGCACGCCGACCCGGCCTGGCGCGGCCGGCTGATCGCCTGCGCGGTCGCCGTCGTCATCCTGTGGCCGATGCTGGTCGTCAGCGAATTCAAGCCGTGGATACTGTGGGACTGGCAAAGCCTGTCGGCCACCGGGCGCTTCCTGTCGGACTTCCTGGTGCCGGCGCACGGCGCCGAATTCCTGCAGATGCTGCTGCGCGAAACCTGGCAGACCGTCGCCATCGCCACCGCCGGCCTGGCCCTGGCGCTGCTGGGCGCGATCCCCGCCACCCTGATCATCAACGAAAAGCTATCGATCTCCGCGCTCGGCACGGGGCGCATGCGCGCTCCGGCCAGGCTGCTGCGCCAGGGCGTGCGCTGGCTGCTGGTGCTGCTGCGCAGCGTGCCGGAGCTGGTGTGGGCGCTGCTGTTCGTGCGCATCATCGGCCTCGGCCCCACCGCCGGCGTGCTGGCCATCGCCCTCACCTACTGCGGCATGCTGGGCAAGGTCTACGCCGAAATCCTGGAATCGTCCGACTCCCACGCCACCGACACCTTGATGGCCAACGGCAGCGGCAGACTGGGCGCACTGCTATACGGCGCGCTGCCGGAATCGGCATCGGAACTGATGTCGTACACGGTCTACCGCTGGGAATGCGCGATACGCGGCTCGGTGGTGATGGGCTTTGTCGGCGCCGGCGGCCTCGGTCAGCGCATGGACGAATCGATGAAAATGCTGGCCGGCGCCGAAGTGTCGTCGATGCTGCTGGTGTTCGTGGCACTGGTCGCGCTGGCGGACCTGTTCTCCAAAATCCTGCGGAGGCGGCTCGGATGATCGACGTCAAACCGCACGCCGACATGCCCAAGCCGCCGCCGCGCGACTGGACCGTTCTGACGCTGATGGCGCTGGTGGCGGTGCTGGTGGTGGCCAGCTTCGCCGCGCTGCCGCTCAAGTGGCGCGAGTTCTTCACCGTCGACGCGGTCAACAGCGTGGTCGAACTGCTGGCCGGCTTCGCGCCGCCGGACCTGTCGGCCCGCTTCCTGGCCAAGACCGGGTGGGCCACGATCGAAACGATGTCGATGTCGGCGCTCGGCACCTTGCTGGCGGTGGCCGCCGGGCTGGCGTTGTCGCTGCCGGCGTCGGGGCGCTTCGGCCGGGCGCCGCGCGCCGCGGTGCGCGCCGTGCTCAATGTGCTGCGCTCGATCCCGGAACTGGTGTGGGCCTCGATCCTGCTGATCGCCGCCGGCCTGGGACCGTTCGCCGGCACGCTGGCGCTGGCCGCGCATACCGCCGGCGTGCTGGGACGCCTGTTCGCCGATGCGCTGGAAAACGCCGCGCCGCTGCCGGAGCAAAGCCTGCGCACCAACGGCGCCTCCGCCACCAGCGCCTTCTTCTACGCGACGCTGCCGCAAACACTGCCGCAGATGCTGTCCTATACCCTGTACCGCTGGGAGAACAATATCCGCGCCGCCGCCATCCTCGGCGTGGTCGGCGCCGGCGGCCTGGGTCAGATGCTCAAGTATCACCTGTCGCTGTTCCAGATGCAAAAGGCCGCCACCGTCATCATCGCCATGCTGCTGCTGGTCGCGCTGGTCGACGCCATCAGCTTCGCTATGCGCCGCGCCCTGACGCGCTAATTTCCCCTCCCCGGATACCCACCCGCCATGCTCGAACTGCGCAACCTGTCCAAATCCTATGCCAGCGGCCGTCCGGTGCTGTCCAACCTCTCGTGGACCTTCAAGGCGGGCGAATTCGTCTCCATCATGGGCGACTCCGGCGTCGGCAAGTCGACGCTGCTCAACCTGATCGCCGGCCTCGATACGCCCGATGCCGACCCCAACGCCGCACCGGGCGCGTCGCCGATCATCGTCGACGGCGTGGCGATGTCGGGACTCGACGACGACGCCGCCACCAAATTGCGGCGCGCGCGCATGGGTTTCATCTTCCAGGCCTTCCACGTGCTGCCGCATCTGACCCTGCTGCAAAATGTCGCGCTGCCACTGCTGCTCAACGGCCTGCCGACCGCGCGCGCGGCGGAGATGCTGGCCGCCGTCGGCCTGGACGGGCGCGGCGACGATTTTCCGCACCAGCTGTCCGGAGGCGAAATGCAGCGCGTGGCGATCGCCCGCGCGCTGGTGCACCGGCCGGCGCTGGTGCTGGCCGACGAACCGACCGGCAACCTCGACCCGGATACCGCCCACAGCATCCTCACCTTGTTACGCCGCGAAATCAAATCGACCGGCGCCTGCGCGATTATGGTGACCCATTCGCGAATTGCCGCCGAGATGACAGACAAAGTCCTACAACTATCGAAAAGCTGCATACAAGAAACAACAAACGTCAACCCGTTTAAGCAATAAACAAGATAATTCATTTGTTAAACCCAGCAATTTTTCCCGCAAAGTAGTATTATTTAAAATAACTTGCATGGTTATCAAGAATGTTGAGTCGCGCACCACATTCAGATCAAAAATGTGGGCGCTAGCCTTGCTGGGAAACGTCTTTTTTGACACGTTTGAGCAAAGGAGGAGCAAATCATGAACGTACGGCAAAAAAAGCTGGAACTGATCGAAGCCATGAATCGTGCTCGGGCACTGGAACCATCCAGCTTCGTCCCGAACAAGTTGCTTGATACTTTGATCGAAAAAATGAACTTGAAAAACGACGCGGAATTGTGCCGAGTTTTAGAAGTGCAGCCTCCCATCATCAGCAAAATCCGACACCGCAAGTTGGCAGTTGGAGCCACGATTTTGCTGCGTATGCATGAAAAGTCAGAGATCAGCATACGGGAATTGAAAGATCTGTCGACCGCGTCTATGCATTGAGCAGCTCAGCTGATCTTGCCATGCCAGGCGCCGGCATGCGGTACCGGCGCCCCCTTAATGCACCAAAGCGTCAGCCCAAACCCCGCTGAACGCCGCATTAAGTCCCCACCAAGTTCCAACCCAGACCCACCCAGCTCCCATCAAAAGAATTCAGGATGCCGCTTTAGCAGCATCGCCTCAAAGTCATTGACGGCCGTGAAGTTCGGTACCTTCGGCGCGATGCCGCGTCCAATGTCCCAGCTGCGCCAAGCGCGCGGACTATCGCCGGTCAACAGCAGCAAATCCCCCAGATCCTTGTACGCGCCGCCCAGTACCGGATTGGCCTCCAACACCTCGCCGAACAGCTGCAGGCTTTCCTTGCGCTGGCCAAGCCGCAGGCGGTTGTTCGCCTCCAGCAGCTTGAGGACGTAGGCCTTGCGCGGCGCCTGCTTGCGCAGCTCCGCCAGCGTCTTGACCGCGCCCTCGTACTCCTCCTTGTTCTTCGGGCTGACGGAAGCCAGCATCAGCGCCACCGCCGGGTCCTCGCGCATCCTCTCCAGCTGCGCGGGGGTAAACGGCAGCATCGGTTCGCCGGTGGCCAGCACGCACTCGGTACGGCCCAGCATCGTGTCGAGCAATTGGTCGTCGCGGTAGTCGGCGGCGGTGTCGCAGGGATGGGCGGCGCGCAGCGCGGCCAGCCGCTCCGGCGTCAGCGACGCCATCCGGTCGAGCATGATATCCACTTCGCCCGACTGCGCCACGCGGGGCGCGTAGCCTTTCAGATCGTAGGCCGGCGGCCGCGCGCTTTTCACTTCGGCGACGTCGATGCTGACGGTGCGCACGCCCACGCCGGTGTTGACGGTGAACGTCAACCGGCCGGGAATGATACCGTCCTTGACCAGCCTGGCCAGCAGCCGCGGGTGCCCCGCCTGCGTGTAGCGCAGGAACTGTGCGAAGCGCGCCGCGTCGGCCGCGCCGACCTTGGCGCCGGCCTTGCTCCACGAGGCCAGCTGGCGGCCCTCGCTGGAAAACTCCAGCGTGCCGTCGCCGGCGCTTTCATCGATCTTCGCCGCGTCGTCGTTCGCCACCGACAGCTCCTGCTCGCGGTCCACCTGGCGGCTGAGCGGGGTGTCGATCTTCGCCTTGGCCAGCATGGCGTTGATGTTTTCGCGGTTCTTCAACTCCATGGTGCGGAAGCCGGCGATGCTGTACAGAGAATAGTCGACATAGACCTTGTTGACGGTATCGAGCACGCAGTAGCGCCGCGACTTGAAGTCGTAGATCAATTCGACCTTGGGCATTTTCACGGCGGTGTAGTCGTCGGACAGCGTCACGTCCATCACCTGGCGCGTATCGGCCGGCGGGTTGGTCACGCCCTTGACGGATTCGGTGTGCACCGAGGAGGTGACCTGCAGCGTGACGGCGGCGAAGGCGCCGTGGCTGGCCGCCAGCGCGGCGCACAGTGACAGAAGGCGGAGCGGGTGTCGGGCCATGGAGTGTTCTCTCACCTTGTTCGGGAATTGTTTGGGAAGGCGGCGCGCGCCACGGTAACATGTTGTAGCACACGATACATAGCAAAATATAGCAGTTCGCCGGGATTGGCGTACTCTACAGCCTTATGATGATAACCATGCCCACCCTGTCCATGCGCATCGGATTCCTGGCCGCCTGCGCCGCGCTGCTGATCCTCGGCGGCTGCGCCACGCCCTTCCAGGCCCCCGCCACCTCGGCGGTCAAGCCGGAACAACTGGCCGGAGCCCTGAACCGCGTCAGTTGGGGCATCAACCAGAGCACTTGGCAGCAGGCCGAAAAACTCGGCTACGACACCTGGCTGGACCGGCAGCTGCATCCCTCGCCGGCGGTGCTGCCGGCGGCCGCCCAGGCGCAGATCGACGCCATGACGATCACCCAAAAGCCGCTGCCGCAACTGATCCAGGAGCTGGACCAGCAACGCAAGGACATCGACAAGATCAGTGTCGACGACGACAAGAAATCGGCGCAGCAGGCCTATCAGCAGGAGTTGAACCGCGTGGCCAAGGAGGCGGCGGCGCGCTCGCTGCTGCGCGACCTGTACTCGCCCAACCAGCTGCAGGAGCAGATGACCTGGTTCTGGATGAACCACTTCAGCGTCCATCAGGGCAAGAGCAACCTGCGCGTGCTGGTCGGCGACTACGAGGACAAGGCGGTGCGCCCGCACGCGCTGGGCAAGTTCCGCGATCTGCTGGCCGCCACCGTGCGCCATCCGGCCATGATCCGCTACCTGGACAACGAACAGAACGCCGCCAACCGCATCAACGAGAATTACGCGCGCGAGCTGATGGAGCTGCACACCTTGGGCGTGGACGGCGGCTACAGCCAGCGCGACGTGCAAGAGCTGGCGCGCATCCTCACCGGCGTCGGCGTCAACCTGGGCAGCGCCGAACCGAAGGTGAAGAAAGAGCTGCAGGCGCAGTACGTGCGGCAAGGGCTGTTCGAGTTCAATCCCAACCGCCACGACTACGGCGACAAGGAATTCCTGGGCCAGACCGTCAAGGGCCGGGGGCTGGCGGAGGTCGACGAGGCGATCGACCGCCTGAGCCGCCATCCGGCCACGGCGCGCTTCATCAGCCGCAAGCTGGCGGTGTACTTCGTCGCCGACGAACCGCCGCCGGCGCTGGTCGAACGCATGGCCGCGACCTTCCTCTCCAGCGACGGCGATGTCGCGGCGGTGCTGCGCACCATGTTCACCTCCGACGAATTCGCGCGGTCGCTGGGCCGCAAATTCAAGGACCCGGTGCACTACGTGGTCTCCGCCGTGCGCCTGACCTACGACGACAAGGTGATCCTCAACTCCGGCCCGATGCTGTCCTGGCTCAACCGCATGGCCGAACCGCTGTACGGGCGCCAGACGCCGGACGGCTATCCGCTCACCGAATCCGGCTGGGCCAGTCCGGGCCAGATGACGACGCGCTTTGAAATCGCCAAGGCCATCGGTTCCGGCAACGCGGGCCTGTTCAAGACCGACGGCCCGCAGCCGACCGAGCGCCCCGCCTTCCCGCAACTGGCCAACGCGCTGTACTACCAGACGCTGCAAAAAACGCTGGGCCAGCCCACGCGCCAGGTACTCGACCAGGCCACGTCGCCGCAGGAATGGAACACCTTCCTGCTGTCGTCGCCGGAGCTGATGCACCGTTGATGCGGTAGGCGCACGAGGAAACGCAACGAGGAGACGCACGATGAAACGCCGTACCCTGCTCCAATCACTGGCCGCCCTGCCCGCCGCCACGATGGCCGGCAAGCTGTGGGCCGCGCCCGCCAGCAAGACGCGGCTGCTGTTCGTCTTCATGCGCGGCGGTTATGACGCCACCAACCTGCTGGTGCCGATCTCCAGCCAGTTTTACTACAAAGTGCGCCCCAACATCGCGGTGCCCAAGCCCGGCGACGACCTCAACGCGGCGCTGCCTGTCAACGCCGACTGGGGCCTGCACCCGGCCCTGCGCGAGAGCATCTACCCGCTGTTCACCATCGGCCAGGTGGCGTTCGTGCCGTTCGCCGGCACCGAGGACATCTCGCGCAGCCATTTCGAAACGCAAGACAGCATAGAACTGGGCCAGGCGCTGGACGGCACGCGCGACTACCGCTCCGGCTTCCTGAACCGTCTGGCGACGACCTTGAACGCCGATCGTGCCAGCGCCATCTCCTTCACCGACCAGCTGCCGCTGATCATGCAGGGCGGCGCGCAATTGCCCAATATGGCGCTGCGCTCGATCGGCAAACCGGGCGTCGATGCGCGCCAGGCGAAGATGATCGCCTCGATGTACGGCGACACCGCGCTGGCGCGGCAGGTGCGCGACGGCTTCGTGGTGCGCGAGGACGTGATGAAGGAGATGATCGGCGAGATGGACGCGGCCAACCGCAACGCCATCACCGCCAAGGGCTTCGAGCTGGAGGCGCGCCGCATCGCCAAGCTGATGAAGGACAAATACAACATCGGCTTTGTCGACGTCGGCGGCTGGGATACCCACGTCGGCCAGGGCGGCGCCACCGGCTATCTGGCCGGCCGCTTCGAGGAGCTGGGGCGCGGCCTGGCCGCGTATGCGAAAGAAATGGGGCCGGACTGGAAGGACACGGTGGTGGTGGTGGTCAGCGAATTCGGCCGCACCTTCCGCGAGAACGGCAACCGTGGCACCGACCATGGACACGGCAGCGTCTACTGGGTGCTGGGCGGCGGCGTGGCCGGCGGCCGGGTGCGCGGCGAACAGATACGGCTGGAGCAGAACACGCTGTTCCAGAACCGCGACTACCCGGTGCTCAACGAATACCGCGCCATGTTCGGCGGCCTGTTCGCGCGCATGTATGGCCTCGACGCGGGACAGGTCGAGCGCATTTTCGGTACAAAGGGGCAGGACCTGGGCTTGATCTGAACGTCGACCGTTTGCGCGCACAGCCAATTGGCCGCCGCTATCCCAAACGCACCCGCATCCGCTCCAGCGCGCGCATGAACAGCTCCGGTTCGTCGGCCGCGCGCGCCAGCACCAGCGCGCCCTGGATGCCGCCGACGACGTCCTCGGCCAGCTCGCGCGCCTCCGCCGCCGTGCGCCCGCCGCGCTCGAGCGCCGACGCCAGCGCGGCTATCCACTCGGCGAAATACGCCTGCACCTTCACCGCGAAGCGGTCGCGCTCGTGGCCGAGCGCGAACACGCCCACCAGGCAGACCTTGCGCCCGGACAGGAAGTAGCGGCCGACCGCCGTGAACATGTCGGCCACGCCCCCCCCCGCGTCGGGTCCTTGGCGTAGCGGCTGGAACACCTGGTCGCGGAACCAGCCGTCGATGTTGGCCAGCACGGCCTCGGCCATTTCCTCTTTGCCGCCGGGGAAGAAGTTGTAGATGCTGCCCTTGCCCAGACCGGTGCCCTCGCTGATGCGCGCCAGGCTGGCGCCCTCGAAGCCATAGGTGCGGAACACCTCGGCCAGCAGCGGCACCACGTCGCCGCGCTCGCCCATCACCCGTGCCACGGTCAGAAACCCAGCTCGCTCAGGCTGGCGTGATCGGCCGGGCGCGGGCCGCTCGCGTCCCAGTGGAACTTGCGGTCGGCCGCCGCGATCGGCGCCTCGTTGATGCTGGCCAGGCGCAGCCGCATCAGGCCGTCGGCCGCGAACTCCCAGTTCTCGTTGCCGTAGGCGCGGTACCACTGGCCGGAATCGTCGTGGTACTCGTAGGCGAAGCGCACCGCGATGCGGTTGCCTTCGAACGCCCACAGCTCCTTGATCAGGCGGTAGTCCAGCTCGCGGGTCCATTTGCGCGTCAGCAGGGCGACGATGTCGGCGCGGCCGGTGACGAATTCGGCGCGGTTGCGCCATTGGCAGTCTTCCGTATAGGCCAGCGATACTTTTTCCGGGTTGCGGGTGTTCCAGCCGTCTTCGGCCATGCGGACTTTCTGGATCGCGGTGTCGCGGGTAAAGGGAGGTAGCGGCGGACGTGTCATGGTGGGCTTTCTAGGGTTGTACCAAACGGTACAACCAGTCTACGGCGTTACCGATTTGGATGCAAGGTTTTTTTCAGGTGAACAGTTCGTTCGACAATTGCAGGCCGGCGGTACTCAACCGCACGGTGCCGGTGATGCCGCCCTCGTCCAGCCGCAGTTCGACCCAGCCCGCCTCCACCAGCATCAGCAACTGGCGCCGCAGCACGCTCATCGGGCGCTGCGCCTGCTTGCTCAGCTTTGCCAGCGAACAGGGTTTGCCGGGATGCCCGGCTTCGATACGCCATAGCGCTTCGAGCACGCCGATCAGGGCCGCCATGACTTCATCATCCATTTACCGCTATCCTTTGATCTGTTTTCTGCCGTGAATGTGATTCTGCACTATACTCTCGGAAATACGATATATTACCGGAAAGCAACATGCAAAAAGATAAACCCGAAGGCCACATCGAACCGTACACCCATGCCGCGGGCGGCTGGGGCGCGCTGAAGCAGGTGGCCATCAACCTGGTGCGCGAGAAGGTCAGCGGCGGCAACTATAAGACGCTGCTCAAGCAAAACCAGCCCGACGGGTTCGACTGCCCCGGCTGCGCCTGGCCCGACCGCGAGCACGCGTCGACCTTCGAGTTCTGCGAGAACGGCGTCAAGGCCGTCGCCGCCGAGGCGACCAGCAAGCGCGTGAAGCCGGAGTTCTTCGCCGCGCACACCGTCGCCGACCTGCTGCGCCAGTCCGACTACGAGCTGGAACAGCATGGCCGCCTGACCGACCCGATGGTCTACGACAGCGCCAGCGACAAATACCTGCCGATCGCCTGGGACGACGCCTTCGCGCTGATCGCCCGCCATTTGAAAGCCCTGCCCGATCCGAACCAGGCCGCGTTCTACACGTCCGGCCGCACCGGCAACGAGGCGGCCTTCCTGTTCCAGCTGTTCGTGCGCATGTACGGCACCAACAACTTCCCGGACTGCTCCAATATGTGCCACGAGCCGACCAGCCGAGGCTTGCCGGGCACCGTCGGCATCGGCAAGGGCACGGTCACCCTGGAGGATTTCGAGCACGCCGACACCTTGCTGATTTTCGGCCAGAATCCGGCCACCAACCATCCGCGCATGCTCGGCGAATTGCGCGACTGCGCCAAGCGCGGCGCCCGCATCGTCTCCATCAATCCGCTGCGCGAGCGCGGCCTGGAACGCTTCACCAGCCCGGCCCACGCGCTGGAAATGCTGACCAATTCGAGCACCACCATCAGCACCATGTTCATCCAGCCGACGCTGGGCGGCGACTTCGCGCTGATCAAGGCGCTGGCCAAGCGCCTGGTCGAACGCGACGACGAGGCCATGGCCGCCGGCCAGGCCGGCCTGCTGGACCGCGCCTTCATCGCCGAACACACCAGCGGCTTCGAAGCGTTCGCGCAGGACCTGCGCGCCCAAAGCTGGGCCGAGCTGGTGGCCGAATCGGGCGTGCCGCGCGCGCAGATCGAGGAGCTGAGCGAAGTTTACATCAACGGTAAAAACGTCATCTGCACCTGGGGCATGGGCCTGACCCAGCACAAGGGCGCGGTGGCGACGATCCAGATGCTGTCCAACCTGATGATGATGCGCGGGAATATCGGCCGCAAGGGCGCGGGGCTGTGCCCGGTGCGCGGCCACTCCAACGTGCAGGGCGACCGCACCATGGGCATCGAGGAAAAGCCGACCAAGGCCTTCCTCGACCGCATGCAAAAGGTCTTTGATTTCGAGCCGCCGCGCGAGCATGGCTACGACGTGGTCGAAAGCATCCAGGCCATGCTGGACGGGAAAGTGAAAGTCTTCTTCGGCATGGGCGGCAATTTCGCCATGGCGACGCCGGACACGCCCCTCACCTTCGACGCGCTGCGCGCCTGCGACCTGACGGTGCACGTGGCGACCAAACTGAATCGCAGCCATCTGATCCTCGGCAAGGAGGCGCTGATCCTGCCGACGCTGGGCCGCACCGAGATCGACACGCAGAACGGCGTGCCGCAGGGCGTGACGGTGGAGGACTCGATGAGCATGGTCCACCTGTCCTACGGCATGAACCAGCCGGCGTCGGACAACCTGCTGTCGGAGACGGCGATCGTCGCGCGCATGGCGCACGCCACGCTGGGCAGCGACAAGATCGACTGGAACGCCTATGGCAGCGACTACGCCAGCATCCGCGACGCCGTCGCCAAGGTGTTCGACGACTTTTACGACTTCAACGCGCGCGTGGCCAAGCCGGGCGGCTTCCATCTGAAGGTGGCCTCGCGCGAGCGCGAATGGCGCACCGCCAGCGGCAAGGCGCAGTTCGTGGTGCACGCGGTCGATACCGACACGCCGATCCACCGCGCCCGCGCCCTGCACGGCGAGCGTTTGATGGTCCTGATGACGGCGCGCTCGCACGACCAGTACAACACGACGATCTACGGTATGGACGACCGCTATCGCGGCGTCTTCGGCCTGCGCCGCGTGGTGTTCATCAACAAGGACGACCTGGCGATGCTGGGCATGAAAAACGGCCAGTATGTGGACATGGTCAGCGTATGGGACGACGCCGTCGAACGCCGCGCCGAGCGGTTCGTGCTGGTGGAATACGACATCCCGCGCGGCTGCCTGGGCGCCTACTTCCCGGAGACGAACGGCCTGATCCCGCTGCACAGCACCGCCGATGGCGCCGGCACGCCGACATCGAAATCGATACCGGTGCTGTTATCGCTGTCAGCAAACCAATCAGCCGCCGAGTAGCCCGACGACGACGACGACAACGATCCCCGACATACCGGGGAGGCACGTAGGGCGGATTAGGCGGAACGCCGTAATCCGCCAAGCGCCGCCAGCGGCTCGTCAGGTGTACTCCACACACCCATCCTGCCGACAAAAACTCACCAGCTTGATCCCGGCCTCGCTGGCGATATCGATCGCCAGCGTGCTTGGCGCCGAAATCGTCGCCAGCATCGGTATGTTCATGCGCGCTGCCTTGCGCACCAGTTCATAGCTCGCGCGGCTGGACATGAAAACAAACCCGCCCCGCATATCCACCCCATCGAGCGCCAGATGGCCGATCAACTTGTCCAACGCGTTGTGACGCCCCACGTCCTCGCACACCTTCAGCACCGCTCCGCCGGCATCGCACCACGCGGCCGCATGCACGCCACCCGTAGCCTTCATCAACTGCTGATGCGCGCCCAACTCCGCCGCCGCGCGCGCGATCGCCGGCGGCAGCGACACTTCATCATGCAACGCCGGCGCCGTGATGCGGCCCGGCTTCAGGTCCAGCAGTTCCAGGCTCTCGATGCCGCACACGCCGCAACCGCTGCGGCCCGCCATCGAACGGCGCTGCTGCTTGAGCTGCACGAAATTTTCCTGCGCGATGGTGATTTCCACTTCGAAGCTGCGCGCATGTTCGTGCAGTTCGATGTCGTAAACATGGGAGGCCTGCGCCACCAGGCCCTCGGTGAGCGCGAAGCCCATGGCGAACGGCTGTAGTTCGCGCGGCGTGACCATCATGACGGCATGCGATATGCCATTGACGACCAGCGCCACCGGCAATTCCTCGGCGACGCGGTCGGTGGTGCTGGAGGCGTCCTGCGGCGCGGTGCCGCGATGGCGCACCGCTGGGCGCAGCTGAAAACCCGCGCGTTCTATTTCACTGTCCAATTTCATCGCCGCCGCCCCGCAAATAAACCATTTTACACGGGGCGGCAGCGCACCGCAGAGACACGTAGGGCGGATTAGGCGGAACGCCGTAATCGGCCATCGGTGAGCCGCCGGCGGCGCATCGATGGCCGATTACGCGCTGCGCGCTAATCCGCCCTACGTGTTTTAGACGAATTCCAGCGTCACCTTACGCCGCCAAGGGCTCGTTCGCCACGCCATAGTGGCGCGCATAACGCCCGTCCAGGTTCGCGAGCGGCAGCAGCAGGAACAAGTCGGCGCTTTCGAAATCAGGGTCCCATGCCGGTTCGCCGCAAATCCACGCGCCCGAACGCAGGTAGCCCTTCAACAGCGGCGGCACTTGCGGTTTTTGCGCCGCTTCCAGCTTCGAGAACGGGAACGGCAAATGCGGGGTGACGCGGTATTCGGAAGGAGCCATGTGCTGGCCGATCAGCGACTGGAACACGGCGACGGCATTGTGACCGCCATCGGCCAGGCTGATACTGGCGCAGCCGGCCAGATAGTCGCAATTCTCGCGGCGCATGTATTCGGCCAGGCCGGACCACAGCAGCATGATGACGCTGCCGCCACGATAGTCGGGATGGATGCAGGCGCGGCCCGCTTCGACCATGCGGTTGCGCAGGTTGTTCAGGCGGCCCAGATCGAACTCGCCTTCGGAATAGACACGGCCGATTTTGCGGGCGCGCGCTGCGCTCAGCAGGCGGTAGGTGCCCACCACCTTGAGCGTGTTGGCGTCGCGCACGATCAGATGATCGCAATGCTCGTCGAATTCGTCGCTGTCGAGGCCATCCTCGCGCACCAGCGAGCTCAGTCCCATCGTTTCGATGAAGACCTTGTAGCGCAGGCGCTGCACTTCACGCAGTTCTTCGGGCGTGCTTGCCATACTGAGCACCAGCTTGCCGGAAGTCGCTCGGACGTCCGCTTGTATGATCGAGGTTTGCATGCTTCATCCTTTCTGTGGAAGACGAAGCAAGCGTACCGATCGAATACTTCAAGGAAATGACAACTTAATGTCAGTTCCGTGACATGCGCACAAGTGTTGTTTTTAAATCAGTTTTTCTTCGGGCGGCCGGTCTTGAGCTGCGGCAGGCTGGCCAGCACTTTTTGCAACGTCGCCATGTCGATCTGGCTGATCAATGCAACGCCGATACGCAACAATTCGCTCTTTTTGATCTCGAAACCGGCTTTCAGGCAGGCTTTCTTGACCTGGCTTAGCACCGCGTATTCCTGTTCAGGCATCGTGAAGCTGTCGCGTACCAGCTTTTCCTTCGGCAGTTTGTGCTTAGCAGCATCGGGAGCGGCCGGCTTGGCGGCTGCAGTTTTGGAAGTTTCCACGGACGATTTTGCGGCGGCTTTCGGAGCAGCTTTTGGAGCGGCGGCTTTCGCGGCGACGGCTTTCGGGGATGGCTTGGCGGCGGCTTTAGGCGCCGGCTTGGCGGCGGCCTTCGCCGCTGGTTTCGCGGCTGGCTTGGCTGCCGGTTTAGCTGCGGCCTTGACTGCCGGTTTCGCCGCTGCGGTTTTTGCGGCGGCTGGTTTGGCGACCGGCTTGGCGGCTGCTTTCGCGGCCGGCTTGGCGGCCGGCGTGACGGCGATTTTTGCGGCGGCTGGCTTGGCGGCGGCTTTGGTCGTTGGCGCTTTTCCGTTGGCCAGACCGTTTACGGGCTTGTTCATACTTATTACTCCAAATTAATCAACAATATAAACAATATATATCATTTACGTAAATTTTGCTTGCGTTATCGCAAATGCGCGGCGACCCGGGCGAACAGCAGTTGCGGGCTGACCGGCTTGCGCAGGAAATCCACACCGCCGGCTTTGTGGCCCATCACCTCGTCCTCGGCCTGCCCTTTCGCCGTCAGGAACAGCACGGGAATGGCACTGCTGGCGGGATCGGCCTTCAGGCGGCGGCAGGTCTCGAAGCCGTCCATGTCGGGCATCATGATATCGAGCAGGATCAAATCCACCTTGGCCGAGGCGACGATCTGCAGCGCGGTCGCGCCGCTGGTGGCGACCTTGGTGTTGTAGCGGTCTTTTAACAAACCGGCAATCAAGGTCAGATTGTCCGGCGTATCGTCAACGATCAACACCGTTGCACGGTCATCGGCTTTCGTGTTCATGGCACCTCCTCATTCTTCGTCTTCACCCGCCACGGCGGCCAGCAACTTGCCCGCCGCTTCAAGCTCATACTGTTCCATGTGATGCTTGAGGCGTCCCATGGTCTGCGGCGACAATATCGTCGCCAGGCTTGCGCGCACGCTCTCGAAATAATCCAGGCTCTCGCCGCTGAACTCCGCCAGCAGCACGCGCAGCGCGGCGACCGCCCGGCGCGCATCCTCCTCGCTGATGGTTTGGACTTCCGCGCGCGGCGGCAGCGGCGGCACCACCTTCATCGACATGCCCAGCCAGCGCGAAAGCACCCGGTAAAGCCTCTGCGGATCGATAGGCTTGGTGACGTAGTCCTGCATGCCATTGGCCAGGCAGCGCGCGCGCACGTCGGCCAGCGCGTGCGAGGTCACGGCGATCACCGGCAGCTCGTTGAAGCGGCCGTCCTTGCGCAGCTGCTGGGTGGCCTCGTAGCCGTCCAGCAGCGGCATACCCAGATCCATCAGCACCAGGTCGTAGGCGTGCGGCCCGGCCGCCAGCAGCCGCTCCACCGCCAGTTGGCCGTTGCCGACGACTTCGACGTCCAGGCCTTGCAGCGCCAGCAGCTCCCTGGTGACATCCTGGTTATCGGCGCTGTCTTCGGCCAGCAGCACGCGCGCGGTGCGGCGCGGCGACGCGTCGAGCTTGAGCTCCGCCGCCGGTCCTTCGTAGACGGCGGCGCGCACCGCCAGCGCCGCCGCGTCGGACACCGCGAGCTCCACTTCGAAACGGAAGGTGGAGCCGTGATCGACTTGGCTCTCGACGTCGATATTCCCGCCCATCAGTCGCACCAGCTGCTGCGAAATCGACAACCCCAGGCCGGTGCCGCCGTACTGGCGCGTGGTCGAGCCGTCTGCCTGGATAAAAGCGCGGAACAGCTTACCCTTCTGCTGCGGCGTCATGCCGATGCCGGTGTCTCGCACCGAAAAACACAGCCTGGCCTTGCCATCGGCCGCGGCGGCGCCGGCGGCCAGCGCGCAGCGCAGTTCCAGCGATCCGGCGGGCGTGAACTTGACCGCGTTGTTGACCAGGTTGATCAGCACTTGGCCCAGCCGCAGCGGATCGCCCACCAGATAGCGCGGCACGTCCGGTGCGACGTCGATCACGTAGTTGAGCTGCTTGTCGGCGGCGCGCTGCGCGGTCACGCTGGAGACATGGGCCAGCACGTCGTCCAGCAAAAAGGGAATCGACTCCAGCTCCAGGCGGCCCGCCTCGATCTTGGAAAAATCGAGGATGTCGTTGATGATCCCCAGCAGCGACAGCGCCGCCATGTGGATCTTGCTGATGTAGTCGTGCTGCTTGGGCGTCATCTCCGTGCGCAGCGCCAGATACGCCATGCCTAGCACCGCGCTCATCGGCGTGCGGATCTCATGGCTCATATTGGCCAGGAATTCGGATTTGGCGACGTTGGCCGCTTCCGCCATGACGTTGGCGGCGACCAGCTTTTGCTCGCGCTCGCGGCGCACGCTGATGTCGCGGATGAAGGCGCAGAACTCATAGCCGCCCTGCGTGTCCGTACCGACCTTGGTGATCGACAGCTCGATCGGAAACTCCTCGCCGTTGCGGCGCAGCGCGAACACCTCGATGCGGGTATCGAGCACCCCGCCCCCGCCACCCGACAAATGGCGCCGCATGCCACGGTGATGGTCGTAGCGGAAGCGCGGCGGAATGATGGTCTGGTCCAGTTCACGCCCCAGCGCCTCGTCGCGGCTCCAGCCGAAGATCCGCTCGGCCTGGGTGTTCCAGCCGACGATGCCCCCTTCGGGATTCATGCGCACCACCGCGTCGAGCGCCGTGTCGACGATGGTTTGCAGCTTGGCCTCGCTCTCTTCAGCCATCAGCATCGACTCGGTCAACTCGCGGGTGCGCTCGCTGATGCGCATTTCGAGATCGGCGTTCAGGTCGCGCAGCTCGCGCTCGGCGTCGCGCAGGCGCGTGAGGGTGTCGCGGAAACGCAGCACCGCCTCGGACATGCGCCCCACCTGGTCCTCGCGCCCGATGCCGGACAGCTTGATGTCGGTCTCGCCGTGCGTGAGCTTCTCCAGGGCGGCCTGGATGTCGGAAAAAGGACGCGCGGCGCGCCGCCCCACCAGGAAGATCGACAGTCCGATGCCCAGCGCCAGCAGCAGGTTGGCGGCCACCGTGTCGAAGATGCGGCGGCGTAGGTCCTCGTCCATCTTCTGGCGCGAGAAAGCCAGCTCGATACGACCCAGTTCATAGGTGCGGCGCGCGTCGCTGAAGCTGATGTCGCGGCGCACATGGATCGCCGCCACCGGCTCGCGCAGCGGTGAGACGTAGCTGGCCATTTCGGCGCCGTTGGGCGCCAGCACGCGCAGCACCAGCACTTCCGGCGTGGCGCCGGAGGCGTCGACGACGCTGGAGACGGCCGCGCTGTTGATGTCGAACAGCGGCCGCGCCAGCGCCCGCGACAGCACCGCCGTCAGGCGCTCGGCCCTCTCGCGCAGGTTCTGCTCGGCCTCGGTGCGCAGCGTTTGCATCACATAGGTGGTGTAGATGGCGGTGGAGACGGCCAGCGCGAAGAAGATGCCGAATCCCAGCCGCAGGAAGATATTGCGGCGCCACGCGGCACGCAGCCGCGCCAACGGGCCGCGGCCGCGCATCAACACCGCGTTGGCGGCGGCGTCGCTGGCGGCGGCAGGCCGCCTGGTGTCAATGACCGACACTTTCCGCCCGTTCCAGTTTTTTGTACGCCGCGCTATTGCGCGCCTGCTCGACGGCGCGCCAGATCCGCTCGGCCAGCTCCGGCCGCGAGGCCACCATCGCGTGCGACAAAATCAGGAAATAAGGTTTTTCGATGATCGGGATCGGCAACTGCTCCAGTTCCGACTTGAGCGGGCCGCGCATCAAGCCGCCGGCGTCGCTGCCGCCGACGGCGGCCGCCGCCACCCGGCCGGCGATCAGCTTGCGCGCCAACTCGACGGCGCGCTGGCTGCCCTCGTCCACTTCCAGATTCTGCGCGCGCAGCACGTCGCCGACCGAATACCCCAGCTGGAAGCCGATCGGGCCATCCAGGTTGTGGAAGCTCTTGCCGTCCCATTCGACCTTGCTGCCTTTTTTGCGCAGCACCACATAACGGTCCACGTGCATGCGCTTGCCGACGTCGATTTTCTCGCCGCCGGGATACTCGCCCAGCTCGCGCCGGTCGGGCTTGTAGCTGACGGCGAAGGCGCCGTCGACCGCGTTGGCCTTCAACTGCGCCAGGCAGCGCTTCCACGGGATGCTCAGGTAGTTGAACTGGATGTCGAGCCGCTGCTCGACCATCTTGAGCAGCTCGAAATTGAGGCCGCCGCCCTTCTCGGTACGCCACGGCAGCACGTCCTGCGCCTCGAAACACAGGGAGACGACTTCCTTCGGCTTGTCGGCCGCGTGCGATGCCAACGGCAACACCAGCGCCAGAACGGCAGCGGCAAAGGTGCGCCCAAGGGTTTGCCCACTAAGGTGGGGCTGCGTACGGTCGGTCATCGGCGTCTCCCGTCTTCGTCTTCTTTAGCCGCTGGTGCGGATGGTGAAATCCACGCCCACTTCGTCCCAGTTCTCCTGTTCCTTCTCCAGCCAGTACGACAGCGTGGGATGGTCGGCCACCCACTCGCGGCGGATCTCCAGCTCGATGCGGTTCTTCACGCGCAGCTTGAGCAGGCTGAAATCGATATCGATGCGCGAGTGCATGAACAGCACCGCCAGCCGCAGCGCCACCACCGCCTTGGCGAAATCCGGTTCGGCCAGCACATCGACCACCTTGCGCAGATTGCCCTTGTGGGCGATGATCAAGCGGCTCATGATCTTTTGCTCGCGGGTGGTGAAGCCCGGCAGGTCGGCGTTCTCGATCATGTAGGCGGCGTGCTTGTGGTAGCCGGTCTGCGACACCACCAGGCCCACCTCGTGCAGCAGCGCGCTCCAGTACAGATGGCGCGTGTACTCCTCGGTGGCCGGCCTGGTCTGCAGGTACAGGGCCAGCGCGTCGTCGGCCACGCGGTTGGCGCGGCGCTCGTCGACGTGGAACTTCTGCACGCAGGCCTGCACCGACTGCTCGCGCCGATCGCGCTTGGTCGAGCGCAGGTGCAAATCCCACATCACGCCCATGCGCAGGCCGGCCTCGATCGGCTGCACCACCGGGATCTCGAGCTCGCGCACCAGGCCGATGAGGATCGCCAGGCCGCCGATGATGGTGCTGGCGCGGTCCGGCCGCAGGCCCGCCATCTCGATCTTGCTGACATGGCCGAATTCGATGAAGCGCTGTTTCAGCGCGCCCAGGGTGGCGGCGTTGACTTCGCGCCCGATGCCGTTCTTGATGATGATGTCGGCGATGGTGCGCGCGGTGCCCGAGGAACCGTAGCACTGCTTCCAGAACTGCGGCCGGTAAGGCGGCGCGGCGTCCTCGAAATGGCTGCGCGCCGACAGGATGGCCGCCTCGAACGACGGCGCGTCGACCCGGCCGCCGACGAAGAACGACAGGCTTTGCTTGACCGTGCCGACGCTGAACGATTCGACCTTCTCGATCTCCTGGCCGCGCCCCAGTATCAACTCGGTCGAGCCGCCGCCGATATCGATCACCAGCCGGCGCTCGCCGGGGGTGGCCAGCGCGTTGGCCACGCCCATGTAGATCAGGCGCCCCTCCTCCTCGCCGGAGATGATCTCGATCGGATGGCCGATGGCCAGTTCGGCCTGCGGCAGGAAGGCGGCGGCGTTGCGCGCCACGCGCATCGCCGAGGTGGCGACCACGCGCACGCCATCGAGCTTGTAGCCGTCCAACACGGCGCGGAAATTCTTCAGGCAGGCGAGCGCGGTCTGCATCGCCGCCGGCGTCAGGTTGCCCCTGTCGTCCAGGCCCGCGGCCAGGCGTATCGGTTCGCGCACGCTTTTCAGCACGCGGATCGCGTCGCCGTCATGCTTGCCGACGTGGAGGCGGAAACTATTGGAACCCAAATCTACTGCTGCGTACATAAATGAAAGCCTCTCTGTGCAAACGGCTACGAAGGCTTGCGTTGGATAAACCGGAATCAAACTAAACGATTTACACGGTTACGAAAATCATCACGATATGCGCCCATTATGACAGCGTGATGACGCCCGCGCTCGCGCTCGTCATCAAACACGCCAAACGTGTCTGGTCTACGCCTCCAGCGCGCCGGCGGGCGACTGCGCCTCGGCCACCCGGTTGCGGCCGGAGGCCTTGGCCTCGCGCAGCGCCTCGTCGGCGCGCTTGAACAGGCTCACGGCGCTGTCGTCGGCGCGGATGGTGGTCACGCCCAGGCTGGCTGTCATGTTGATGACGGCTTTTTCGGCCTTCACCGGCAGCAGGGCGATGGCGTTGCGGATACGCTCGGCCACCATCATGGCGTCGTCCTGGGTGGTGCGCGGCAGCTGGATGGCGAACTCGCCGCCACCCAGGCGGCCCATCAAATCGCTGTCGCGCAGCTGTTTTTTGCAGACATCGACCATCGCCACCAGCACCATGTCGCCCACGGCGTGGCCGTAATCGTCGTTGATGCGCTTGAAATGGTCCAGATTGAGGATGATCATCGCCGTCGGCAGGCCCGGGCGGCGCGCCAGCGCCATCCACGGCGTCAGCGCCTGGTAGAAGCCGCGCCGGTTCGGCACGTCGGTCAGCGGGTCGAGCACCTCCAGCCGCGCCAGCTCGCCGTCGAGCCGCTCGTGCCCCAGCAGCAGGTAGCCGAAAGCGTTGCTCAGCATCATCAAATACAGGGCGGCGATGCCCAAGCCCTGGATCAGCGCCGGGCTCATCCAGCCCCAGCCGTCGGGCAGCGCCAGCGACAGCAGGCCGCGCGCCACCACGGCCAGCGCCAGCACCAGCATGGCCACCACCAGATAGCGGCGCAGCATGGTGCCGGCCGACCAGCCGCGTCCCAGCGCGGCTGCGCCGGCGGCGAAGAAGAAGCCCATGACAACCGAGGCGATGGCGATGCGCTCGGGCGCCGGCTTGTCGAGCAGCCAGGCGCTGACGAAGATCGTGATCGCCGCCACCAGCACCGGCACCAGATAGCGGCGCCACACGCGCCGGCCGGCCTGCTCCCACAGCGCGGAAGCGTCCAGCGCGAAGCCGGTGAACAGCAAGGCGTTGGCGAAGGGGATCGTCAGGAAATCGGGCAAGGTGCCGCGCAGGTACAGCAGGGTCCAGGCCACGGCCTGGAACAGCTTGGCCCTGGACCAGGTGGCGGTGCGCACCTGGCCGGCGACGGTGGCGGCGCCCTGCTGCTGCTCAAAAAAGAACAGCGCCGCGCACAGGCTCAGATTGCCCAGCGCCAGCGCCAGTACCAGGGTTTTTATATCCATGACCGCGGGCTGGTCAGACCTCGTGCTCGACGTTGGTGCTGCCGTCGCCCATTTTGCTGGCCCACGCCTGGGTGAAGTACACCTTTTCGTCCTCGGTCGGGGCGTCGTGCCAGAACACGATCAGCGTGCCCTTGTGGTCGTGCAGCTGGCTGACCTTCTCGATGAAAGTCTGCTTGCCGGCCACGTCAGCCAGGGCGACGACGTAACCGTAGACCCGGGTCAGCCGCTCGATACGGTCCGGTTCGGTCAAGCTGTTGGTGGCGGTAAGCGTAGGGTGATCTAAAAACATCGTCTCTCTCCAAGATGGCGGCCAAGGGGCCGCCGGGGCTAACGTCAATGTACCTATTATTTTTCCGTCTGTAAATGCAAGCATGGCGGCCGCGCGCGCCGGCGACACAATCGCCGCGCTTTTGGCCCGTGTCGCCGGACCGGCATGCTACTATAAATCGCCTACGTAAATCCACAAGACAACAAATCTTGACATCCCCCACCCATCGTCCCCTGGTCCACACGCGCGGCGACAAGCGCTCGCTTGAATTCGAGCCGGGCATGATCCAAAGCGAGATGCGGCTGTCGCGCCCGGACGACCTGATCCTCGGCTACGCGCGCGCGATGATGTGCTTCGTGCTGTTTCATCCACGGCCCGAGCACATCGTCATGGTCGGCCTGGGCGGCGGTTCGCTGGCCAAGTTCTGCTACCGCTACCTGCCGCACAGCCGCATCACCGTGCTCGAGTTGCGCGCCGACGTCATCGCCCTGCGCGAGCAATTCGCCATCCCGCGCGACGATGGGCGTTTCCGCGTGGTCGAGGCCGATGCCGCCCGGTATATGCGGCAGCTGCGCGGCGCCGTCGATGTGTTGCTGGTCGACGGTTTCGACGCCGCCGGCCTGCCACCCGAGCTCGGCAGCGCGACGTTTTACGCCGATTGCCGCCGCGCGCTGCGGCCCGGCGGCGTGCTGGTGGCGAATATCTTCAGTTACGACCCGCAGTACGGCGCGATGCTGCGGCGGCTGCGGCACGCTTTCCAGGGGCGGATTTGCTGGTTTCGCGGCATTGCGGGCAATAACCGGATTTTATTCGCGGTCAAGGGCGGCGCGCCGTCGCCGGCGCTGGCCATGCAGCAGAAGGTCGCGCGCAGCCATGGGCTGGCGCTGCCGGTGTTGAATCGGTTGCTGGCGCATTGGACGGTGTTCAGGCTGAGGTGGAACGGCCGCCAACGGACTGAATAAACGCCGTAAATCGGCCATCGTCGGGCCGCCGACGGCGCATGCATGGCCGATTACGCTGCGCTAATCCGCCCTACGTGTATTCGAGGTGTATCCGAGGTACGTGTCCGAGGTGTGCATCCGAGGTGATCCGTGGCATCCGCCCGTCGCTGCCGGATTTACGTACTACCCCGCTGAATCAGCTCAAACCCCGTATCGAACACGCGCGACGCCGTCGCCTGGTCCCCGCCCACGCCATCGATACGGTCAAGTATCGCCTGCGCCGCCACCAGCCCGATATTGCGCCCGTCCACCCGCACCGTCGACAGCGGCGGATGCGTGTGCGCCGCAAAATTCAAATCGCCAAAGCCGATCACCGCCAGCTGCTCCGGCACCTTCAACCCACGGCTCATCGCCTCGATCATCAGGCCGTGCGCCAACGTGTCCGAACTGCAATAGACGGCATCGATGTCCGGCGCCAGCGCCAGCAGCCGCGTCAAACCCTCGCGACCCGCCTGCATCGTGGTCGGTGGCGGCATCGTCTGCACGGCCGCCACGGCGATCCCCAATCTGGCGAGCTCGGCCTGCAAACCCTGGTTGCGCCGCTCGGCGCGCGGATCGTCCGCCGACAGCACCGCGATGCGCCGGTAGCCGCGCTCGACCAGATGCCGCGCCAGCGCGTGGCCGACACCCTCGTGCGAGAAACCGACCACCATGTCGATCGGCGACGGCGACATGTCCCACGCCTCGACCACCGGTATCCGCGCCAGTTGCAGGCGGCGCCGGGTAATATCGGTATGCAACGTACCGGTCAGCATGACGCCGTCCGGACGCCGGCTCAAAATGGTCTCGACCAGCACCTCTTCACGCCAGGCCTCGTAACGCGACAAGCCCAGCAGCACTTGGTAGCCGGCCTGCGTCAGCCGGTCGCTGGCGGCCTCGACCATGTCGGCGAAGATCGGCGTGGCGATGGTCGGCAGCACCAGCGAAATAAGCTTGCTGCGGTTCGACGCCAGCGCGCCGGCCATCATGTTCTTTACGTAGCCGGTCTGCTGCACCGCCTCCTGCACCTTGGCCACCGTGTTCGGACGCACAAGATGCGGCTGGTTCAGCGCGCGCGACACCGTGATCGGCGACACGCCGGCGACCTTGGCGACGTCGATCAAGGTCGCGCCGCTGACGCTCAGGTCGGCGGTGGGCGTGTGCAACACCCGCAGATCGGTCTTGTCGGCGTTTTTGACGGCGACCTTGGCCGCTGCGCCTTTGGCAGCGTTTTTACCGGCGGACTTGGCGGCGCCTTTAGTGGCGGGCTTGGCCTTCTTCACGGCGGACTTGACGGTTTTTTTGTTATCCATAACAACGGATTATACAGCAGCGCATCATTTTCAATCATTATCGCAAGCTTAAAAGTCAATCCGATGAGCAAATTTGTGTTGAATTTTCCAAGGGCGGCCGGTATGATCGAATGATAGCGCAATCATTAGCATGACAAACACAGGAATCACAATGTCACCACACCCTACCTCCTCCGGCAACGACACCCCGCGCGTGGTCGCCATGCGCGTCATCCCGGTCGCCGGCCGCGACAGCATGCTGCTCAATCTGAGCGGCGCCCACGGCCCCTACTTCACCCGCAACCTCGTCATCCTGACCGACAGCGCCGGCCGCACCGGCGTCGGCGAGGTGCCGGGCGGCGAGGCGATCCGTCAGACGCTGGAGGACGCGCGCGAACTGGTCGTCGGCCGCGCGCTGGGCGACTACAACGCCGTGCTTAACCAGGCGCGCCGGGCCTTCGCCGACCGCGACGCCGGCGGCCGCGGCCTGCAGACCTTCGACCTGCGCGTGGCGATCCACGCCATCACCGCGCTGGAGGCGGCGCTGCTCGACTTGCTGGGCCAGTTCCTCAACGTCCCGGTCGCCGCGCTGCTCGGCGACGGCCAGCAGCGCGACGCCGTCGAAATGCTGGGTTATCTGTTCTACATCGGCGACCGCAAGGCCACCGGCCTGCCCTACGCCGACACGCCGGCCGACGCCTCCGATGACTGGCTGCGCCTGCGCAACGAGGCGGCGCTGACGCCGGCGGCGGTGGTGCGCCTGGCCGAGGCGGCGTACCAGCGCTACGGCTTCAACGACTTCAAGCTCAAGGGCGGCGTGTTCCGAGGGGAAGAGGAAATCGAAGCGGTCACCGCGCTGGCCGAGCGCTTCCCCGACGCACGTATCACCCTGGACCCCAACGGCGGCTGGCTGCTCAAGGACGCGATCCGCCTGTGCCGCGACCAGCACGACGTGCTGGCCTACGCGGAAGACCCGTGCGGCGCCGAGAACGGCTACTCCGGCCGCGAAGTGATGGCCGAGTTCCGCCGCGCCACCGGCCTGCTGACCGCCACCAACATGATCGCCACCGACTGGCGCGAGCTGGGCCACGCGATCCAGCTGCAATCGGTCGACATTCCGCTGGCCGACCCGCATTTCTGGACCATGCAGGGTTCGGTGCGGGTGGCGCAGATGTGCCATGAATGGGGCCTGACGTGGGGTTCGCACTCGAACAACCACTTCGACGTCTCGCTGGCGATGTTCACCCACGTGGCCGCCGCCGCGCCGGGCAAGATCACCGCCATCGACACCCACTGGATCTGGCAGGACGGCCAGCACCTGACGCGCGATCCGCTGAAGATCGAAGGCGGCATGGTAAAGGTGCCGGCCAAACCAGGCCTCGGCGTCGAGCTGGACATGGAGGCCGTCGAGGCCGCGCACCAACTCTACCTCGGCATGGGCCTGGGGGCTCGCGATGACGGCGTGGCCATGCAGTACCTGATCCCGGGTTGGAAGTTCGACAACAAGATGCCGTGCATGGTTCGTTGATGTGGACGACTGCGTCCACGGGGACCCGACGCCCCCGCCCCCTTGCCCGACTTACCCGGCTGCTTGCCGCCCTGGCTTGGCTGATGGCTGCAACCGCAGCCCAGGCGCTGGGCACCAGCCGCTTTGTGCAACTGGACGGCGGCGACGGCGTGGTCGTTGCGGCCGAGGGGCGCGCGGCGCCATTGCTGGTGTCGTCCGGCGATTTCGCGGGTGTGCTGCGGGCGGCGCGCGATGTGCAGCGTGATATCGGCAAGGTCAGCGGCGCCACCCCGGCGTGGCGCACGGATACCGCGACCACGGCGGACGACATCATCATCGCGGGCACGCTGGGCCGGCACCCCGTGATCGACCGTTTGGCGAAGGAAGGGAAAATCGATGCGGCGAACCTAGCCGGGCAGTGGGAAGGTTTTCTGATCCAGGCTGTCGTCGATCCAATGCCAGGCGTGAAGCGCGCACTGGTCATTGCCGGCAGCGACAAACGCGGCACGATCTATGGCCTGTATACGCTGTCCGAACAGATTGGCGTCTCGCCGTGGCACTGGTGGGCCGATGTGCCGATGCCCCGCCACCGTTCGCTCACCATTCCGCTCGCCACGCACGTTACGGAAAAGCCCGTTGTGCAATACCGTGGCATTTTCCTCAACGACGAGGCGCCGGCGCTCACCAACTGGGCGAAGGAACGCTTCGGCGGCTTCAACCGGCAGTTTTACGAGAAACTGTTTGAACTGATGCTGCGCATGCGGGCCAATTACCTGTGGCCTGCGATGTGGTATTCGTCGTTCTATGACGACGACAAGGGCAATGGCGAGCTGGCGGACATGATGGGCATCGTCATGGGCACATCGCACCATGAGCCGATGATGCGAGCCCAGCAGGAATGGCACCGCTATGGCAAAGGCCCCTGGGACTATCAGAAAAACGGCGACACGCTGCGCGAATTCTGGGCTGGCGGCTTGCGCAATACGCGGAACTACGAAAGCGTCATCACGATGGCCATGCGTGGCGACGGCGACGAACCGATGTCCGAGAGCGCGAACGTGGGGCTGCTCGAACGCATTGTCGCCGACCAGCGCGATCTGATCCGGAAAGAATGGCGGCGCGAGCCCGAGACCGTTCCCCAGTTGTGGGCGCTGTACAAGGAAGTCCAGGACTACTATGAAAAAGGCATGCGCGTGCCGGACGACATGCTGCTGCTCTGGTGCGACGACAACTGGGGCAATATCCGCCGGTTGCCGACGGCCGAGGAGCGCAAGCGGCGCGGAGGCGCCGGGGTGTACTATCACTTCGACTACGTCGGCGTACCCCGCTCCTACAAGTGGCTGAATGTGACCCAGATCGGCAAGGTGTGGGAGCAGATGAACCTGGCGAACGAATATGGCGCCAACCGGATGTGGATCGTCAACGTGGGCGACCTGAAGCCGATGGAAGTGCCGACCGAATTTTTCCTCGCCTACGCATGGGACCCGGCGGCTTGGCCTGCCGAACGCCTTCCGGACTACCTGCGCCAGTGGGCCGCCCGAGAATTCGGGGCGCGGCACGCGAACCAAATTGCCGACATCGTCGACAAATACACCCGCTACAACGCGCGCCGCCGGCCTGAACAACTGGCCCCGGACACCTACAGCCTTGTGAATTACGACGAGGCCGAACGCGTGGTGACCGACTACACGGCGTTGGCGGACGAAGCACAACGCATTGGCAAGACGCTCCCCAAGGCCATGCGCGACGCCTACTTCCAGCTGGTGGAGTACCCGGTGCGGGCCTCCGCCAACGCTGTCGATCTGTATGTGTCCGCCGGCCGCAACCAGCTTTACGCGCGCCAGGGACGGGTCAGCACCAACGACATGGCGGCGCGGGTGCGCCGGCTGTTCCGGCACGATGCCGAACTGGCACGCCAGTACCAGCATGGCATCAGCGCCGGCAAGTGGAATCACATGATGTCGCAGACGCGCTTCGGCTACACCAACTGGGATCAACCTTACCGCGATGTGATGCCGGCCGTGTCCGAACTGCGCGTTCCCGAACCGGGCCAGTTGGCGGCGCCGAACGGCATTCACCCTTCAGACCGAATGGGCGTGGCGGTCGACGGCAACCCCGTCGCATGGCCCGTCTTCCCGATCCGCCAGTTGGTTCTGCCGGCGCTCGACCGGTACGAACGCAAGCCCCGCCATATCGAGCTGTTCAACCGGAGCGGCGCACCGTTCGATTACACGATCGCCGCCAGCCAGCCGTGGCTCAAGATCAGCCACCCGGCCGGCCATGTGGACAAGGATCGCCGTATTGCCATCGATGTCGACTGGGATGCCGTGCCGGCCGGCGTGACGGAGGCGGAGCTCACCGTACGCGGCCCGGACAAGGCCAATGTGGTGATCAAGGTACCCGTGCATGCGCGCATCAATGCTGTGGAAGGCCACGTCGAGACCGGCGGCGTGATCGCCATCGAGGCCGAACACTACACCCGCGCGCTGGCACCAGAGGGCAGACGGTGGCAGACGATCCCTGGCTATGGCCGGACACTGTCCGGCGTGACGACTATGCCCGGCGCGGCGCCGGCTCTTACGGTGCAGGACGGCATGCGGCTCGAGTACGACGTGCATCTGTTCAGTGCGGGCGACGTGAAACTGCACGTGGTCTTGTCACCGACGCTGAAGTTCCAACCCGGCGCTGGCTTCCGCTACGCGGTATCGGTCGATGATGGTCCGCCCGAGGAAGTCAACGTACACGCCGACCAGTCCGAAGATTACTGGCGGCGAATCGTATCGGACGGCGTGGCACAGTTCGTCACGACTCGCAGGATCGACCAACCCGGCAAGCACACGTTGAAGTTCTGGTCGCTCGACCCCGGACTTGTGCTGCAGCGGCTTGTCATCGACGCGGGAGGATTGCGGCCGAGTTACTTGGGGCCACCAGAAAGCCCCCGGATCGTCCGTCCCAGGGAGTAGTGACTGGCGGCTGCCGCCCCCTAAGCCGACCGTCGTTGCTTCCGCAACAACGGGAATACCGTCGCGCTCCTTAGGTGTATGCATATGGATGGGCCGTCCCTCTCCGTGTAGCAAAAGCCCGATTCCCCGTCCTGTTTTCCCCTATTTTTCTAAGGATTGAACTATCGCCGCGCCGCTCGGTCTAAATATGGGAAAGCAGAACGAAATAGGGGAGAAAATCGCATGAATACCACAGTGACCGTGCAGGTACCCACCGACACGCTGCTCCAACTAATAAAAAAACTACGCCGCCGTGGCGGCTCGCAAGACGTTTCGGAAGCCATCACGACGGCCATCGAATGCTGGCTGCAAGACCCGGCCAGATTCGCGCCGGGCGCGGACCCTGAGGACATCCACGGCTACCAATGGAAATCATTGTTCCTTCCCGAAGGCACCGTGTTGAAATCATGGAGCTACGGCGAAAACAACTACGCGCGCGTTGTAGGTGATCAGATCATCCACAATGGCCGCGCGGTGTCGCCAAACCAGTTCGCGCAATCGTTCGCGCGCTCGACGCGCAATGCGTGGCAGGATTTATTCATCCGTCGCCCCGGCGACAAGACCTTCAAAATAGCATGCCGACTGCGCGATGAACTGATCGCGGCGTCGAAGCCGGCTTCCGCAACGCCAGCCGGCACGATCCCGCCTGTTCCTACCGCAGCCCCGCCGTCGGTCGCATCCACAACAACCTTGCCCGCGCCGCAGGCTCCGTCGCCAACTGGCGCACCACCGCGCAACACCGACCGGGAACCCGGCTGGGATTTACCGGAGCGCAGACAATTCCGCTATCGGCTGGAAGATGTCGCCTATTGAATAAGCAACTACTCTGGCTGGAATTGGAATGACGAGGAATGTCCGTTCTTGGCCGGTAGCGGCCCTCCAACCTTACTTCATCAGACAATACTTGTCAGGTCCAGTCTTAGCAAGTGCACCTTAACGCGCCTTCTCGGCGGCCCGGGCCACTGGCGCCCGCAATACAAGCGTGCGAGCCGGCCCACGCTGCCTTTTCGCGTTGACTGCGTAGACCTCCATTTTCATCGCCAGTGGCTTGTTCGTCACATAGGGCGACTCGAACAGCAGAAAATCGAAGCGCATCGAATCGCCTTCGCGCTCGCCCGTCACGGGCACCTCCTCCACAGACAGCCCGCTGTCTTTGGTCAGCATCTTGAACTGGAAACCGATCTTGTCGAGTTTCACCGCGGCGGTGCGTGGCCAATGGATACGCACGCTTACCCTGCCCGAACTACAGGCTTCGATCCGCTGCCGATAGTCGACGGGGATATAGGGCAAGCGCTCGATCCGTTCGACCTTTAGCACCGGCGCCGGCAGCGCGCGATTCATTGGGGCTTTGTCCCACTCAAAGGTCTCCGGCACCGATGGCGCGAACGTCATATTACTGGTGATCAGTAGACAAGCGGAAGCCGGCGAGGCAAAGCCGGCCAACAGACACAACACGTTTAGTAGGCGATGCATCGCGCGCTTCCGCTATCAGCCCTTGCGCGCGCGGTCGTGCACCATCTGGCGTGATTGCTTGCGCAACAGCGCCTGTTCCCAGCGCTGCTTCTGTTCTTCGGTCTCCGGCACCAAGGTCGGCACTTCGACCGGCTTGCGGCCGGCGTCGACGGCCACCATCGTGAAGTAGCAGCTGTTGGCGTGGCGCACCAGGCGCTGCTGGATGTTTTCCGTCACCACGCGGATGCCGACTTCCATCGAAGTGCGGCCGGTGTAGTTGATCGAGGCCAGGAAGGTCACCAGTTCGCCCACGTGGATCGGTTGCAGGAACATCACCTGGTCCACCGACAGGGTCACCACGTAGCTGCCCGAATAGCGGCTGGCGCAGGCGTAGGCGACGCTGTCCAGGTATTTGAGGATGGTGCCGCCGTGGACGTTGCCGGAGAAGTTGGCCATGTCCGGGGTCATCAGCACGGTCATGCTCAGTTCGTGGGCCGACCACGTCATTGGTTTTTCCATTGTTTGCTCCCTGGTTTAGATTTAAAAATCGTTTCTGTTAGAACGGCGTTTTTCGGACATGGATGCGTCGGCGGTGACGCATGCATGGCGGATTACGCTTCGCTAATCCGCCCTACGTGGTTCAGATCGTGTTTGGGTCGGTGCCCATGTCATGCTTCGGTCTGCGGTATTGCCGGAGCTAGTTGGCGCACCAGCTGTTCGATGTCGCTGACCAGCCCCGGGCCGGCGTCCAGCACCAGCCCCAGCTGATCCCAGGCGCGCGCCGAGGCGCCCTCCTTCAACGCCGTCTCCGCCAGCTGCGACAGCGCGGCCATGCGGTCGGCGCCCACCGTTCCGGACAATCCCTTGAGCGTGTGCAGCACCGGCAGCGCCGCCTGCGCATCCCCGGCGGCGCGCGCCTCCCGCAACTGCGCCGCCAGCTTGACCGATTCCCCCGCGAAGCTGCGCAGCGCCATCAGGTAGACCTGCTGCAAACCGCCCATGCGCTTGAGCGCGGCGGTGCTGTTCAGACCGGCCTCGGGCAGCGCCATGGCGCCGCTGTCGGCGGCGACGGCGTTATCGGCAGGCGCGGGGGCCTCCGCCGCCACGCCCGCCGGCTCGGCCCCGCGCCCCACATGCTTGAGGATGACCTCGATCAGCTGCGCCAGATCGAACGGTTTGCCGACGTGGTCGACCATGCCCGCCTCCAGCGCGGCGACGCGGTCGGCGGCCATGGCGTTGGCGGTCATCGCCACGATCGGTGGCGCGCCCTCCCCCAGCAGCTTGCGGATCGCCCGCGTCGCCTCGTAACCGTCCATCTCCGGCATCTGGATATCCATCAGGATCAGATCCGGCATCGGACCGCCGCGCGTGACCGCTTCGATCGCGAACGCGCCGGAGCCGACCACCTCGACCCGGGCGCCGTCGTTGCCGAGCAACTCGCTGGCCACTTGCTGGTTGGCCGGGTTGTCGTCCACCAGCAGCAGCCGCAGGCCGGCCAGCCGCTGCTTCGACGGCACCGACACCAAGGACAACGGCGCGCGCCGCTCCATGCGCGCGTCGGCCACGGCGTCGAACAGCATCGAGGCGGTGACCGGCTTGACCACGAAACCATCGAGCACCGGCGACAAGTCGTCGTGCTGCTGCGCCAGCAGTTCGCGGTCGTGCGCGGTGACCATGACGATCAGCGGCATCTTGCCCAACGGCGCCAGCTTGCGTATCTGGCAGCTCGTCTCCCAGCCGTCGAGCGTCGGCATGCGCCAGTCGATGAACACCACGTCGTAGGCGCGCTGCTGCGCCACCTGTTCGGCCACGGCGGCCAGCGCCTCGTGGCCGCTGGCCGCCAGGTCGACCTTCCAGCCGAACGAGCCGGCCATTTCACCCAGCACCACGCGCGCGACCGGATTGTCGTCGACCACCAGGCACTTGAGCCCTCGCATCAACTCGTCGGGCGGTTGCGCGCCCGGCTGCGCCTGCCGCGCCGGCTGCTGTTCCGCCGCCTCGCACTCGATGGTGAAGTCGAACACGCTGCCCTTGCCCGGCGTGCTGTCGACGCCGAGCGTGCCGCCCATCAGCGCCACCAGCCGCTGGCTGATCGCCAGGCCCAGCCCGGTGCCGCCGTAGCGCCGCGCGGTCGAGGCCTCGGCCTGCGAAAAGCCGTCGAAGATGTGCCGGCACTGTTCCTCGGAAATGCCGATGCCCGAATCGCGGATCGCGAAGCCGATCGACAAGCGCCGGCCGTCGCGCGCGAGCAGCTTGGCCGACAGCACGACCTCGCCGTGCTCGGTGAATTTGATGGCGTTGCCGGCCAGGTTCAGCAGGATTTGCTGCAGCCGCAGGCCGTCGGCGACGACCATGTCGGGTAGCGCCGGATCGATGCGGAACAGCACTTCGATGTTCTTGCTGCCGACATTGGCCGACAGGATCACCGCCAGGTCGCGCCACAGTTTGTCGAGCCGGAACGGATGCGGGTCCAGCGCCAGCTTGCCCGCCTCCACCTTGGAAAAGTCGAGGATGTCGTTGAGCAGTCCGAGCAAGGCGCTGGCGGCCGAGTGGGCCTTGGACGTGTAGTCCTGCTGGCGCTCGCTCATTTCGGTCTGCTGCAGCAGTTGCAGCATGCCCAGCACAGCGTTCATCGGCGAGCGGATCTCGTGGCTCATGTTGGCGACGAAGTCCGATTTGGCGCGGCCGGCCTGGACCGCCTCCTCCTTGGCCTGCTGCAGCGCCAGGCGCGAGGCGCGCGATTCGGTGCGGTCGGTGCTGCTGCCGACCCAGCTGACGATCACGCCGTCGGCGTCGCGCTGCGGCAGCGCGTGGTTGTCGAACACGCGCCAGACGCCGTCGCGCCGGCGCATGCGGCAGTCGCAGCGGAATTCGGTGCCTTCGGTGCTGGCGCGCCGCCAGGCCGCCGCCATCGCCGCGATGTCGTCCGGGTGGATCACGCTGGCCCAGTTATCGTCGCCCATCATCTGCTCGGGCGGAATGCCGCTGAACTCCTCCCAGTGGTGGCTGAGGAAATCGACGCGCAGGTTCGGCGTGGCGGTCCACACCATCTGCGGCAAGCCTTCCGTCAGCGAGCGCCAGCGCGACTCCGACGCCGTCAGCTGCGTCAGCAAGTCCTGCAGCGCCTGCTTGTTTTCCATCAGCTGCTCGACCGACTGGAATTGCTTGCGCAAGCCGAAGCGCACGCTCATCAGCAAGCCGGCGGCCAGGATCAGCAGCAGCGTGGCGAAGATGGCGGCGTTGCGCACCTCCTTGCGCCACGGCGCCAGGAAATCGTCGCTGGCCAGCCCCACCACCACATACACCGGATAGGCGCCCACCCGCGACACGCTCAAGGTCCGCTCGAGGTTGTCGCGCGGGCTGATGACCGTGTAGGTGCCCCGGTCCTGCTTGCCGTCGATGATGCGCTGGGTGATGGCGTTGACCTTGATGGTGGTGCCAAAGAGCATGTCCTCGGCTTCCGGATAGCGGTGCAGCACGCGCTTGCGGTTGTCCAGCAAGACGATGGCGCCGTGCGCGCCGATATTGAGCGCGGCGAACGCCGTCGTCAGGCGCTCGCTGTTGATGAGGACATAGGCGGTGCCGCCGAAGTCGCCGTCCGGCATCGTCAGCGGAAACGCCAGCGGCAACACCCATTGGTCGCTGATGCGCGACCGGGCCGGCAAGCCGATGATGAGCTCCTGCTCGCTCTTGGCGCGCTGGAAGAATTCGCGGATGCTCAGGTCCTGCGGCTTGGACGGATCGATGCCTTCGCCGTAGATGACGCGGCCGGCGGCGTCGGAGCCGCGCACGGCGTCGGCCTGCGGGATGCGCTCCTTGAGCGAGCGCAGGTAGGCGCTGAACTTTTCGTTGTCGAAACGCCCGGCCGCGTGCATCGCCTGGAACTCGACGCCGGCGCGGCGCATCGCCAGGTCCACCTCGAGGAAATGGGAGTTGAGGAATTTCTCCAGGGTGATGGCGAGGTTGCGCGAAGTCTCGTCGGCGGCGGCGTAGTAGCGCAGGCGGCTCTGGTTGAGGACGTGCCCGATACCCAGCAAAACGATCAACAGGACGACGGCGACGGCAGCCACCAGCACGCCAAACAGCTTCCTAAACTTCCGCAGGGTATCGACTCTCATCACGGGATGCGTGCTCTCATTTACGCCAGTTGCTCATTTATTACTACATTACAGCAAAAAAAACGCCCCAGCGGAGCGTTTTTTCGATCACAAACCTTGATTGGCGATATCGGCCAACGATTCGCGGCCCTTGTCGCTGAGCTCGAAGCCTCCTGCGGCGCGGGGCACGATGTGGGATTTTTTGCCCAGGAACAGCGCCACGTCGGCGTCGAGCGGGCTGGCGGGATCGGCTTCGATGGCGCGCAACCCCAGGATGCAACGACGCAAGAAGAGCACCTCCTCCCCCTTGTCGGTGAGCGAAATGCGGCCGTTCTTGGCGATGGTGAACAGTTTGATGCCGGTCAGGCGTTTGGTGTTGCGACCGACGCAAGCGCTGACGCGCTCGCCTTTGATACCGCGTTTGACTTCGTCCAGCGCGTTGTATTCGTCCTGCGTTAATTTCTCGTTCTTCATTGCCATTTTTTCCATAAGAGACTGCTGCGGCCCTCATGGTACGCGCCCGGCGGGATGACGGCAAGAAAATGCGCCGCCAACGCGTTTCCGAAGAAACGCCCGACCCACCCGGACAATGGCGGAATGGACTGCTTTACAGCGCCCGGATCGCCAGCCACACCAAGCCGATGCTGGCAAAGGCGGCGATACAAATCAGGGCTTGCACACGCTTCGTGCTCAACACGACACTACGACGACGACCGAGGTAGATTTTGTTGTGTAAGGAATTGCCCATGATGCTCTCCGTGAACGAAAAACGATGACATGACTAAATTATAGGAACAGTTTCATGACGGCAGTGTGACGTTGAACACAAACATGTAAATTTGTATCCGTCGAGCAACGATACTCACACTTTCTCACACTGCCCAACGCGCGCCGGTCGACACGCCAAACTGCTAGGATGAATTTCGTCCAACCACGTCCAGCCACTCAAGGAGTCATCATGAATCAACCGAAGAAACCGCACGGCGACGAACACGCCGCTGAAGGCGGCCACATGCTCGACGAAGCCGACATCGGCAGCGGCGAGCGCACGCCGGGGCAACGCGACACCGAGGAGGATATCAAAAGCATTCCCCCGCTGCCGCACGATAGCGAGCCCGGTAAGTCCAAGCAGGCGCCGCGCCCGTCATAGTCTGTGTTCAACCCGGACGGCGGCGTACAGGGGTCGTACCCTGCAGGGTACGACCCCGCCTTATTGGGTTGCCGCCCGGCTCATTCCACCGTCTACGTTTTGATCGGCGGCGCCTTGGGCGTCGGTTCCTCGATCGGCGCCTGCTCCGGCATCGGCATATTGTCCGGCGGCGGATCTTTTTCCGGCTGCGGCGGCGGCACTTCGGGGTCGGGGGTCGAATGGGCGTGGGTAACGGCGCGTGGGTCGATGGCGGTCATGACTAGGTCCTCCTAAGTGGGTTCCAGATGTAGATCGGGCACAAGGCACGATTCACAAGCGCCTGATTACACCGTTGCGTGCGGCAGCGCACGCAAGTCGTCGCAAGACCAGGCCGCCCTCATGTCATCACTTGATGCGGAAGATCATGTCCACATTCTGCGTCCAGCGCAGCACCGTGATCGACAGGAAATCCTTCTCGCTGGTCTTCGCCTGGACCCGGCGGTCCGAGTTGTAGCAGTCGCTCGGCATCAGGCCGACGGCCTTGGTCAGGTTGCGCAGCGGGCTCGACGAAATCGCGGTGACCGACCCCACCTTTTTGCCGAATCCGGCCGCCATGCCCTCGGCGCGGCGCAGCGCGTCCTTGATGGCGGCGGCGGTCAGCTCCTGCTCGACCTTAAGGCGGTCGCTCTTGCCGAAGGTGGTCGACATATGGTCGATGTTCTTCATCTCCAGCAGCGCCTGCATGATGGGGCGCCATTTGGTCAGGTCGCGCACCACGATGTGCACCGAGCTGCGGATATCGTATTCAGGGGTTGCGGCGGGATCGGGATTGGCGGACTTGCGCATTTCCTTGCGCATGTCCTGCACTTCGACGCCGGCCGCGCTGTCGCCTTCCGGCGGCCCGGAATGCTCGATCAGCAGCGCGCGGATTTCTTCCACGCGGGCCTGGATCACTCCGACAGCGACGGCCGGATCGGCGTCGAAGGCGCTGACGTCGAAGTCGATCTCGCCCATGTCCGGCGCCACCATGACAAAGCCCTCGCCGCCGACGTGGATGAACGGATAGGTCGGCAAGTCGGCCGCCCGGACCGCGAACGACGACAGCGACAGCGCCGGCAGCAACGCCAGCACACAAGCAAATTTCTTCAGCATCGACCCGTCCTTGAAAAGTTAAGGACTTAGTATGCTTTATTTTTTAATAATTTTCAATTTGCAACGAATTTATTTACCTTTGTTGATTTCGGTCAGCAGCACAAACACCTCGTGGCGGATGGCCGGTTCGGCCGCCTTGAATTCCTTGTTGGCTTTCACGAAGGCCGGCTTTTTCTGTTCGGCCTTTTCGGCCGGCGTCGGCGTCGGGTCGGCCGCGTACATGCGCGGGCCGCCGTTATAGGTTTCCTTGAGCAGCCGCTGGCCGTAGCTCGACTGGTAGTAGCGGGTCATCTCGACCGCCGTCTCGGTGCTGACCAGGCGCGCCACCGGCTGCGACAGACGGGTGTAGACCATCTCCGGCGTCAGCTTTTCGACCTTGGCCATGGTCAGCTCGCGCTGGGCCGGGCTGGGGAACTTGCTCATGCCGGCGGTCATGCGCAGCAGTTTTTCCGCCTGCATCGACAGCAGCAGATCATGGGCGGCCTTGACCCGCGCCGCGTCGGGCGCGGCGGCCGGAGCCGGAGCGGCGGCGCTGGCCCAGCCGGCGATCGAGAGGGTGGCCGCAGCCAGGAAAATGCTTGGTTTCATGTCGACTCCTTGGATTTTGGAATGAATTAATGTTGGCACGCATCATATTGCGAATTCAATAAAATTGCTTGTCTGATTGAGATCCTCACTTGCAGGTAGAATGTCGACTCCCCCAGACTACCGGTTCAGACCATGCTCACCACACCCCTCACGGACGAAGAATACGACCAGCTTGACGACCTGCTGCGCGACCTCGGCGAACAGGCGATGGACGTCTCGGCGCTGGAGGGACTGCTGACTGCGCTGGTGGTCGGCCCGCGCCCGGTGCCGCAGGCGGTGTGGCTGGAGAAGGTCTGGGGCGGCGCGCAGGCCGGCAACGACACGGCCACCAGCCTGGTGCTGCGCCACCTCGAATACATGCGCAAATGGATGCTGCAGGACCCGGGCAGCTTCGAACCGATCTACGAGTGCGGCGGCGCCTGGAGCGCGCAGGCGTGGACCGCCGGCTTCGAGACCGGCATGGCACTCGACGCCGAAGGCTGGGCGCCGCTGCTGGCGGCCCATCCGGAATGGCTGGCGCCGCTCCAGCGCCAGGGCGACGATTGGGAACGCGCCGTCACGCAGTCGGTCATCCGCATCAACGCCCACTGGCATCCCGAGCCGGTCAAGACCGCCAAGGTAGGCCGCAACGATCCCTGCCCTTGCGGCAGCGGCAAGAAATACAAGAAGTGCTGCGGCGACGGCAAATAAAACCCCTCACTTGTTCAGGTCGGGATAGCGCTCCAGCAAGGCGCTGGTGACGCCGTTGGTCCAGCCGAAGCCATCCTGGGTAGGGTATTCGCCACCGCCGCCGCTCTTGCGTTCCTCGACATCATATTTTTCCAGCAGCTTGCCGGTCTCGGCCCAGGTCCGGGAGACGGTGCCGACCCAGCGGCGGGCGATCTCGTGCGCCAGCTCCTTGTGGCCGTAGCGGGCCAGGCCGTCGACCGCGACCCATTGCAGCGGCGCCCAGCCATTGGGCGAGTCCCACTGCTGGCCGTTGCGGACCAGCGTCGTACGCAAGCCGCCCTCGGCCAGCAGTTCGGCCTTGGTGGTGGCGGCGACCGCGTCGGCCTGGAATTGCGTCGCCATGCCCACCCACAGCGGGTACAGCGTGGCGGCGCTGCGCACCGCCGTCGGCGCGTTTTTGGCGAGGTCGAAGTCGGCGTAGCGCCGTTCGGCGGCGACCCACAGATGTTTCTGCACTGCCGTGGCCCGCACTTCCTTCGCGCGGCGGAATCGCGCCGTGCAGGCGCTGTCGCCGGCCGCCTTGCAGCGCCGCTCGATCTCCCCTTCCAACTGGAACATCAGGCTGTTGAGATCGACCGGCGCGATGGTCGTGGTGCGGATCGTGGCCAGGCGCGCGGGGTCGTCCAGCCAGCGCGACGAAAAGTCCCAGCCGCTTTCGGCCGCCGCGCGCAGGTCGCGGTACACCTCGGGCGCGGGACGCTTGCCTTCGCGCGCGGTGGCGACATCCTCGCCCAGGGCCTCGTCGCGCGGCGAGTCCTTGGCATCCCAGTAGCGGTTCAGGACGGTGCCGTCGGCCAGGCGGGCCACGCGCTCGCAGGCGCCGGCGCCGGCCTTCGGCAAGCACCCTGTGCCGCGCATCCAGAACGCGTGTTCGGTCTTGAGCGCGGCGAGCACCTTGGCGTCGTCGGCGCGGTCGCCGAGCGGCTTGAGCTGGGTCATCGCCGCGAAGAACGGCGGTTGCGAGCGGCTCAGGTAGTAGCTGCGGGTGCCGTTCGGGATGAAGCCGTAGCGCTCGATGAGGCTTTTAAAATCGACGATCATCGAATCGACCAGGTCGCTTCGATGGTCGGCCTTCAGGCCCAGCATCGTGAAGTACGAATCCCAATAATAGATCTCGCGGAAGCGGCCGCCGGGAACGACGTAGTTGGCCGGCAGCGCCAGCGCCGACGACCATTTGGGCGGATCGAGCGGCGGACGGGTCAGCACCGGCCACAGCGACGCGATGTGCTGGCGCAGCGTGACGGCGGTCGGCTCGGGCAGCGAAAAATAGCGCTCGACGAAAGCCTTCAGCGCGACGGCGTCCTTGGGCTGTTCGCGCCGGTACTGCGCCAGGATGGTTTGCGGTTCTTCCTTGGCGACGGCGTCGGCGAAGGTTTTGGCGTCGGGATAGATGCGCGCCGCCTGCACAGCCTCGAACAAGGGGCCGAACATTTCGTGCGGCGTGGCCGCGTGGGGCATCGTCTGCGGCGCGCGCTGCGCCATGGCGGGCCATGCGGCCCCCAGCAGCAATGCGCACGCCAGTACATTTGCGTTCCCTAAAGACCACGACCGGATTGTTGCACGTTCCATGTTTCCTCCATTTCTCCGCGCTAATGCTACGCGATCCCAGGAAAAAACATGTTTTTTGCGCAAGCGAACCGTGCCGCATCAAAACGTCGTGCCCTTGAAAAAAACCGGATCCTCCGGAGAGCGTGATTGTCAGGATGACGCCGGCGGATTCACCGCGCCAGGCCAGGTCGACAATGCCTGGTCGGCGACCGCCAGCAGCATCTCGCGGCTGAAGCCGGACTTGGCCTGCAGGGCCATGCCATGCAGCATGGCCATGACGAAGGCGGCCAGGGCATCCGGCCTGGCCGTCGGCGGCAGGTCGCCTTCGCGCTGCGCCCGTTCGAAGCGTTCACGTAGCCGGGCCTCGCCCCCTGCGCGAAACGCGATGAGCGCCTGCCGCACCGGTTCGGACTCGTCCGCGCCGGCGATGGCGCCGTTCACGCCCAGGCACCCGGTGCGGTCCGCGTACCGGGTGTTCAATTCGACCGAGCTGTACAGCAGGTGCGCCGCCACTTCACGCGACGTCGGCATCGCCAGCGCCTCGGGGATATGGCCCATGTATTGATCTTCATAGCGCTCCAGCGCGCGCCGGAACAATGCTTCCTTGTTGCCGAAGGCTGAATACAGGGCGGGCCGCTCGACTCCCGCCGCCTGCGTCAAGTCCGCATACGACGCGCCTTCGTATCCTTTGCGCCAGAAAACACACAGTGCCGCGTCGAGCACTTTGTCCACATCGTATTCGCGATGGCGTCCCATCCCTACCTCCAAATTCAATAATGACCGTTAATAAATCTCTTGACAGGCCGTTTCATAATTATATACTCTGCGTTACGGTAACGGTCGTTACTGAAAAACGACGTGAAGCGAAAGGGTTTTATGAAACAGTTATTGAAGGGCAAAGTGGCACTGGTGACCGGCGGATCGCGGGGCCTGGGCGCGGTCACGGCCGAGGCACTCGCCGACGAGGGCGCGGACGTGGCCATCAGCTACGTCGCTTCCAAAGAGAAGGCCGACGCCGTGGTCGCACGGCTGCAAACGAAAGGCGTGCGCGCCATCGCCATCCGGAGCGACCAGGCCGACATGGCCGCCGCCAAACCACTGATCGATCAGGTCATGGCGCATTTCGGCCGGCTCGACATCCTCGTCAACAACGCCGCCATCGCGGTGCAGGGCAAGACCGTCGACGATCCCGAACTCGACACGGTCAACCTCGACCGCCAGTGGCAAATCAACGTGATGGGCACGGTGGCCGCCACGCGCGCCGCCGCGCCGGTGCTGTCGCACGGCGGCCGGATCATCTTCATCGGCTCGCTGCTGGGCACGCGCGTCCCGTTCGCGGGCGCCGCCGACTATGCCGGCACCAAGGCCGCGATCGCCGGTTACGCACGCGGCGTGGCACGGGACCTGGGCCGGCGCGACATCACCGTCAACGTCATCCAGCCCGGCGTCATGCCGACCGACATGGCGGCCGAGGTGCTCGGCGACGGCATTCCCCCTGCCCTGCTGGACCTGCATCCCATCCGCCGCATTGCCACGCTCGAGGAAGTGGCGGCGCTGGTCTGCTTCCTGGCAGGGCCGCATGGCGGGTATATCACGGGTGGCGTCCACGATGTGGCCGGCGGCCTGGGCGTCTGACCCGCAACAATTCATTGACAACAGAAGGAAACAACATGACCAAGAAATTTGACGCCACATCGACCGCCGACGACGTCCTTGCCGGCATCGACCTCAAGGGCAAACGCTACCTGGTGACGGGCGTTTCATCGGGCATCGGGCGCGAAACGGCGCGCGCGCTCGTGGCGCGCGGCGCCACCGTCATCGGTACGGTCAAGGACATCGCCGCGGCCGAGGCGAGCCTCGGGCAGGTGCGCGAGGCGGCAAGCCATGGCGGCGGGCGCTTGAAGCTCGTCGCGCTCGACCTGGCGTCGCTGCAAAGCGTGCGTACCTGCGCCGACCAGCTGCTGGCGGACGGCCTGCCGTTCGACGCGGTCATCGCCAACGCCGGCGTGATGGCGACGCCGTTCGGCAAGACGGTCGACGGCTTCGAGACCCAGTTCGCCATTAACTACCTTGGCCACTTCGCGCTGGTCGACCGTCTTACGCCGCTGTTCGCGCAAGGCTCGCGACTGGTGGCGCTGTCGTCCCAGGCACATCGCGTGGCCGATATCGACCTGCTCGACCCGCACTTCGCGCGCCAGGACTACGAGCCATTCGTGGCGTACGGCCGCTCGAAAACGGCCATCACGCTTTTTGCGGCGGAATTCGATCGGCGCCATCGCGCGCAAGGGATACGCGCCGCATCGGTCATGCCGGGAAACAGCCTGACTGAGCTGCCACGCAATTTCACGCCTGAACAATTGCAGGGCCTGTTTGCGACCGTGGGCAAAGCGCGCGCCGATGCCGGCCTGCCGCCCGGCCAGTTGAAAGACATCGGACAAGCCGCCGCCACGTCGGTCTGGGCGGCGGTGGTGGCCGACGCCGACGCCATCGGCGGCCGGTACCTGGAAGACTGCGCCGTCGCGCCGGTCAATGACACGCCCAATCCGTTTGCCGATGGCGTGCGGTCGTATGCGCTCGATCCCGTCAAGGCCGGGCAGCTATGGACACAGAGCGAGGAATTGATCAAGGCCGCATAAATGAAACGGGATGGGCAGATGCTGACGCACACGCCCCGCTCAAACGCTTTGCGAATTCACTTGGGGCCGAGACATTGTAAGAGCTCGTCACGAAGCTCACTCCTCTGCTGTCCGGAAAATAAAAAAGCTCCCTTGCGGGAGCTTTTTTATTCAATCATGGCGGAGAGGGTGGGATTCGAACCCACGGTACGATTTAACGTACGCTTGATTTCGAGTCAAGTACATTCGACCACTCTGCCACCTCTCCTGGTGTTGCTACGCCGGGTCGACGAAGGCAAGATTATAGCAGGCAACAAAGGAAGACGGAAGCCCCGCAAATATAATTCACGCGCGAGTCTTCGCATCACGCGCGCGATACGCTTCGCAAAACAAAAAACCCGCCGAAGCGGGTTCTTCTAAATACTGGCGGAGAGGGTGGGATTCGCCTACATCCCGCAGGCCGCCCTCGCGCGAGTACGCGCGAGTCTTCGAATCCCACGCGCGAGCTGCGCTCGCTCCTCTCCGCAAAACAAAAAACCCGCCGAAGCGGGTTTTTCTAAATACTGGCGGAGAGGGTGGGATTCGAACCCACGGTACGATTTAACGTACGCTTGATTTCGAGTCAAGTACATTCGACCACTCTGCCACCTCTCCTTTTCCCGCGTCACTGCTGCGAGAAGGCAAGATTATAGCAGCCCTCGGCGAAAAGGGAAGGACTATTTTTACGCTTTCAGATGCGTCAGCCCGCCCATGTACGGACGCAGCACTGCCGGGATCTCGACGCTGCCGTCGGCCTGCTGATAATTTTCCAACACGGCGACCAGGGTGCGTCCCACCGCCAGGCCCGAACCGTTGAGCGTATGCAGCAGCTCCGGCTTGCCCTGGGCGTTGCGGAAACGCGCCTGCATGCGGCGCGCCTGGAACGCTTCGCAGTTCGACAGCGACGAAATTTCGCGGTAGGTGTTCTGCGCCGGCAGCCACACTTCCAGATCGAAGGTCTTGGTGGCGCCGAAGCCCATGTCGCCGGTGCACAGCGACATCACGCGGTACGGCAGGCCCAGGCGCTGCAAGATCGTTTCGGCGTGGCCGACCATCTCGTCCAGCACCGCGTACGAGGTGTCCGGATGCACGACCTGCACCATTTCGACCTTGTCGAACTGGTGCTGGCGGATCATGCCGCGCGTGTCGCGGCCGTAGCTGCCCGCTTCCGAGCGGAAGCACGGCGTGTGCGCGGTCATCTTCAGCGGCAAGGTATCGGCGGCGACGATCTCGTCGCGCACGATGTTGGTCAGCGACACTTCCGACGTCGGGATCAGATAGAAAGTCTCGCCCTCGCCTTCGACGCCGCCTTTTTTGACCGAGAACAGGTCGGCTTCAAACTTCGGCAGCTGGCCGGTGCCGCGCAGCGAGTCGGCGTTGACCATGTAGGGCGTGTAGCATTCGGTATAGCCGTGCTCGTCGATGTGGGTGTTCAGCATGAACTGCGCCAGCGCGCGGTGCAGACGGGCGATGCCGCCTTTCATGACCGAGAAGCGCGTGCCGGTCAGCTTGGTGGCCACTTCGAAGTCCAGCCCCAGCGGCGCGCCGACGTCGACGTGATCTTTCACTTCGAAGTCGAACGTGCGCGGCGTGCCGACCTTGCGCACTTCCACGTTGCCCGTTTCATCCGTGCCTTGCGGCACCGATTCGTGCGGCAGGTTCGGGATCGCCTGCATGAAATCGGCCAGCTTGGCCTGCACCGCCGACAGCGCGGTTTCGTTGGCCTTGAGCTCGTCGCCCAGGCCGGCCACTTCGGCCATGATCGCCGTCGTGTCTTCGCCCTTGCCCTTCATCATGCCGATCAGCTTGGACTGCGAATTACGCTTGCCCTGCAGCTCTTCGGTGCGCGTCTGGATCGCTTTCCGTTCAGCTTCGAGGGCGTTGAACGCTTCCACGTCGAGCTGGTACTTGCGGGTCGCCAGGCGCGCGGCGACGTTGGCTATATCTTTGCGGAGAAGTTGGATATCAATCATGGGGACAAGTGCCGTTTGTATCGAAAACGTCAATTGTACCAAGAGGATGCCACTTCCTTGCGAGTTTTGAGCAGCCCGCCGGCTGGTGCGACCGCCCGCTGGATTACAGCGCGGCTTTTTCGGCGGCGGTCAGGCGCTTGGCGGTCACGGTGACGACCGGCATGTCGGCGTTGACGGTGGCGACCTGGGCGACGCGCGTGTCGGCGGCGACCATGATCGCCGGTGCGTCGGCGGCGGTGGCGAAGGTGGTGGCGCCGGCGATGACGGCGACGGTGACGAAGATGATTTCCATGTTTTTAGCGATGTTCATGATAGCTCCCTGGGGTGGTGGTTTCGGCCGACTTATGTCTGCCGCTTTGGTATGGTTGTACTGTACCTAAAGGGCCTATGCGAAACCATCGGGATGCGACGAAGCGCCGGAAACGGCGGATGAAGTGCAAAAATTGGAGATATCCGGAAAACTCAGGCGGCGCTGCGCAGCGCTGGCGCCTCGTCGGCGAGGCTGTGCACCAGCGCGCCAAGTTTGGACACGGCGGCCTCCACCTGCGGACTCCACGCATTGCCACAGTTGAGCCGGACAAAGTTGCCGTACTTGCCAGACGCGGAGAACAACTGCCCCGGCATGCAAGCCACCCCCGCCTCGTGTGCGCGCTGGTGCAGCACCAGCGCGTCGACCTGCTCCGGCATGCTGACCCACACCACGAAGCCGCCCTGCGGCTCCGACACCGTGCACTGCTGCGGGAACGAGGCGCAAATCGCGTCCGACATGCGGGCGATGCGCTGCGACAGCGCCCTTCTCATCTTGCGCAGCTGGTTCTCATAAGCGCTGCCGGTCAGGAACTCGGCCAGCACGGCCTGGAAGAAGTGGCTGGTGGCGCCGCTCGACACCATCTTGAGCACCGCCACGTCCTGCGCGTAGCGCCCGGCCAGCACGTAGCCGACGCGCGCGCCGGGGCTGACCGCCTTCGAAAAGGACGAACACAGCATGACGTGGCCGCTGGTGTCGTACGCCTTGACCGGCCACGGCCGCTCCGGCGTGAAGCACAGCTCGCCGTACACGTCATCCTCGATCAGCGGCACGTTGTGCTGCGACAGCAAACCCGCCAGCCGCTTCTTGTTCGTCTCCGGCATGATGCAGCCGAGCGGATTGTTGGCGTTCGGGACGAACAGCACGGCCTGTACCAGGCCGGCGTTCATCGCCAGCTCGAGCGCGTCGATCGACGGCCCGGTCTTCGGGTGGGTGGGAATCTCCAGCGCCTTCATGCCCAGCGATTCGATCAGCTGCAGCAGCACGAAGTAGCTGGCCGATTCGATCGCGACGGTATCGCCGGGCTTGGCGACGGCGCGCAGGCACAGGCTGATCGCTTCGGTGCAGGAGGTGGTGACGACGATCTCGGCCGGGTCCAGGCGGCCCCAGTCCAGCGCCCGCCGCAGGATCTGGCGGGTGAATTCGGGGTGATTGGTTTCGTAGCAGCTGACAGAGCTCAGCAGCGCGGAGTCGCGCCGCGCCACCGCCGCCACGATCTTCTGCATGCGCTTCATCGGCAGCAGCTCGTCGAGCGGCCAGGCCGAGCCCAGCTGCACAATGTCCGGGTCCTCGTTGGCCTTGAGCACCCGCATCAGCAAGTTGTTGATGCCGACATAGGCCGGCTCCTGAAGATGCGCGGCGTCGGTCATCACCGCCATCGTCCGTGAACGGTGACGCACGTAATACCCCGCCTGCGGCCTGGCCTCGATCAGGCCGCGATCCTCGATCAGCCGTAGCGCCTGCATGACGGTGCTGACCGACAGGCGCTTCTGCTGCGCCAGATGGCGGATCGACGGCAACCGGTCGCCGGGCGCGAAAACGCGGCTGGCGATCAATCCGCCCAGTTCGTTGGCAAGCTGCTCGTACAAATTGATGTGCATTTCGATATTGTGGCCCAGCCCCACCCTCGGCCGACAGGTACAGCGAGCAATCATTTTGACCATAACAGTTTAGCCAAATCGCCTCTGTGATGGTAACAATTTCGATTCGCTGCATCTGTTATGGCCGGGCGCCGCTGCGTATTCTGGTGGCATCACGTAACACCTATAACTCAGCGCGCAGGAGCAACCATGAAACCGCAACTGGTCACCGTAAAACAAGGCTTGGCCGAATATCGTTTGACCCAGGATCATCCACTGCGCATCGCCAACGCGGCCGGCCAGCGCATCGAATGCCTGGACGGCACGGCCTGGATCACCGCCTACGGCGAGCACACCGATTTCATGCTGCGGCGGGGGCTGACGTTCGAGGTGCCGAACGACGGCCTGATGCTGATCGAGGCGGCCGGCGCGGGCGTGGTGCGCATCCGTCTGCCCGCGCAAACGGCGCTGCCGCCGGGCTGGCGGGGCTTACAGCGCAAAGTTGCCACAGTACTTTCCGGTCTGCATCTGTAGGATTTCACCTACGCAACTAATCGTGCGCCCCGCACTCCTCGAAATATGTACAATGCGTCAACAATACAGCCCCGAGGAGAATAATTTGAAAAATCAATATCTGAAGATGGGCGCGATGAGCGCATTGATGGTTCTGGCCGCAGGTTGCTCGACGCTCGGTGGCGGTCCGCCAGCCGACGAGGCGCCGCCACCTGCCAACCCGAACTTCGCCGCTGAAATGGACAAGTTCAACAAGCAGTTCCCGAACGACAAGGCGACCAAGTACGAAGAGGTTTCGCTGAACTATAACAACGCGAAAAAGCTGGACGAGAAAGGCAATTGCCATGACCTGTCCAAGTATCCGGTGGTGATCGTGTTGACCCTGGATGCGTCCGGCAAAGTGGTGAAGAGCACCACCGACGTCGAGAACCGCAAGGCCGCGTGCTTCCGCGACGCGTATGCCGGCGTGCAGTTGCCGGCGCCACCGTTCGCGCCGTATTACAAGCCGATCAAGTTGCGTTAATATTTGATAGCAACTTAAGCTTAAGCCGCCGCGTCCTCACCGGCGGCTTCTTCTTTTGCGGCCGGCTTTTCCAGCCACTCCAGCACCACCGCGTTGAACCCCTCCGGATCGCGCACCATCGGCCAGTGGTCCGTGCTCATCGCCACCACCTTGCAATCCTCCTTCGCCGCCAGCTTGTCGCGCCACTGCGTCGAGTGGAACATGAACGGCTTGCGCGTGCCGTAGATGAACAGCATCGGCACCTTCGGGAAGAACGGCACCAGCGTCCTGTACGATCCCGCCGCGCCCGCCGTCAATATGTAATACGGGAAGTTCATCGCCGAGCTGATGTACTCTTTCGGCGCCGGCACCTTCATCGCGTTGACCATTCCGCGCGTGATCATGTTGCCGATCGGTCCGCCGATCGCCCACGCCAGCGACAGGATGTTCTGATAGCCGCTGACCATCATCTTCTGTCCGAAGGTGCGCGAGCGGTCGGTGGCGTCCGAATTGGCGTCGCCGATATCGACGCCGACGATCGCCGACACCAGCCCCTTGTTACGCATATAAAACTCATAGCCGAACACGCAGCCCCAGTCGTGCAGCATCAGGATCACCTTCTGCTTCTGGTTGACGGCGGCGACGATGTGCAACAGGATGCGCATCGTCGCGTCGAGCGAGTACGAGCGGCGCGGCTTGCCGATGTCGAAGCCCGGCAAGGTGAAGCGCACGCAGCGATAGCGGCTCTTGAGCTCCTCGACCTGCGCATCCCACAGCCGGTGCGTGTCCGGCCAGCCGTGGATCATGATGATCGTCTCGGAACCCTCCACGCCGCCTTCGATATACACGTCGATGTCGTCGACCACCATCAGTTGTTGCATGCTGTTCCTTTAGTTTTTACCGGCGTCTTCATCGAGCTTGCGCAGGAAGGCCATCTTGTCGGCGATCTTGCTCTCCATGCCGCGCGGCACCGGCTGATACCAGCCCGGCTCGCGCATATCGTCCGGGAAGTAGGTCTCGCCGGCCGCGTAGGCGTGCGGTTCGTCGTGGGCGTAGCGGTACTCGTGACCGTAGCCCAGTTCCTTCATCAGCTTGGTCGGCGCGTTGCGCAGGTGCACCGGCACTTCGCGCGACTTGTCCTTTTTCACGAACGCCATCGCCTGGTTGAAGGCGTTGTAGCCGGCGTTGCTCTTGGCGGCGATCGCCAGGTAGATCACCGCCTGCCCCAGCGCCAGTTCTCCTTCCGGCGAGCCGAGCCGCTCGAAGGTGGCGGCGGCGTCGTTGGCCAGTTGCATGGCGCGTGGATCGGCCAGGCCGATGTCCTCCCAGGCCATGCGTACGATGCGGCGCGACAGGTACTTGGCGTCGGCGCCGCCGTCGAGCATGCGGCACAGCCAGTACAGCGCCGCGTCCGGGTTCGAGCCGCGCACCGACTTGTGCAAGGCAGAGATCTGGTCGTAGAAATTGTCGCCGCCCTTGTCGAAGCGGCGCGCGTTCAGGGTCAGCGCGTTCTGGATGAACTCGCTGGTGACCTTGTTGGTCTTGGCCGCGTTGGCCGCCGTGCTGGTTTGCTCCAGCAGGTTGAGCAGGCGGCGGCCATCGCCGTCGGCATAGCCGATCAGCGTGTCGATGGCGGCGTCGTCGAATTCCAGGTGCGCCAGCACCTTGGCGCGCGCCTTGGCGACCAACTGCTTCAACTCGTCCTCGTTGAACGATTGCAGCACATAGACCTGCGCCCGCGACAGCAGCGCCGAATTGACCTCGAACGAAGGATTCTCCGTCGTCGCGCCGATCAACGTGACCAGGCCGGATTCGGCGTACGGCAGCAAGGCGTCCTGCTGCGACTTGTTGAAGCGGTGGATCTCGTCGACGAACAGGATGGTGTGCTTGCCCATCGTCAGATTCTGCTGCGCCTGCTCCATCGCGGCGCGGATGTCCTTCACGCCCGAGAACACGGCCGACAAGGCGATGAACTCGCACTCGAAGGCGTTGGCGGTCAGCCGCGCCAGCGTCGTCTTGCCGACGCCGGGCGGCCCCCAAAGAATCATCGAATGCGGCTGGCCCGACTCGAACGCCAGGCGCAGCGGTTTGCCCGGCCCCAGCAAATGGTGCTGGCCGATGACGTCATCGAGCGTCTTGGGCCGCAGTGCTTCGGCGAGCGGCTGGCGCGGTTCTGTTGCAAATAGGTCAGCCATAGTGTCTCGGAATGGAAAAACGCCGCAGCGTCGCAGCCGCGGCGTTATCGCTGCATGCTTTAATCTTTAATTATTGAACACGTCCGCGCCCTTCGGCATGACGAATTTAAAACTCGTCGCGGTCAGCGCGGGGTTTTTCTCGAATTTGCTGAACGTCAGCAGCGAGGTCTGGCCGAAGGAATCCTTCAGCTCCATCGCTTGCGGCAAGCCGTCGCGCAGGCCGATGCTGATCTGCTCGAAGCTGGTGTCCTTGGCCTTCGGCACGGCCTTGAGCCATTCCATGCCGTCCCTGGTGCCCGCTTCCGACAAGGTGAAGTTCTTTTCCAGATCGTTGCTGCCGAACAGGATCGCGGCCGGCGACGAGCCCAGCGCGTTGCCCAACTGTTTGACGGTGACCTGGTTCAGGTCCTTGTCGAAGATGTAGAGTTTTTCGCCGTCGGCCTGCAGCACCTGGTCGTAGGGTTTCACGTACGTCCAGATGAACTTGCCCGGACGGGCGAACAGGAAGGTGCCGCTCGACGGCGGCGTCGGCTTGGCGGCCTCGCCGTTGGTGTTCTTGACCTGGCGCTGGGTGAACTCGCCCTTGGCCGCCTTGGTCGAGGCGACGAAGGTTTTGAACTGGTCCAGCGCCGTGGCGCCGGCCGCGCCGGCCAGCAGCAAGCCGGCGGCCAGTGCCGCTACGTTTTTCAAATACTTCATACGTTATCTATTCCTTGGTTATTCAGCACTGGCGGCGGGCGCCAGGATCTCGCGGTTGCCGTTCGATTGCATCGGCGACACGACACCGCTATTTTCCATCTGTTCCAGCAAACGCGCCGCGCGGTTATAGCCGATGCGCAAATGGCGCTGCACCAGCGAAATCGAGGCGCGGCGGTTCTTCAACACCACCTGCACCGCCTGGTCGTACATCGGATCGGCCTCGCCGCCGCCTTCGCCGGCGCCCGCGCCGTCGGCGCCGCCCTCGCCTTCCAGCGTGCCGCCCTCGAGGATGCCGTCGATGTAGTTCGGCTCGCCCGTGGTCTTGAGGTGCTTGACCACCCGGTGCACCTCGTCGTCGGAGACGAAGGCGCCGTGGACCCGCACCGGCAGGCCGGTACCCGGCGGCATGTACAGCATGTCACCCATGCCCAGCAGCGCCTCGGCGCCCATCTGGTCGAGAATGGTGCGCGAGTCGATCTTCGACGACACCTGGAACGCGATACGGGTCGGGATGTTCGCCTTGATCAAGCCGGTGATCACATCCACAGATGGACGCTGCGTCGCCAGAATCAAGTGCAGACCGGCCGCGCGCGCCTTTTGCGCGATACGGGCGATCAATTCCTCTACCTTTTTGCCGACGACCATCATCAGGTCGGCCAGCTCGTCGATGATGATGACGATGGTCGGCAGTTTTTCCAGCGGCTCCGGCGAATCGGGCGTGAGGCTGAACGGATTCGGGATCAGTTCCTCGCGCTTCTTGGCCTCGGCGATCTTGGCGTTGTAGCCGGCCAGGTTACGCACGCCCAGCTTGGACATCAGCTTGTAGCGGCGTTCCATCTCGTTCACGGCCCAGTTCAGCGCGTGCCCGGCCTGGCGCATGTCGGTCACGACCGGCGCCAGCAGGTGCGGAATGCCTTCGTACACCGACATCTCCAGCATCTTCGGATCGATCAGGATCATGCGCACGTCGGCCGGATCGGATTTGTACAGCAGCGACAGGATGGTGGCGTTGATGCCCACCGACTTACCGGAACCGGTGGTACCGGCGACCAGCAAGTGCGGCATCTTGGCCAGGTCGGCCACGACGGCCTTGCCGGCGATGTCCTTGCCCAGCGCCACGGTCAGCGGCGACGGATTGTCGTTATAGACTTTGGAACCGACGATCTCGGAGAGGCGCACGATCTGGCGCTTGGCGTTCGGCAGCTCCAGCGCCATGTAGTTCTTGCCGGGGATGGTTTCGACCACGCGGATCGACGTCAGCGACAGCGAGCGCGCCAGGTCGCGCGCCAGGCCGACGATCTGGCTGCCCTTGACGCCGGTGGCCGGTTCGATCTCGTAACGCGTGACCACCGGGCCCGGATAGGCCGCCACCACCTTGGCTTCGACGCCGAAGTCCGACAGTTTTTTCTCGATCAGGCGGCTGGTGAACTCCAGGGTCTCGACCGGCACGGTTTCCAGCACCTCGGCGGCCTCGTCCAGCAGCGACAGGGCCGGCAGCTGGCTGTCGCCGCTCAAGTCCTGGAACAGCACGGCCTGGCGTTCCTTCTCGACGCGCTCCGATTTGACCACGGCGACCACCTGCGGCTCGATCTTGACCGGCGCCGACACCACGTGTTTTTCCACATGCTTGGCGCGCTCGATAACGACCACTTCCTCGCGCTTGACGGCGGCCACTTCGCCCTGGCGGCGGTCTTCGCGGTACTGGTAGCGCTGGATGAACCACTCGATGCCGGTCTCGATCGTGTAACCGATACGCTCGGCGACGGCCAGCCACGACACATGGAAGAACAGGCTGAAGCCAAGGCCGAACAGCAGCAGCAACAGCAAGGTCGCGCCGGTGAAGCCGAACGCCACATGGGCGGAATGACCGATGAGCTCGCCCAGCACGCCGCCCGGCGCGCGCGGCAATTCCGCGTGCAGCGAGTACATGCGCAGGTATTCAAGCCCGACGCTGCCGGCGAACAGCAGCAGGAAGCCGATGGCGCGTATCAGCCCCTCCTGCGCGTGCTCGGGGTCGGATTCCTTCGACAGCACGTATTTTTGGGTCAACTGGCGGTAGCCGTTCCAGACCAGGCGCAGCAGGCAAAACGCCCACCACCAGGCGGAAATGCCGAAAATATACAACAACAAGTCGGACAGCCAGGCGCCGGCGCGGCCGCCCAGATTGGTGACTTTGGGGACCAGCGTCTCGTGCGACCAGCCCGGGTCCATTTTGTTGTAGCTGGCCAGTATCAGAACGAAATACAGGCCCAGCACCGCCAGCGCGAGCCAGCGCGCCTCCGACAGCAGCCGCACCAGCCGGTTCGGCAGCGGTTGGCGCATGGTCGGGGTGCGGGTATAGCCCGGCGAGGAGGAAGTTCCAGCTTTTGGCGCTCGCTCCTGAACTTTTTTACTGCTCATAGGTATTAAGGTGTTGCAACGTTAGCGAGGAGGAAATATTCATATATGCGTATTTTACGGCAAAGCAGCATCAACCGGCCCGACGATTCATCCTCTTCGCCTGCTTGCACTATAATCTTGTATTGCCTGCGTGAATGCAATGGCGGCGGCGGGTGGCAACTCGCACGGCCGCCCTTGCCTCCACTCTAAACGCCCCCAAATTCGGATTAATCCAACATATATTAAGAAGCCCTCCATGACCACTCCTAAACACGCCCGCGTACTGATCCTTGGCTCCGGTCCCGCCGGCTACAGTGCCGCCGTCTACGCCGCCCGAGCCAACCTGAACCCGATGCTGGTCACCGGCATGGAGCAAGGCGGCCAGCTGATGACCACCACGGACGTGGAAAACTGGCCGGGCGACCCGATGGGCGTGCAAGGCCCGGACCTGATGCAGCGCCTGCTGCAACACGCGGAAAAGTTCAACACCGAGATCGTGTTCGACCACATCCACACCGTCGACCTGGCCGCGCGTCCGATCCGCCTCAAGGGCGACAGCAACGAATACACCTGCGACACCTTGATCATCGCCACCGGCGCCTCGGCCCAGTATCTGGGTCTGCCGTCGGAACAGGCTTTCATGGGTAAAGGCGTGTCGGCCTGCGCCACCTGCGACGGTTTCTTCTACCGCGGCCAGGAAGTGGCCGTCATCGGCGGCGGCAACACCGCCGTCGAGGAAGCGCTGTACCTGTCGAACATCGCCACCAAGGTCACCCTGATCCACCGTCGCAACAAGTTCCGCGCCGAGCCGATCCTGATCGACCGCCTGAACGCCAAGGTCGCCGAAGGCAAGATCGAGATCAAGTACAACCACACCTTGCAGGAAGTGGTCGGCAACGACAGCGGCGTCACCGGCTTGAAGATCCAGTCGACCGACACCGGCGCCGTCACCGACATCACCGTCCACGGCCTGTTCGTGGCGATCGGCCACAAGCCAAACACCGGCATCTTCGAAGGCCAGCTGGACATGCACAACGGCTACATCAAGACCAAGGCCGGCACCGAGGGCATGTTCACCGCCACCAGCGCGCCGGGCGTGTTCGCCGCCGGCGACGTGCAGGACCACATCTACCGTCAGGCGATCACCAGCGCCGGCACCGGTTGCATGGCGGCCCTGGACGCGCAGCGTTATCTGGAAGCGCAGGAGTAACTGTGGGTCTGAAAGACTTCGCCGACCTGAAAACCCTGGGCAAACAGCTCAAGGAACAGGCCGAGACGCGCGCGGCCGCCGAGGCCGAGCGCGTCAAACGGGAAAAGACGCAGGCAGTGGAGGCGAATATCTTCCAATCCAGCGTGGGCGGCGTCAAGCGCATGCCGGTGTCGGACCGTTACGTGCCGTCGCTGCCGAAGTCGGCCGGCCCCGCCGCCGCGCCGGCGCGCAAGCTGACGCAGGCGGAGGACGACGCGGCCGTGCTGCGCGAGTCGCTGTCGGACCTGTTTGAAGTCGATCATTATCTGGAGGAAGACCCGGCGTTGAATTATGCGGCGCCGGGCGTGGGACCGGACATCGTCAAGAAAATGCGCAAGGGGCACTGGCCGGTGCAGGACGAGCTGGATTTGCACGGCCTGCGGCGCGACGCCGCGCGCGACGCCATCGGCGATTTCCTGCGCAAGTCCGCGATGCGCAACCACCGGTGCGTGTGCGTGATCCACGGGCGCGGGTTCGGTTCGAAGAGCCAGGAGCCGGTGCTCAAATCGATGGTGCACAGCTGGCTGGTGCAGAAGGAGGAAGTGGTCGCCTTCTGCCAGGCGCGTCCGTCCGAGGGCGGCGAAGGCGCGTTGATCGTGTTGTTGCGCGCCGCGTTGCGGCCCGAGCGGCTGTAAACCCGCCAGCATTCACCACCACGCCAGCGTTACCACTTAGGGGTCGTACCCCGTCGGGGTACGACCCCGCATGGGGGTGCGGGTTAAATCACGCCCCATCCCGCGCCCCAAGTGGCTCACACGTAACTGTTGCGGCATGTTAACCTACGGACATTCCCACTTTGTCCGCATGCCTACATGAAGCCAGTTCCCGTCCACGTTTCCCTGATCACCGTCATCGAAATCGTGGCTATCCTGGTCGGCGCCTTCTCCGGCTTCGTCGAGGCGCGCCGCAAGCGCATGGACCTGGTCGGCGTTTTCACCGTCGCCTTCATCACCGCCTTCGGTGGCGGCACCTTGCGCGACATCCTGCTCGACCGCCGGCCGCTGTTCTGGGTCATGCACCAGGAATACGCGATCCTCATCTTCGTGCTGGCGCTGATCGCCGTGCCGCTGATGCGCACCCTGCGCCAAATCCTCTCCGAACGCCTGATCGTCATCGCCGACGCCATCGGCCTCGGCCTGTTCGCCGTGGCCGGCGTGTCGCAGGCGCAGGCGGCCGGCATGCCGCTGTTCATCGCCTCGATGATGGGCGTGATCACCGGTATCTTCGGCGGCGTGCTGCGCGACATCGTCTGCAACGAGGTGCCGATGGTCTTCCGCGACGGCAAACCGTACGCCATCTGCGCCTTCTTCGGCTGCTGGATGTATATCGGCCTGCAGTACACCAGCGTCTCCGACGACTACGCGCTGTGGGCCAGCGCCACCTTCATCACCACCCTGCGCCTGGTGACGTGGAAGTTCGACTTGCGTATCGGACGCCACTAAGCGACTGCTCAACAAGGTGATTTATTTGCCATTGTTGCACGAACGCTGTTGACCTGCCCCTCCCGAAAATCGACTATGGTCGCAGCGTGCCGGCGCGTCCAAACAACATCTACAACATTCGGGAGACACAATTGGACCACACCACACTGCGCGCCCTCGCCGGCGCGGCGGCGCTGACCCTGCTCGCCGGTTGCGGCGGCGGCTCGGCCGACACCAGCACCACCAACGCCAACCGCCTCCACGCCGACACCGTCGTCTCGACGGCCGCCGCTGACTCGTTCGGCCTGACCGAGGACGCCAACTTCTACACCATCGACACCGGCGCCGGCCTGGTCTTCAAAATCCGCCGCACCGACAACGGCGTCAGCACGCAGTCTGCCGGCGACATCGCCTCGATGATCTACAACGGCGTGCAGTACCAGGACCAGTCGCGCGGCTCGCAGCTCAATTCGGGCTTCGACTACCTGTACACGGGCGTGTCGGCGGTCAACGTCAGCGCCACCACGGTAGGCGCCGACACCATCAAGATCACCGTCACGGCCGGCGACCTGACACACTATTATTTGGCGCGCCGGGGCCAGCCCAACATCTACATGGGCACCTACTTCACCACCGAACCGAGCACCCTGGGACTGGCGCGCTTCATCGTGCGCGTGCCGATCGCCGTGCTGCCGAACGGGCCGGTGCCGTCCGACATCCGCAACAACACCGGCGCCATCGAGTCCGGCGACGTGTTCGGCATGGCCAACGGCGAGACGCGCTCCAAGCACTACTCCAACATCCGCCTGAAGGATTGGCGCTACTTCGGCGCCACCGGCCCCGGCGTCGGCCTGTGGATGGTGCGCGACAACAACGAAGGCAATTCGGGCGGTCCGTTCTACCGCAGCCTGATCAACCAGGCCACCTCCACCAACCAGGAACTGACCTACATCATCAACTACGGCGAAGGCCAGACCGAGGCCTTCCGCCCCGGCATCCTCAACACCTACACGATGAGCTTCACCGGCGGCGGCGCCCCGGCCACGCCCGACACGTCGTGGTTCGCCGGCATGGGCATGACCGGCTACGTGCCGGCCGGCGCACGCGGCGGCGTGGCCGGCGTCGGCATCGGCAACCGCGACACCGCCTACACCTACACGGTCGGCTTCGCCAACGCCACCGCGCAGTACTGGGTCGACGCCGACGCGGCCAACGGCCACTTCGACAGCCGGGGCATGATCCCCGGCACCTACACGATGACGATCTACAAGAACGAGCTGGCGGTCGATACCCGCAGCGTCACCGTCACGGCCGGCGGCATGGCCACGCTCAACACGATCACCATCGCCAACGACCCAAGCAACACGGCCGCGCTGTGGCGCATCGGCGACTGGGACGGCACGCCGAAGGAGTTCATCAACGGCGGCAAGGTCAGCACGATGCATCCGTCGGATGTGCGCATGGCCGCGTGGACGGTGCCGGACTACGTGATCGGCGCATCGAACGCGGCGACCGGCTTCCCCGCCTACCAGTGGAAGGACATCAACAACAACACGGTGATCCGCTTTAACCTGACTGCAAGCCAGATCAGGAACTACACCTTGCGCGCGGGGATCACGGTCGCCACGGCCGGCGGCCGGCCCAAGATCGCGGTCAACAATTGGTCGTCGGCCAACCCGGCCGCGTCAACCCAGCCGAAGACGCGCACCCTCACGGTCGGCATCTACCGCGGCAACAACACCACCTTCAGTTTCGACATTCCGGCCAGCGCGCTGGTGGTCGGACAGAACACGGTGACGTTGACGGCGATTAGCGGCACCACCAGCACGGGCTGGCTGAGCCCGGGCTACGCGTGGGACGCGGTCGACATGATTCCGGCGCCATAGCCCCCCAACCCCGCATGCGTTTAGCGATACGCTGGCTGCGCCACTTAAGGGTCGTACCCCGTACGGGGTACGACCCTGCATGGCAGTACGGGGTAAAAAAAATCCCGCGCGGGACGGGCCCGGGCGGGAAAAGATCGCCGGCGTGGAGAGCGTCCCCGCCGGCGGATCGAGGATGACGACTCGATCAGAACGCGTAAGTTGCCTGCACGGTGTAGCGCGGGCCGCTCATGAAGACCTGGCGGGTGAAGTCGCCCGCATGCTGCTCCATGATCTGACGCGTGTAGGTGTTCGTCAGGTTGGTCCCCAGGATACCGATGCGGAACTTGTCAGTGAAGTCATAGAAGATCGACGCGTCCACCTGGCCATAGCCGGCCTGGTACAGCGGCAGGCCAAAGGCCTGGTCGTTGTTGGTCGTCGGTATCAGGTACTTGTCCGCAGGGGCGGCCGGATTCGTGTTCAGGCCGTTGTTGCCGCGGCTGCCCCACTGGGTCACGCCCAGCAAGTAACGCGAGCGCCAGTTGTAGGCCACCCGCATCGACAAGCCGTGCGCTTCGTACATCAGCGCCAGGTTGACCGTGTGGCGCGACAGGCCCTGCAACGGGGTCTTGCCGAACGCGCGTCCATCGGTATCGCAGCCGTTGATGAACAGGTTGAAGTTGGTCGACGCGTCGTTGCCCTGGCACCATGCGTTAAACACCGGTTCTTTCAGCTTGCGCTCGCTCGACACATAAGTCCAGCTTGCCTGACTGCCGATGCCGCGCAGCCAGTCCGGTACGAAATCATAGTACTGCTGGTGGGCGATCTCGAAACCGCGGGCAAAGCCGTTGGCGCCGTTGACCGGACCGGTGACCACGAACTGCTGCGCCTTGCCGTTCACGTCGACCGCGTTGTAGCTGTAGTTCTTGGTCGTGATGATGTCCTTGAGGTCCTTGTTGAACGCCGAGAACGTCAGCGAACCGGCCTTGGCGAAGTACCACTCGGCGGTCAGGTCGACGTTGGTCGACGTGGTCGGCTTGAGCAGCGGATTGCCGTCGCTGGTGCCGCTCAGGCTGGTGCCGTCGAAGCGGATGGCGGTGGTGTTGCCCGCCGCGTCACGGGTGACCGTCTGGCTGTGCTGGGCGTTGAGCGTCGTCTGCACCTGGAGCTGGTTGAAGTCCGGACGCGACAGCGACTTGGCCACCGCGAAGCGGAACTGCAGCTGGTCGGTGGCCTTCATGCGCAGGTTCAGGCTAGGCAGCCAGTTGTCGTACGAATTGTTGACCGTCTGCTGTTCCGCGAACGATGCGATGTCGATCAGATTGCCCTGGCCGGTCGGGACGACGCCGCTGTTGCCGGCGGTGGGGAGGCTCGGCCGCGTGAACGAAACATAACCGCTGCCGGCGCCCGTCGTCTTCACGTAGCGGATGCCGATGTTGCCGTCGATCGGGTACTTGAGGTTATCCCAGCCGAAGCGCAGCTGCGTGTACGCGGCGCGGGTCTTCTCGGTCTGCGTGTTGTTGGCGGCCGGGTCGTTGAAGGTCGCCGGTTTCCACGGATCGCAGGTCGAACCTTGCTCGGCGCACAGCACGTCGTGGTACGCGTGGATCTTGCTCCATTGGTCGGGGAAGCCGCGCACGGTGGCCTCGTCGGCGAACAGCATCGGCGGGATGTTGTATTTGCCGCCGAAGAAGTTATCCATCGTCTGCAGCGAAGAGCCGCCGGCGAAGCGCGGATCGCTCAGGCGGGCCACGCCCGGGATCTGCCAGCCTTCCATCCACGGGAAGGTGATCGCCGACCAGTTGTAGAACTTCTGGGCCTTGTGGTTCACGCCTTCGCGGTTGGCCATGCGGACGCCAAAGCGGATGTCGCGCAGCACCGGGTCGTCGAACGAGAACTTGACGTCCGATTTCCACGCTTTCTGGTTGGCCGAGGCGCGGTCCAGCGCTTCCTGGGTATAAGCCCAGTAGTAGTTTTTCGGGTCGGCCATGTAGGCGGCCGAACCGAGGCCGATCTGCGGTACCTTGCCGGTCATGTCCATGGTCTGGTCCGGCAGGATGAAGCCGGTCGACACGTCGGCGTCGAAGCCTTCGGTGGTCGAATGCACATGCTGGAAGTCGTTGGTCCAGGTCAGGTCCGGCGTGATGCGCCATTGGACGTTGAGCGAGGTGTCGCGGGTCTCGGATTCACGCGTGTTGATACGCTGCGAGCTGTTGAACGGCGAACCTTTATACGTGGGGTTCGAGATCGTGCCGCTCTGGAAGGCGCCGTTTTTGTCGAACACCGAGTTGCTGCTGGCAACCTGCTGATACCACTTGTCCTCGGACGAGGCCACCACGTGCTCGTCGAGGTCTTCCTTGTAGTGGGTCTTGAAATAGGTCAGCGCGGCCGTCAAGTCCTTGTTCGGCTTCCACTGCAGCGCCGCGTAATCGCCGCGGCGGGTACGTTCGAAGTCCTGCGAGCGATAGCCGACGCCCATCGGTATCCATTGCGTCTTGGAGCGGTCGTACAGCGCCGGATCGGTGGAATTCACGTGCGGGAAGTACGGATCGACACCCACGCCGTCCGAGCGGCTCGGGCTCTCGGCCTTGGCGAAATTGACCAGCGCGCCGACTTCGCCGAACGGCGTGTTCCAGCGGTTCGACAGCAGGATGGTGCTGGTCGGCGAAGGTTTGCCCTCGCGCAGCGTGGAATAGGATTCGGAGAAGCCCGCCGTCCCCTTGAAGCCCTTGTAGTCGAACGGCATGGCGGTGCGCAGATTGACCAGGCCGGCGATGGCGCCTTCGACCTGCTCGGCGGACGGATTCTTGTAGACATCGACTCCGGCCATCAGCTCCGGCGACACGTCGGAGAAGCCGAGCGAGCGGCCGCCACCGGCGGAAAACGCATCGCGGCCGTTGATTTCCGAACGCACGTAGGTCAGGCCGCGCACGGACACGCCGGAGCCCTCGACCGACTGGCGGTTCGGGTCGCCCGCCATGTTGCGGTCGATGGTGACGCCGGCGATACGCTGCAGCACCTCGGTGACCGAACGGTCGGGCAGCTTGCCGATGTCCTCGGCGACGATCGAGTCGACGACCTCGTCGGCTTCCTGTTTGAGTTTTTGCGCCGATTGCAGGGCGGCCCGCTGGCCGCTCACCACAACGACGGCAGGTGCGGCGCTGGCGCCGTCAGCTGCTTGGGCCCATGCCGGGCTGGCGTGCAGCAGGACAACCTGTGCGACCGCCGCGGCGATTGCGGTTTTTTGTAATTTGCTCAATTTCGTCTCCCCGCCTATATAGGTGGTTTTTATATTTACAAGTCATAACGCTACAGTGTTGCGTCCTGATACTGGTACCGGTCTCTTTATAAGTGCTCTCTGAAAAGTTTATGCCTCCCTAAGTTTGGTGATGAAATAACACATGTCAGGCGGCCGCCAGCGATGAAACGCCCGCCGCCGCCTGGCCCGCGACATAGGCGCCGTGATCCGGCAACCGCGCCACCGCCCGCGCGATCAGGTCGCGCAGTTCGGCGAAATGGCCGTGCACGGCGCGGATGTCGACGCGGTCGGCCAGCGGGTCGTAACGCTTCGGCACCACGCCCAGGCCCATCATCATCGCCACGAACGAGGGCTCGGCGAAGCCGCCGCGATCGACGATCGCCACGCGCCCGGTCTCGCGGAACAGCTCGATCTGGTGGCGCAGCGCGTCCGGGACCGCCATGTTGGCGCAGTAGCGCCAGAATTCCGAATCGTCGCGCCTGGTCAGCTTGTAGTGCAGGACGATGAAGTCGCGCACCGATTCGTAACGCATGCCCATGACGCGGTTGAATTCGTCGGCCAGCGCCGGACTGCAATCGCGGTCCGGGAACAGTTCGAGCAGCTTGCGCACCGCGATCTCGATCAGGTTGATGCTGGTCGATTCGAGCGGCTCGACGAAGCCAGCCGACAGGCCGATCGCGACCACGTTCTTGACCCAGGACTTGCGCCGCCGACCAGTGACGAAGCGCAGCTGGCGCGGCTCGTCGAGGGCGGCGCCGTCGAGGCCCTCGAGCAGGACGCTACGCGCCCGCTCGTCGCTGGTGAAGCCGTTGCTGTAGACGTGGCCGTTGCCGGTACGGTGCTGCAGCGGGATGCGCCAGAGCCAGCCGGCTTCCTTGGCGGTGGAACGGGTGTAGGGCGTCAGTTGCGGAACCGAGGCGCACGGCACGGCCTGCGCGCTGTTGCAGGGCAGATAGGCGCTCCAGTCCTCGTAACCCGCCTTCAGCGCGCCCTCGATCAACAGGCCGCGGAAACCCGAGCAGTCGATGAACAGGTCGCCTTCGACGCGGCGGCCGTCGCGCAGCTTGACGGCGGTGACGAAGCCGCTCTCCGGATGCTGCTCGACATCGACGATCATGCCTTCGATGCGGCGGGCGCCGCGCGCCACGGCGTAATCGCGCAGATACCCGGCGTACAGGCTGGCATCGAAATGGAAACCGTACGAATAGGCGTCGGTCAGGCCGGGCGTTTCCCCGCTCGGCGGGATGAACTTGCCGTGGCGCGCCATGACCGAGGGCATCGACCAATTCTCCATGTCCGGCATGTTGGCAAACGCCTGCGCCAGACGCAGCCAGTGATGGTGCGCGTCGACGCCGGCCAGCGCCGGGCCGAAATCGCCAAAGGCGTGGAAAAAGCGGTTACCGACGTGGCCCCAGTCCTTGAATTCGATGCCCAGCTTGAAGCTGGCCTGGGTCTTGCTGATGAAATCGGCAAAGTCCAGGCCCAGTGCCTCGTTGTAGATGCGGATCGTCGGCAGGGTCGCCTCGCCGACGCCGATGGTGCCGATCTCGGGCGATTCCACCAGGATCACTTCGCAGGGCTGGGTGGGGTGCCGCGCCAGGCGCTGGGCTAGCGGGGCGGCCGCCATCCAGCCGGCGGTGCCCCCGCCTACGATGACGATCCTGCGGATCGCGCCGCCATGCGTGTCATTGTTGTCCATCTCGCCTCCGGTCATTGTTTTTGCGCGTATGCCTGGGATTTGTTCAAAATGGACTAACTATGACAACGTTTTCATTTTGGGACGAAACAGCGGCGGCTAATGTATATGCCCCGCAATCAAGGGCGAGTTGGACCACGGCCCTGGCACTGGCCGTCTTCTGTGGCGTTCTCAATTTGTTTGTCTCCCGCATTGTTTTTTTATAACCCGCAATTGCTGCTTGTCCATCACAAATTAACATTAATGCGAGCGACGAACAAATAATTCTGTCGTAAATGTCGCTGTTTAACCGCAAAAGCTAAACAACACCCCACAAAAGAAAATCCCCGCCAAGGCGGGGATGAGTGAATTTTAGTCGGCAAAACCAACTGAATATCAGTCGGTAATTCGCCCTCCCGGCGGAACGCCATAGCGATCGGCCTGCACATTCCCACTAACGCCGTGGGTGCGCACATCGGCTGTAATCGGCAACATTTCCTTGTCCCACGCCTCCCATTGCGCCTTCAATCGCGCGAACACCTCGGGATGGCGCTTGGCCAGGTTGGCGCGCTCGCGCTGGTCCTTGACGACGTCAAACAAAAACTCGTTGCCGCCGATTTTCAGATACTTCCAGTCGCCCGAGCGGATGGCGCGCTGGGCGTTGGCCTTGTAGCGCCACAGCACCGTGCGCTCGCGCGGCTTGGCCTGGCCCAGCAAGGTCGGCAGCAAATTCTGGCCGTCCGGCGGATAGGCCGGATCGGGCGCGCCGCCGGCCGCCGCGAGCAAGGTCGGCAGCCAGTCCATGCTGACGGCGACCTGGTCGGTCACCTGCCCCGCCGCGATCTTGCCGGGCCAGCGCACGATGGCCGGCACGCGGATGCCGCCCTCGAGCAGCTCGGTCTTTTGCCCGGACAGCGGCCAGTTCTTGGAGAACCGTTCGCCGCCGTTGTCGCTGGTGAAGATGACGATGGTGTTCTCGGCCAGGCCCTTGTCCTCCAGCGCCTTGAGCACACGGCCGATCGACGCGTCCAGCGATTCGACCATGCGGCCGTAGGTGGCCAGATCGCCGCCGTCGTAGTGGAAGATGTTGTCGATGTCGCGCGAGATCGCCTCGTCGCCAGGACCTTCCCACGGCCAGTGGGGCGCCGTGTAATGCAGCGACAGCAGGAATGGCTTGCCCTCCTTTTGCCTATTGACGAAGTCGACCGCGCGCGCGCCCAGCAGATCGGTGTAATAGCCGATCTGGTGCACCGGCACCTCGTCCTCGTACAGGTCCTCCTTGACGTTCGGGCCGACGCCCGGCTTGTGCGTGAAGTAGTCGATGGCGCCGCCGTAGTTGCCGAAGAAGCTGTCGTAGCCGCTTTTGATTGGACCGAAGTTCGGCAGGGAGCCCAAGTGCCACTTGCCGATCAACGCGGTGCCGTAGCCGTTTTTCCGCAGCAGCGACGGCAGGGTCGGATGCGTGCGCGGCAGGCCGATGGTGTCGGAGGCGCCGGCGATCGGTTCCTCCAGGCCGCCGCGCAGGCGGTACTGGTAGCGGCCGGTGATCAACGCGAAACGCGTGGCCGAGCACACCGCCGAGTTGGCGTAGGCCTGGGTGAAGCGCAGGCCCTGCGCGGCGAGGCGGTCGAGGTGCGGCGTCTTGATGTCGGTCTGGCCGTAGGCGCCCAGGTCGGCGTGGCCGAGGTCGTCGGCCAGGATGAAAATGATATTCGGCTGCTGTTTGCTTGCGGCCAAAGCGCCCGGCACATAGCCGGCCAGCGCCAGCGCCGGCAAGGTTTTCAGGATGCGGCGGCGGGTGCTATCGGCCTGCTTGATGGTGGTGTTGGTTTTGTCGGTCATTGCTGGTCTCCATTAAAAATCCGCGCGGGCGGTCAGGCCGATCTGGCGCGGCGTGCCGATCACGGTGTTGTAGGCGTTGGGGCTGGTGTTCCACATGCTGGTGTAGTACTGCTTGTCGAACACGTTCTTGGCCCACACGGACACGTCCCAGCGGGTTGAGCCGTTCATCAGTTTAATCCCCGCCGACAAGTTGGTCAGGCTGTAGGCGGGAATGCGCGAATACTCGGACGCGTCGAGGGTGCCGTAGGTGCCGCCGCGATAGGCGTAGTTGACGTTGCCGTAGGCTTCGATATTGGCGGCCAGCGCGTGCGCGTATTGCGCGCTGAGGTTGCCGATCCAGCGCGGCGCGTTGACCAGCGCCGCCCGGCCCGACAGATCGCATGAAGGGCCGGGGCGCTCGGCCGGGCACGGGGCGTTCTTGTACTCCGTGTACTTGACGTCGTTGAACGAACCGTTGGCGCCCAGGGTGAGGCCGCGCACGACGACCAGGCTGGTGTCGAGCTCCAGGCCACGGCTGCGCACGTCGCCGGCGTTGGTCAGGTAGGACGTGGCGCTGACGGGGTCGTAGGCGTTGTTCTGGTAGCCGTGCACCTCGTTCCAGAAAAGGCTGGCGTTGACCTGCGCGCGGCGTCCCAGCAGATTGCTCTTGATGCCCAGTTCCAGGTTGTTGGCCTTCTCGTTGTCGACCTTGAGCGAGGACACGCCGGCCGCACCCGGCACCGACAGGTTGATGCCGCCGGACTTTTCGCCGTGCGACACGCTGGCAAAAGCCAGCACGTCGGTGTCGAGCTTGTAGGCCAGGGTCAGCAACGCGGACGGGCTCAGGTTGTTCAAGCGGACCTCGCCGGAGTTGAAGGCGCCGTAGCGGGCATTGCGCGAAGCCAGCGCCGCGCCGGTGACCGGGGCGCCGACCGGCACGTCGCGCGTGACGCGGGCCAGCTTGTCCTCGTAGGTGGCGCGCAGGCCGGCGGTCAGGTCCCATTTCGGATCGATATGCCAGATCGACTGTCCGAACAAGGCGTAGCTGTTGACCCGCAGATGGCCGTAGCCGTAGCTGCTGACGTTGCTCCACGCGCCCGCCGGCGTGGCGTTGAAGCGGTCGGCCAGCGGACCGTTGACGGTGAAGCTGGTGTTGTCCAGATTCTGATAATAGTAGTACGCGCCGTACACCGATTCGACGTCGCGGCCCAGCGGCGTCGCCAGCCGGAATTCCTGCGTGAACTGGCGGTGGCGGGTGGAGGCGCCGACGTTGAGCACCACCGGCACGTCGAGGCCGTCTTCATTGTGGGGCGTGAAGTCCCAGAAGCGGTAGGCGCTGATCGAGGTGAACTTGTAGCGGCTGTCGAGCTTCCAGTTGACCTCGCCCGAGACGCCGCCCTGGTGCACGTCCACGTGCGAGCCGGTGTCGAGGTTGACCTGCCGCAGCGTCGGATCGGTGACCGGATGCGCGCCGACGGCGGCGGCTTGCGTCAGGAAGCGGCCGCTCGGGCCGGCGCTGTAGAAGATCAGGGTGCCGTTGTTGGAATCCTCGACGTTGTAGTCGGCGATCAGGCGCGCGCTGAGCTGGTTGTTCGGCTCCAGCAGCAGTTGCGCGCGCACGCCCTGGCGGTCGCCGCCCTGGACCTTGTCGCCGTTATGGATGTTGGTGATGTAGCCGTCCTCGTGCGTCTTGTACAGCGAGATGCGGCCGGCGGCCGTGTCCGAAAACGCGCCCGAGATCACGGCCTTGCCTTGCGCATAGCCCTGCTCGCCGATGGACAGCTGCGCGCTGTTCTCGGAGCGGAAGGTCGGCTGTTTGCTGGTGATGTTGAGCACACCGGCGGTGGTGTTCTTGCCGAACAAGGTGCCCTGCGGGCCGCGCAGCAGTTCCAGTTGCTGGATGTCCAAGGTATCGAAAGCGGCCATGCCGGGACGGGCCAGATAGACGTTATCGAGGTAGACGCCGACGCTGCCTTCCAGGCCGTCGCTGGCCGGGTTGTTACCGAGGCCGCGCACGGCAAAGCTCATCTGGCGCGCGTGGACGTAGTTGACAGTGGTGCTCGGCAATAGCTGCTGCAAATCCTGCACGCGGTAAACGCGGTTGTTTTCGAGGCTGTTCGCGTCCAGCACGCTCATGGTCGTGGGCACGCTCTGCGAGGTCTCGTTGCGGCGGCGGGTGGAAACGGTCACGCGGGCGACCACCTCCTGCGAGGCGTCGGGAGCAGCGGCGACGGCGGCTGTGATGGTTGCGTTGGCCTGTTCCGGGTCGGCGTTCACATCGGAGGCCTCGGCGGCGGCCGCAGTCAGCAGCGACAACGCCAGGGCGAAAGGGATGTTCGTATTCATTGCGCAGCATCTTGATAAGTGGAAAGTTTGGCTATATTACTAATCCACGTAGATAAGCCAAACTAATATAACCAAACAACGATATACAGAAAATGCAACTCCGGGGTCAGGTCCACCATTTCTACACGAACGGGGCCGTACAGGGCCAAGGGATGTGCTCGTGTAGAAATGGTGGACCTGACCCCGGGTTGGTTTTGGATGGGCGCTCAAGCCTGCGGGCAAAAAAAATGCCGGCTAGGCCGGCATTGGAATGTGTTGCGTGGAGAAGCTTACACCGCGTCCGCGCCAGTCTCGCCGGTACGGATGCGGATGACCTGCTCGACGTTCTGCACGAAGATCTTGCCATCGCCGATCTTGCCGGTGCGGGCGGCTTTGATGATGGCGTCGACCACTTGCTCGGCCACGCCGTCATCGACGACCACTTCCACTTTCACCTTCGGCAGGAAGTCGACGACGTATTCCGCGCCGCGATACAGTTCGGTATGGCCCTTCTGGCGGCCGAAACCCTTGACTTCGGTGACCGTCAGGCCAGTGACATTGACTTCAGCCAGTGCTTCACGCACCTCGTCCAATTTGAACGGCTTAATCACAGCGGTAATCTGTTTCATGACTTCTCCTTATGGGCAATCTAAATTCAACAATCTGTAGCCGGCGATCCGCAAGCGATTAAGTATATTGTAATCGACAACTCCCGACTGTCCACTCCCGACTGAAAAACCGGCCGAAAACACGCCGTTTTACCCATTTTTACCTGATTTTTCTCTACTCTTGCACCGGAATGGAGCGTAATTCCTCCATCCAGACCACGCTCTGCGCGTCGCTAGGCGCGCGCCAGTCGCCCCTTGGCGACAGCGAACCGCCGGTGCCGACCTTGGGCGCGTTCGGCACGCAGCTGCGCTTGAACTGGCTGGTGCGGAAGAAACGGTCTAGGAAGATGCCCAGGTTTTTCTTGATCGCCGCCAGATCGTACTGGTTGCGCGTGACGTGGTCGCCATCCGGCCAGCGCCCCTGCTCCCGGTCCTTCCAGGCGTTGAGCGACAGGAACGCCACCTTCGACGGCCGGAAGCCGAAGCGCAGCACGTAGTACAGATTGAAATCCTGCAGCTCGTACGGGCCGATCGTGCTTTCGGTGCGCTGCTCGGGCTGGCCTTCGGCGGTGCCCGGCACCAGTTCCGGACTGATTTCGGTGGCCAGGATGTTCAGCAGCACCTGCGCGTCGTTGCGCCCGATGACACCGGATTCGGCCACCCAGCGCACCAGGTGCGAGATCAGGGTCTTCGGCACGCTGGCGTTGACATTGTAGTGCGACATGTGGTCGCCGACGCCATAGGTGCACCAGCCCAGCGCCAGCTCGCTCAGGTCGCCGGTGCCGACGACGATCGCGTGATGGTGGTTGGCCAGGCGGAACAAGTGGTTGGTGCGCTCGCCGGCCTGCACGTTCTCGAACGTGATGTCGTACTGCGCCTGCCCCTCCGAATACGGGTGGTTCAGGTCCTTGAGCATCTGGATGCAGCTTGGGCGGATATCGATTTCCTGCGCCGAGCAGCCGACCAGCTTCATCAGCGCGTGCGCCTGCGTCAGCGTGCGTTCGCTGGTGGCGAAGCCGGGCATCGTGTATGCCAGGATATTGGTGCGCGGCAGCTTGAGCTTGTCCATCACGCGCGCGCACACCAGCAGCGCGTGCGTCGAATCGAGTCCGCCGGAGACGCCGATGACCACTTTCTTGATGTTGCTCGACGTCAGGCGCTGCGCCAGCGCCTGCACCTGGATGTTGTAGACTTCGTTGCAGCGCTCGTCGCGGCGGCGCGCGTCGGCCGGCACATACGGGAAACGCTCGACGCAGCGCTTGAGCGCCAGCGGTTCCTCGCGCCCGATCTCGAGCTCGAAGAACACGGTGCGGAATTTATTGACCTCGGCGGCGTGGCGCTGCACCGATTGCGCGAACGTGTTCATGCGCATGCGCTCGCGCGACAGGCGCTCCAGGTCGATGTCGGCGAAGGTCAGACTCGGCTCGTCGGTGAAACGCTTGGACTCGGCCAGCATGTCGCCGTTTTCGCAGATGACGCCCTGCCCGTCCCAGGCCAGGTCGGTGGTCGATTCGCCGCCGCCGGCCGAGGTGTACAGGTAGGCGGCGATGCAGCGCGCCGATTGCTGCGACACCAACTGGTTGCGGTAGCCGGCCTTGCCGACCAGCGCGTTCGACGCCGACAGGTTGACCAGCACCGTGGCGCCGGCCAGCGCCGCGAACGACGACGGCGGGATCGGCACCCAGACGTCCTCGCAGATCTCGACGTGGAATTTCAACAGCGGCATGTCGGCCACCTCGAACAGCAATCCCGAACCGAATTGCACGCGCTCGCCCAGCAGGTCGATTTCGGTGGCGACCGCGTAGTCGCCGCTGCTGAACTGGCGCGCGTCGTAGAACTCGCCGTAATTCGGCAGATAGCTCTTCGGCGCCACGCCCTGGATCTGGCCGTTGGCGATGACCACCGCGCAGTTGTACAACTGGTGCTCGACCCGCAGCGGCGCGCCGACCACCAGCGCCATTTTCCACTGCGCCGACGCGGCGACGATCGTATCCAGCGCCTCGAGGCAACCGTCGAGCAAGGCACGCTGATGGAACAGGTCGTCGCAGGTATAGGCCGACAGGCCCAGCTCGGGAAACGCGACCAGCGCCGCGCCCTGCGCCGCCGCCTCCGCTGCCAGCGCGATCGTCTGCCCGGCGTTGTAGGCGGGATCGGCGATGCGGCACACCGGCGCCGCGATGGCGACCCGGGCGAAATCATGCGTGTACAAATTAAGGAAATTCGAGCTCATGTAAAGTCTTTCGCGTGCGCAACCAAACAAAAGCCAATTATCGCACGGCCATGGACGCGCCGCCGGCAACGGATCAGCGCCAGATAGGCTAGACTGGCGCCAATATCAGAGCTGGAGCAAAGCGTGTCAGAAGCAGAGTTTTCGATCATCGACTCGTTGGAAAACGTCGACCCGGCGCAGTGGCAAGCCATCGCCGGCGACAACCCGACCCTGGCCTACGCCTTCCTGCACGCGCTGCACGAGACCCGCTGCGCCTCGACCCAAACCGGCTGGACGCCGCGCTATCTGGTGATGCACCGCGACGGCGCGCTGGCGGCGGCGATGCCGCTGTATCTGAAGGATCACAGCCGTGGCGAGTACGTGTTCGACCACGCGTGGGCCGACGCCTTCCACCGCAACGGCCTGCCCTACTATCCGAAGCTGCTGTCGGCGGTGCCGTTCACGCCGGTGACCGGCGGCCGGCTTTTGGCGCTGACGCAAGAAGATCGACAGTTGCTGGCCCGCGCGGCGCTGCAGGTGGCCCGGCAGCTGGACACGTCGTCGCTGCACATCCTGTTCCCCGACGAGCGGGACCGGCAAGCGCTGGAGGCGGCGGGCTTCATGCTGCGCGAAGGGGTGCAGTTCCATTGGGAGAATCCGGGTTGTGCCGACTTCGACGCCTTCCTGGCCAGTTTTAAAATGGAAAAACGCAAGAAGATCCGCCAGGACCGCCGCCGCGTGCACGACGCCGGCATCACCTTCGAGCATCTGGCGGGCCGCGACATCACGCCCGAGGTGCTGCGTTTTTTCTATAGCTGCTATGTGTCGACCTACCACGCGCACTTTTCCAAGCCTTATCTGACCTTGAAGTTTTTCGAGCGTCTGCTGGACGAGGTGCCGGACAGTCTGATGATCGTGCTGGCCAGGCGCGGCGAGCAGCCGATGGCGGTAGCGTTGAATCTGGTGGGCGGCGGCATCATGTACGGCCGCTACTGGGGGACGCAGGAATTCGTCTCCGGCCTGCATTTCGAGACGTGTTACGTGCAATCGATTGAATACTGCATCAAGCACGGCATCGCGCGCTTCGAGGGTGGCGCGCAGGGCGAGCACAAGATGTCTCGCGGCCTGGTGCCGACGCCGACGTGGTCGGCGCATTGGATCGCGGACGAACGCTTCGCCGACGCGATCGCGGATTTCCTGGCGCAGGAGACGGCGGCCATGAACCAATACATCGACGAGCTGGGGGAGCACGTGCCCTTCAAGCCCACGGCAGGGTGATTGTCGTTGAAACACGTAGGGGGGATTAGCGCAGCGTAATCGGCCATGCATGCGCCGCGTTGACGCATGCATGGCCGATTACGGCGTTCCGCCTAATCCGCCCTACGTGGAACAGGTGTGCGCGTATTACTCTTCCAGCAAACTGCGCAGCATCCACGCGGTTTTTTCGTGCGTATCCAGGCGCTGGGCCAGCAGGTCGGCGGTCGGCTGATCGTCCGCGCCCTCGACCAGCGGCAGCAGCTTGCGCGCGGTGCGCGCGGTCGCTTCCTGCGCCTTGACCAGGTGCTGAACCATTTCCATCGCCTTCGGCACGCCTTCGACTTCCTTGATGGTCGCCAGCTTGACGAACTCGGTGTACGTGCCCGGTGCCGGATAGCCCAGCGCGCGGATACGTTCGGCGATCAGGTCCAGCGCGGTCCACTGCTCGGTGTACTGCGCCATGAACATCTGATGCAGGCTGTTGAACATCGGACCTTTGACGTTCCAATGGAAGTTATGGGTCATCAGGTACAGGGTGTAGCTGTCCGCCAGCAGGCCTGACAGGCCGGCGGCAATGTTCGCGCGACTTTCGTCGGAAAGGCCGATATCGATCTTGGAGGCTTTTGCGTCCATGTGTAACTCCTTCTATTAGCTTGGACCTTTATTGTAATCGTATACAGGCCTGCCCGTGGAAACGTAGCAATCGGCAAACCATCCGGCGACCAGTCCGGAACGCACAAAACGGTTCCGCGGAATACCGACATTTCATCCCCGGGTTAAAATCAGGTTGATACAATTTTGTCCCGCTAGATGAAACCAGTTTGCTTCACAGCATTTTCAATCGAGCCTATACTCTATGCCCCGTTGTATGGTTTTATGAGGAATGTGGCACACACAGCATGAATGCAGATTTTATAAAACAACGGAACCGCTTCAAGTCCGCCACGATGAAGCGTATCAATGTCAGTGAAGAGTCTTATACCAACGTGACGAACCTGCTGGCGACGATCGCCGAGCCGTTCCACGCGCGTAAAGGCGAGTTTCTGCAGCATGCCGGCGTGCCGGCCACGCAGGTGCACTGGCTCGCCAGCGGCGTCGCGCGCAGCGGCTTCTTCAATCGTGACGGTGTCGAGATGACCTTGCGGTTTTTCCGCGAGGGCGAATCCGCCACCACGCTGACCGATCTGATCACCGGCGAGACCGGCCAGCCGGCCGTGCAGTTCCTGGTGGCCGAGACGACCATCCACGGATTCACGCTGGACTGGGCGCAATCGTGCGCGCTGCGCGCCCAGCACGAAGTGTTGCAACACTATCACCTTCAGGCCGCGATGCATGGTTTGCAAAGCCTGGCGCAGCGCGCCTACAACAGCGGCGAGACGTCGGCGCAAGAGCGCCTGGCCGCGTTCCGGGAGGAATATCCGGGGCTGGAGGCGCGCATCTCGCAACGCGCGATCGCCTCGTACCTGGGCATCACGCCGCAATACATGTCGCGCCTGCGCCGCGAGGCCGAGGCCGAGGCCGCCGAGGGCGCCGCGCGCGAGTAAGCAAGCCCTCGCCAAATAAAAAAGCCCCATGTGCGCTTGCCGGGACCGAGGTCCCCGCAAAGCCACATGGGGCTTTTTGCCGGCCAGTGGTTCAGCCGGCGGCGTATCAGGCTTTGGCTGCCGCTTCCTTGTTGTACGAAGCGACGCCGTTCAGGATTTCCTGCTTGGCTTCTTCCGGACCGTACCAGCCATCGATCTTGACCCATTTGCCTTTTTCCAGATCTTTGTAGTGCTCGAAGAAGTGCTGGATCTGGCGCAGGCGCAGTTCGTTCAGGTCTTCCGGCTTCTGCCAGTGGCTGTAGATCGACAGTACCTTGTCGACCGGCACGGCCAGCACTTTGGCGTCTTCACCGGATTCGTCGGTCATTTTGAGCACGCCGATAGGACGGCAGCGCACCACCACGCCCGGGATCAGCGGGAACGGGGTGATCACCAGCACGTCGACCGGGTCGCCGTCGTCGGACAGGGTGTTCGGCACGTAGCCGTAGTTGCATGGGTAGTGCATCGCGGTGCCCATGAAGCGATCGACGAAGATCGCGCCCGAATCCTTGTCGACTTCATACTTGATCGGATCGGCGTTCATCGGGATTTCGATGATCACGTTGAAGTCGTTTGGCAAATCGCGGCCGGAAGGCACTTTATTCAAGCTCATGGGGTTCCTCGTTGTTGTGCTGACAAATGTTTAACTGCGTAATTATAACGAAGTCCAGAGCGCTTGTGCATTGCAGCACTACCGTGCGGAAATTTTAATGGGTCAGATCGGACTTGACGAAATACTTGCGCGCATAGGTCAACAACTCGCTGTCGTTCGGATGATCGACTGTTTCCACGCTGACGACCTTGTCGGCGGTGTCGGCATGGCGCTTGGTCATGTGGCGCATCAGCGCGAGCTTTTCCTGGCCTGGGCCGACCACCAGGATTTGCTTGGCTTCGGTAAGGGCGGCGATGACCTCGTCCATATAAGTGGTGTCTTCCTCGGCGCGGTTGTTGCTCACGACGCCGGCCTTCTGGTGCTGCGACGTGGTCTTGATCACTTCGGTCTCGGCGTCGTCGCGGGTGAAATGGATAACGTGGGCTTCGGTCTGGTCGAGCCAGACGACTGCGTGTTGAAACGACATGGGGTTTTTCCTTGAGGTGGGGGGATGCTGCGGAGGGCCGACGGGACGAGAGGTCTATCATCGGCCAGTGCAACGATCCTGCTCTCTTATGCCGCCGCGATCTGTACGCAACCGTACCCAGCTCCAATGAAAAAGGCCGGCTCCACATTGAAGCCGGCCTTTCGCCATCCGCCCGCGATGACCGGCAATATTAAAGTATGGTCGCCAGCGCGCACTGGCGGAAATGGTTGGCCGCTTCTTCGGGCTGCTGCAACGCCTCGTGCATCTGCGCCAGCTTCAGGTGCGATTCGCGCACCATGCGCGGATCGGACGCGTCCGACAGCGCCTGCTCCAGATAGCGCTGCGCCTTGCCCCACAGTTTCTGCTTCAGGCACAGCGATCCGAGCGTCAGGGCCAGCTCGGCGTCCGTCGGCCGCGTGTGCAGCCATTTTTCGCACGCCTCGATCTGCGCCAGCAACGCCGCCGAGCCGGCCGGCGCCGCCGCTTCGCGGTAGGCGCGGATCACGCGGTCGTCCCAGTCGGCGGCCAGCGATTCCTCGGCCACCATGCGCGCCTCGTCGTGCAGGCCGCGCGCGTTGAAGGCGGTGGCCGCCAGACAGGCGACATACGGCTTGACCCGGTCGCTGTTCGGCACCGTCGCCCAGACCCGCTGCAGCGACTCGGCGTCGTTGGTGTGGTCCGACAGCATGTCGGCATAGGCCAGCTCGCGCAGCCGCGCCGACAGCGCCGGATGCAGCGCGCGGTGCTTGTCGAGCGAACGCACCAGGCGCAGCACCTCGGGCCAGTTCTTGGCCTGCTGCTGGGCCTTCAAAGACCATTGCAGCGCGTGGATGTGGCGCGTGCCGCTGGCGTTGAGCTCGCGCACGGCGTCGAGCGCGGCCTCCGGCTGATGGTCGTCGACCAGCAATTCGGTCATCGTCATCAGGCGCGCCGTCTTCATGACGTTGTCGTCGTTGAGCTTGGCCAGCCACTGGTCGCGGCGCGCGCCCTGGCGCATGCGGTGCGCGGCGCGGGCGCCGATCAGCGCGGCGACGCCGGCGTTCTCCGGCAGTTCGGAGGCACGCATGGCGGCTTTTTCGGCGTGGCCGAAGCGGCCTTCGAACAAGGCCTTCAGCGCCTCGCGCAATCCTTTGTTGCCGTCGCGCTCGCGCTTTTGCTGGCGGTAGGCCGCCACCTTGGCCGGCATCTTGAGGGTGGCGCGCAAGGCGCGGATCACCGCGTACAGGAACACGAACAGCGCCGCCGCCAGCACGCAGAAGAAGTTGAGCGACATGTCGATCCGGTGCGGCGGATAGAACAGCACCACGTTGCCCGGATTGAAACGCGCCGTCACGGCGATGCCGATGGCGGCGGCCATCAATGCGACTAACCAGAGAAATAATCGCATGGCTATTGCTTCGCTTTGTAGTTGCGCACGGCGTTCAGGCTGTCCGACAGGGTCGGCATCTCGATCGCCAGATTGCTGGTCTGCACCTGGCGCAGCAGCGCCTGCACGGTCTGGGTGTTTTTGGCGCGGGTGTCGAAGTACTTGACCAGCGCTTCCTGGGCGGCGATCAGGTCGGCGCGGAACGCCGCCTCATTGCGCGACAGCAGCGCCATACGGGCGTTCAGCAGGCGCAATTTGAGGTTCTCGCGCAGGAAGTAGGCCTGCGTCGGCGACAACATCAGCGCGTCCGGCGTTTCCACGCTGCGCACGCGGATCAGTTGGCGCACGTCGGTCCACATTTCCGTGCTCCAGCCGGTCCAGGTGTTTTGCAGCGCCAGCAGCCATGGGTTCGGCTCGCTCACCGGAACTTGTGGCACCGGCTTGCCGTTCTTGTCCAGCACCGGTTTGACCTTGACTTTCTTCTGCGGCGCGGCCGGCAAGGTCGGCTTCTCGTCCGACAGCATCGGCAAGGTGTCGATCTGCGCGATGACGTTGTCCAGGCGCAGCGCGACGCCGACCGAGTCGACGCTCGGCAGGGCTTTCAGCTTCTCGGTGTCCTTGGCGATGGCGCGGCGGATCGTGATGAATTGCGGCTTGTCCGAGCGCGACAGGCTGCGGTCGGCGTTTTGCAGCGCGATCAGCGCGCCCGGCACGTTGCCGGCCAGTTGCAGCTGCTGGCTGGCGGTCGACAAGACCTGTTCGATCTCGGTCAGCGCCCACTCGTCGCGGTTCTTCGACAGATCCTGGTACAGCTGCTCGAGCGCCAGTTGCTGGCTTTGCGCTTCCAATTGTTTGCTTTCCAACAAGCCAACCTTGATCTGCAGTTCGCGGCTGGTTTCCTGCACGGCGCGCGCCAGGGTGCCGGTTTCGGCGTTGGTGGAGTCGCCCTTTTGCAGGCGCAGCGCCATTTCCTGGCGCAGCTTGCCCATCTTGTTATGGGTCGACCAGGTCTGGGCGGCCAGCAACACGGCCAGCACCACCACCCCGCCCAGCAGGATGCGCGGCTGCTGCAGCGTGTCGAGCAGTCGGGGCTCGGACGGCGATTTGAGCGGCGCGGACGGGGACTCGGCGGAGGAGGCGGTCTGGGCGACGGGGTCGGGTAATGTAGGCAAATCGTTCATAGACGTGATTGTAACGCGGCCAGCAGGCGTTCGTCGCCTGATCCGGTGAGCGTCAGACGGGAAAAGCCCAAATCGCTTGCAGTTTCGGCAATTCGGGCGTGCGGTACGATCAAATGCTGTTGTTGCATCGACACAACACTCGACGGCGTGCCGCCGGAACTTTTTGTATCGAGTTCGGCCAGCAGGCCGCACAGGCCGCGCAGCGCCTCCGAACTGGTGATGATCCAGTCGTTTTGTTGCGCGAGCAAGCGGCGCAAGGTGCTTTCCAGCGCCGGCGTCAGCCGCGGCACGGAACGACGGTAGGCCGCCACCACCTCGACCCGGGCGCCGGCCGCGCGCAGGCCGTCGGCCATCAGTTCGCGCCCGCTCTCGCCGCGCACGATCAGCACCGGCCGGTCCTTGAGCGCGGCCAGGTCCAGCGTTTGCAACAAATGTTCGGAATCGCTGGGGCCGTTGTCGGCCGGGCTGACGATGTCGAACCTGTCCGGCGTGACGCCGTGGGCGGCCAGTGCCAGCCGGCTGCCCTCGCCTACCACGGCGGCGGTCACGCCGGCCGGCCACTGTTGAATATGGGCGAAGGCGGCGTCGATGGCGTTGGGCGACACGAACGCCACCATCGCATAGGCCGGCACGGGAGCGCACAGCCGTGCCAGCGCGGCCCGCAACGCCGATTGATCCGGCAGCGGCGCGATCTCCAGCAGCGGCAACACCTCGACCTCCCGGCCCAACGCGGCCACGCGGGCCGCCAGCGGCCGCGCTTGCGCCAGGGGACGGGTGATGACGACGGCGCCGGTCATCCGCTGGTCAAACGGGCTGGGCGCCGGTTGAGCCGTCGGCGTTCAGTTCGCGCGAACGCGCCTCCTCCTCGGCCTGGGCGGCGTCGCTCAGGCAGGCGGCCAGGATGCCGGCCGCGTCCTGCGCGCGCAGCAGTTCGGACACTTGCAGGCCCAGCGCCTCGGGATCGGCGGCCGGGCCGCGCACCTCGGCGCTGGCGACGCGGCTGCCGTCCGGCGTGCCCACCATGGCGCGCAGATGCATCTGGCCGTCTTCCACGGTGGCGTAGGCCGCCAGCGGAATCTGGCAGCTGCCGCCGAACACCCGCGACACCTTGCGCTCGGCCCTGACGGCCTGCTCGGTGGCCAGGTCGTTGAGCGGCGCCAGCAAGGTTTTCAGGTCCAGTCCATCGTCGCGCTCGGCGATCTCGATCGCCATCGCGCCCTGCCCTGCGGCCGGCAGGCTGTCCTCCGGCGCCAGCACGGCGCGGATGCGCTGCGGCAGTCCCAGGCGTTTGAGGCCGGCGGCGGCCAGGATGATGGCGCTGTAGTCGCCGCGATCGAGCTTGGCCAGCCGGGTGTCGAGGTTGCCGCGCAGCGGTTTGATGACCAGGTGCGGATAACGCGCCGCGATCAGCGCCTGGCGGCGCAGGCTGCTGGTGCCGACGATGGCGCCCGGCGGCAGCTCGGCCAGGGTGGCGTAGTCGTTGGAGACGAAGGCGTCGCGCGGGTCTTCGCGCTGCATCACGGCCGCCAGCGCGAAGCCCTCGGGCAGCTCCATCGGCACGTCCTTGAGCGAATGGACGGCCAGATCGGCGCGGCCCTCGGCCATCGCCACTTCCAGTTCCTTCACGAACAGGCCCTTGCCGCCGACCTTGGACAAGGTGCGATCCAGAATTTGATCGCCTTTCGTCGTCATTCCGACAATTTTGACATCGCACTGCGGATATAATAATGTCAAGCGTTCACGGACGTGCTCGGCCTGCCACATGGCCAGGCGGCTCTCCCGCGATGCGATCACCAATCTGGACGGGGGAGTTTGGACCACTTCGGATGTTTTCAAAACCAGTTCTTTCGCTGTAGCTGACGCTCACCGGCGCTGGCCAGTAAATCGCGCATGTTTAAGATCACAAATTTTATCATGCTCACCTTCATGCAGAACCGGGCTACCAGCCTTTGCACCGACATTTCACATCTTTGCGGCTTATCACATGGCAAAACAATCTAGTGCAATCGACGACAACATCGCTGAACAACCAGGCGCGGCCACCGAAGTAGACAAGGACGCGCCCCTTAAGGAAGATATCCGCCTGCTCGGCCGCCTGCTGGGCGACGTGCTGCGCGACCAGGAGGGCGAGGAAGTGTTCGCCGTGGTCGAAACCATCCGTCAAACGGCCGTGCGCTTCCGCCGCGAGGCCGACGCCGGCGCCGCCAAGGAACTGGACGGCATGCTCAAGATCCTCACCCGCGAACAGACCATCTCGGTCGTGCGTGCGTTCTCGTACTTCTCGCACCTGGCCAACATCGCCGAGGACCAGCACCACATCCGCCGCCGCCGCGCCCACCTGCTGGCCGGCTCGAACGCCCAGAAAGGCAGCGTCAGCTTCGCGCTGTGCAAGCTCAAGGAAGCCGGCGTCAGCGAGCAGACCGTCGGCGAGTTCTTCGACCAGGCCCTGATCGCTCCGGTGCTGACGGCCCACCCGACCGAAGTGCAGCGCAAATCCATCCTCGACGCCGAACACGACATCGCCCGCCTGCTGGCCGAGCGCGACCTGCCGCTGACGCCGAAGGAAAAGTCCGCCAACATGCACCTGCTGCGCGCGCGCATCGCCACGCTCTGGCAGACCCGCATGCTGCGCTACACCAAGCTGACCGTGGCCGACGAGATCGAGAACGCGCTGTCGTACTACCGCACCACCTTCCTGCGCGAACTGCCGGGGTTGTACGACGACATCGAGAGCGACATCGCGCACCACTATGGCAGCGCGCCCACCGACGACCGCGAGCCGGCCATCAAACCGATCAACGCCCCCTATGTGCAAATGGGCAGCTGGATCGGCGGCGACCGCGACGGCAACCCGAACGTCAACGGCGGCACCATGCAGCACGCGCTGGTGCGCCAGGCCACCACCATCCTCGACTTCTATCTGGAAGAGGCGCACACCCTGGGCGCCGAATTGTCGATCTCGACCCTGATGATCGGCTGCACCCCCGCCCTGCAGGCGCTGGCCGACCAGTCGCCGGACACCTCCGACCACCGCGCCGACGAGCCGTACCGCCGCGCCCTGATCGGCATCTACGCCCGCCTGGCCAGCACCGCCCGCGCGCTGGGCGCGACCAACATCCTGCGCAAGGAAGTCGGCCACGCCGAGCCGTACGCCAGCGCCGCCGAGTTCTCGGCCGACCTGCACACGCTGGTCGAGTCGCTCACCGCCAACCACGGCGAAGTGCTGGTGCGCCCGCGCCTGTCGACGTTGAAGCGCGCGGCCGACATCTTCGGCTTCCACCTGGCGTCGCTGGACATGCGCCAGTCGTCCGACATCCACGAGCGCGTGCTGGCCGAGCTGTTCGCCAAGGCCGGCGGCGAGCCCGCCTACGCCTCGCTCGACGAGGACGCCAAGGTGGCGCTGCTGCTGAGCGAGCTGTCGCAACCGCGCCTGCTGTACTCGCCGTATATCGCCTACTCCGACGAGACCGATTCCGAGCTGGGCGTGCTGCGCGCGGCGCGCCAGATCCGCGACCGCTACGGCGCCCGCGCGATCCGCAACTACATCATCTCGCACACGGAAACCGTGTCCGACCTGCTGGAAGTGATGCTGCTGCAAAAGGAAATGGGCCTGCTGCGCATCGCCGCCGGCGAGGCCGAAGCGGAACTGGACCTGATGGTCATCCCGCTGTTCGAAACCATCCCCGACCTGCAACGCGCCGCCGGCATCATGGAAGCGGTGATGGCGCTGCCGCTGGTCAAGGGCCTGATCGCCAAGCAGGGCCAGATCCAGGAGGTCATGCTCGGTTACTCGGACTCCAACAAGGACGGCGGCTTCCTGACCTCGACCTGGGAACTGTACAAGGCCGAAACCCACCTGGTGACGGTGTTCGAAAAAGCCGGCGTCAAGCTGCGCCTGTTCCACGGCCGTGGCGGCACGGTCGGCCGTGGCGGCGGTCCGAGCTACGAGGCCATCCTGGCCCAGCCGCACGGCACCGTCAACGGCCAGATCCGCCTGACCGAACAGGGCGAGATCATCGCCTCCAAGTTCTCCAACAAGGACATCGGCCGCCGCAACCTCGAGCTGCTGGTCGCCGCGACCCTGGAAGCGAGCCTGATGCCGCAGTCGGAAGACAGCGCGCACCTGGCCCGGCTGCGCGAGTTCGAGACGGTGATGGCCGAGATCTCCGACCGCGCCTACAAGGCCTACCGCAACCTGGTCTACGAGACCCCGGGCTTCACCGACTACTTCTTCAGCGCCACGCCGATCGCAGAGATCGCCGAACTGAACCTCGGTTCGCGTCCGGCCTCGCGCAAGTCGACCAAGCGCATCGAGGACTTGCGGGCGATTCCATGGGGCTTCTCGTGGGGCCAGTGCCGCCTGCTGCTGCCGGGCTGGTACGGCTTCGGCAGCGCCATCGGCGCCTGGGTGGCCGACGGCGACAAACAGCAACGCCTGGACCAGTTGCGGTCGATGTCCAGGGAGTGGCCGTTCTTCGCCACCCTGCTGTCGAACATGGACATGGTGCTGGCCAAGACCGACCTGGCGATCGCCTCGCGCTACGCCGAGCTGGTGCAGGACAAGGAACTGCGCGAGCGCATCTTCAAGCGCATCACCGAGGAGCACGCCAATACCTTGGCGATCCTGCAGGACATCACCGGCGCCTCGGAGCGTTTGACGGCCAACCCGCTGCTGGCGCGCTCGATCCAGAACCGCATCGCCTACCTCGATCCGCTGAACCACTTGCAGGTCGAGCTGATCAAGCGCCACCGCGCGCTGACGGTCGACCCGGCCAAGGCCACGGACGAGCGGGTCCACCGCGGCATCCACCTGTCGATCAACGGCGTCGCGGCCGGCTTGCGCAACACCGGCTAAGCCGCCCCGCCGTCGACCGAAGGACCAGCGCCCCGGCTCATCCCCGGGGCGTTGTTTTTGCCTGCTTTTAACCCGCACGGCCACCTGGGATCGGACCCCTTGGGGTCCGACCCCTAAGTGGTAACGCGCGCGTATCGCAAAAAGCGTGGCGGGTTCGACTGGCACCGCCACCTTCATTTCCAAGTTGAAATCCGCTATGCTCCTTGTCATGGACATCATCACAAGTTGGACATTCCGGTGCGCCCGCTTGCTGATGGTGGCGGCGCTGTGCGCGCTGACCGGCCTGGCCCCGCCGGCGCGGGCGGCCCAGCATGCGCGCCTGCTGGGCGACTACGCGCACCGCGCCTGGAGCTCCGCCCAGGGCGCGCCGGCGCAAATCCAGGCCATCACGCAAACGCCCGACGGCTGGTTGTGGCTGTCCACGCCCACCGGTTTGTACCGTTTCGACGGCGTCAACTTCGAGCGCCGCGACCAGATCGGCGGCCACCCGCTGCTGTCGACCATCGTGCTGCCGCTGCACACCGCGCCCGACGGCGGCCTGTGGGTCGGCTACCGCTTCGGCGGCGCCAGCGTGTTCAAGGACGGCAAGGCGTCGCACTACGGCGCCGACAACGGCTTCCCGCCCGGCGCCGCCCACAGCTTCACCACCGCGCCGGACGGCGTACTGTGGGCCACCACCGCGCGCGGCCTGGCGTGGCTCGACCGCGCGCGCGACCGCTGGGTGCGGATCGGCCCGGACAGCGGCTTCGATCCGCCCCAGGCCATCTGGCAGGTGCTGTTCGACCGCGCCGGCACGCAATGGGTCTCGACCTCGAACAAGGTGTACTACCGCCGCGCCGGCGAGGCGCGCTACCACGCCGCCAGCCCCGGCGACCTCGAACTGGCGTCGCTGGCTGCCGCGCCCGACGGCACCGTGTGGGTATCGAACGGCGTTGACGCCAATTACCGCCTGTCGCAAACGCCGCCGGTGGCCGGCGCCAGGCCGCCACGGCCGGAACTGCCCGGCAGCGGCATGTGGTTCGACCGCGCCGGCACGATGTGGCTGGCGAGCGATACCCACGTCGAGCGCGTGCTGCCGGACGTGTTCCCCGATCCGCGCCAGCGCCTCACCCGCGACCAGGGCTTGAGCGGGCTGAGTCCGCAGACCTTTTTTGAAGACCGCGACGGCAATATCTGGTTCGGCACGGCGACCGGCCTCGATCGCTTCCGCCGCCACCGCGCCGTGCCGCTGCCGGGCGACCAGCCGATCGTCACGCCGGGACTGGCGGCCGACATCGACGGCAAGGTCTGGCTCAGCAACTTCAGCACCAGCGCCTGGCTGATGGACGCCGAAGGCCGCCAGCACGCCACCCTCGGCAGCGGTTTCTGGAGTTCGGCGGAAGGCGATGGCGGCCGCGCGCTCGGCAGCTACAAGGGCATCTGGCAGACTGCGCGGTCCGGCGAAACGCTGATCCCTTCGCCGCCGGGACCGCTGCGCGACAGTTCCACCATCTACGCGCTGGCGCGCAGCCGCAACGGCGACTGGTGGGCCAGCTATCTGAATTACGACCTGTTTCGCCACCGCGACGGCAAGTGGGAGCAGCCCTACCCGTCGCTGCCCAAGCTGCGGGTGATGTCGCTGCTGTCGGACAGCCGCGACCGGCTGTGGATAGGCTACCAGGGCAACCTCATCGCCATCGTCGACGGCGGCCAGGTGGGCTTGCTGGGCGCCGAGCACGGCCTGCGCATCGGCAACGTGCTATGCATCTACGAGCGCGACGGCAATTTATGGGTGGCGGGCGAATCGGGCGTGGCCCGCTACGACGGCAAGCGCTTCGTCCCGCTGCTGGCGGCCGACGGCCACGAGTTGCGCGGCATCAGCGGCATCGTCGCCACCGACGACGGCGAACTCTGGCTGCATGGCCACGACGGCGCCTTCCGCATCGCCGCCGACCAGCTCAAGGCCTTCGTGCGCGACGGCGCCAGGGTGGCGTACGAACTGCTGGGCAACGAAGAGGGCCTGACCGGCACCGTCCAGCCCAGCGGCCCGTTCCCGTCGATGGTGCAGGCCAGCGACGGCAAGCTATGGCTATCGACCACCAGCGGCGCGATGCTGATCACGCCCGGGACCATCCGCCGCGACCCGATCCCGCCGCCGGTCGAGATCACCTCGGTCTCCAGCAACGGCAAGCGCTACGGCACAGGCCAACCGCTGCGTCTGCCGCAGGGAGCGAACAACCTGCACATCGCCTTCACCGCGCTCGGTTTGTCCGTGCCGGAGCGCGGCGCCTTCCGCTACCGGCTCGAGGGCGTCGACCAGGACTGGCAAAACGCCGAGGGCCGGCGCGAAGCGTTCTACACCAACCTGCAGCCGGGCCGCTACCGTTTCCAGGTGATCGCCGCCAACCGCGACGGCGTATGGAACACAGAGGGCGCCGGGCTCGACATCGAGCTGTCGCCGACATTCCTGCAAAGCGTGTGGTTCAAGCTGCTGTGCGGGGCGCTGTTGATCCTGCTGGTCGCGCTGGCGTGGCGCTGGCGGCTGGCGCAGGTGGCCAGGCTGATCGAGGCGCGCCAGCTGGAACGCCTGAGCGAGCGCGAGCGCATCGCCCGCGCGCTGCACGACACCTTCCTGCAACAGGCGCAAGGCACGATCCTGATGATGCAGGCGGCGATGGAGCAGATACCGCCGGCCCTGCCCGCGCGCGCCGCGATGGAGCGCGGCATCGGCTACATCGAACGGGCGCTGATCGAGGGCCGCGACGAGGTGATGGGCCTGCGCTCGGCGTCGAGCGGCAACGAGACGCTGGCCCAGGCGCTGGAATGTTTCGGCAACGGCCTGGCCGAGGTGCTGCCGGCGCGTTTCCGCCTGGAAGTGCGCGGCACGCCGTACCCGCTGGAGACGGCGCTGCGGGACGACCTGTTCGCCATCGGCCGCGAAGCGATCGGCAACGCCTTCCGCCACGCCGAGGCCGGGGAGATCGTGGTGGAACTGGACTTCGGCGCCGACGCGCTGACCTTGCAGGTGCGCGACGACGGCAAGGGCATCCCGGACGACATCCTCGACGAAGGCAAGCGGCGCGGCCACTTCGGCCTGGTCGGCATGCGCGAGCGCGCCGAGCGCATCGGCGCGGTGTTGGAGATGGGCAACCTCGACACGGGCGGCGCCTTCGTCCGGGCCAGCGTGCGATCCTCGGCGGATGTTGGTGCAACATCTCGCGCACCTTAATCCTCCCTTCAGCCAGGTCGTGCACTGTACGTTCGAGCATCGACATGCGACAGCGCATGGCGTGTAATGTCCCAACACCACCCAACCCAAGGAGCCCGCACATGAAACTGAAAGACAAAGTCTGCGTCGTCACCGGCGCCGCCAGTGGCATCGGCAAGGAAATCGCCCTGATCTACGCGCGCGAAGGCGGCAAGATCGTCATCGCCGACCTCAACCTGGAAGCGGCCCAGGCCACCGCCGACGAGCTCAAGGCCGCCGGCAAGCAGGCGATGGCTGTCGCCATGAACGTCACCGACGAAGCGCAAGTGAACGCCGGCATCGCCGAAGTGATCGCCGCCTGGGGCCAAATCGACGTACTCGTGAGCAACGCCGGCATCCAGATCATCCACCCGGTCGAAGACTTCCCCTACGAGGAATGGAAAAAGCTGCTGTCGATCCACCTCGACGGCGCCTTCCTCACCACCAAGGCCTGCCTGCCGCACATGTACAAGGCCGGCAGCGGCAGCGTCATCTACATGGGGTCGGTGCACTCGAAGGAAGCCTCCAAGCTCAAGTCCGCCTACGTCACGGCCAAGCACGGGCTGATCGGCCTGGCCAAGGCCGTCTCGAAGGAAGGCGCCGAGCACGGCGTGCGGGCCAACGTCATCTGTCCCGGGTTCGTGCGCACGCCGCTGGTGGACAAGCAGATTCCCGAGCAAGCCAAGACGCTGGGCATCTCCGAGGACGACGTCATCAAAAAAGTCATGCTGGCCGACACCGTCGACGGCAAATTCACCACGGTCGAAGACGTCGCCGAAGTCGCACTGCTGTTCGCCAGCTTCCCGTCGAACGCGCTCACGGGCCAATCGCTGGTCGTCAGCCACGGCTGGTTCATGCAATAAACTCCGGGGTCAGGTCCACCATTTCTACACGAACGCTGCCGTAGATGGCTTTACGGAAGAACCCGTGTAGAAATGGTGGACCTGACCCCGTCTTTACAACCTAACCGGAGTGCTCATGCGTCTGTCTCTTCTCACCGTTGCCTTTTTGACCGTCGTCTCGGCCCACGCGCAGGAGCCGGCACCGGCGCCCTGGGGCAGCCCGACCGTCGACAACGGCGCCTGCTGCCAGTCGATCGAGGAGGTGCGGAAGAATATCGACCGCATCGACCACGACATCGTGCGCCTGATGGCCGAGCGCGGCCGCTATGTCCACGAGGCGGCGCGCTTCAAGGCCGATCCGACCCACGTGGAAGTGCCGGCCCGCGCCGAGGCGGTGGTGCAGAAGGCGAAATCGCTGGCCCAGGAAAACGGACTGTCGCCGCAGATCGCCGAGGCGACCTACCGCCCGATGCTGCGCGCGTATCTGGACTACGAGCAGGAAGTGTTCGCCAAGGCCAGCGCGGCCGGCCAGACCCCGTGGAAGAAATAGCGTCGCCTTTACCGATCGTACTGCAGCCGCACCACGCGGCCGGTGCGGTCTTCCACCAGATAGATGTTGCCGTCGGCGCCCTGTTTGACGTCGACCGGCGCGCCCATGCCCTGCTTGCCCTTGTGTCCCCAATCGCCGATCAACTCGACCGACTTGCCGAGCGGCGCGCCGTTGCGGTCCGCCAGCAGCGCGACGAGCCGGTGGCCGTGCTCACGATAGCCGTGGTAGCCGATGATCAAGCTGTTCTTGTACATCGCCGGAAACCGCGCGGCCGTGTAGAACGTCATGCCCAGCGGCGCCGCATGCGCCGGCAGCAGGCGCAGCGGCGCGCGGTAGGTTGAACAGACCGTCGCCGGATATTCCGGACTGGGCCGGTTGTCGTCGTAGCAGTAAGGCCAGCCGTAATTGACGCCGCGCTGCACCAGGTTGAGCTCATCGTGCGGCAAATCATTGTCGTTGGCCAGCTTGGGCATGGCGGCCTGGATGGCGTCGCGGCCATTGTCCGCCTGCCACAGCGCGCCGCCGACCGGATGAAACGCCAGCGCCTGCGAATTGCGCAGGCCGGACGCGTAGACTTCCCAAGTGAGCGCTTTGCCCTGCGGCCACTGCATTTGATACTTGCGTATCACGCCCAGCGCCGACGCTCCCTGCGCCTCGGCGCACGGCTTGGCGGCGGCGGGCGGCGCGTTGTTCTCGCCCTCGCAATGATCGCTGGCCGAGCCGATGTTGACGTACATATCGCCCCGGGCGTCGAACCGCATCGTCCTCAGCAGATGACGGCCCAGGCCGGGCAAGGCCGCGACACCGGAACCGCCACCGATGACGTCCGTTAGCGTCCCCTCCGGATTGCGCGGGTCGAAGCGGACGATGCGCTTGACCAGGCCGACGTACACCAGGCCGTCCGGCCCCAGCGTGATGCCATTCGGCCGGTCCAGCCCTTTGAGCAACTGCGTCTTTTCGTAGCGGCCATCGATGGCCTTGAGCAGCCAGACGCTGCCCCGCCCCGGTTCCCAATTACGCATGTCGACCACCACCAGGTCGCCGTTGGGCAAGGGCTGTATGCCGCGTGGGAATTTGAATCCGTCCGCCAGCACCGCGGCGCAAAAACCGGGCGGCGTTGCGACGTTGAGCCGTTTGAAGGCGCCGCAATTGTCGGCGGCATGGGCGTGGCCGGCGGCAAGCGCCAGGGCGGTGAAAAACGGAAGAAGTTTGGGCATCGTCGGCGATCGAATAGTTGGCGCCAGTGTAACGTATCCGATTCAGGAGGCGAAGCGGCGGGAGGTCGATACGTGGAATCCTGCGTACCCCAATGGCCTTGGCTGTCGGGCAATGGCGGAGGTGGCCGCGATCGCGTTAAATTTCGTGGAGACACGTCATTTGGTGGACGAAAAAAAGGGAGGCATGGTGCCTCCCTTCTGTGCGCTTGCTTGACGCTTAGTTCTGCGTCAGGAACGTCTTCAGCTTGTCCGAACGCGACGGCTGGCGCAGCTTGCTCATGGCCTTCGCTTCGATCTGGCGGATCCGCTCGCGCGTGACGTCGAACTGCTTGCCCACTTCTTCCAGCGTGTGGTCGTTCGACATTTCCACGCCATAGCGCATGCGCAGCACCTTCGCTTCGCGCGGGGTCAGCGAATCCAGCACTTCCTTGATGACGTTGCGCATCGAGGCGTGCAGCGCGGCGTCCAGCGGGGCCAAGGTGGTGTTGTCCTCGATGAAGTCGCCCAGCTGCGAATCGCCGTCCTCGCCCATCGGCGTTTCCATCGAGATCGGCTCTTTGGCGATCTTCATGATTTCGCGCACTTTGTTTTCCGGCATTTCCATCTTGACGGCCAGCGTCGCCAGGTCCGGCTCGCTGCCGGTTTCCTGCATGATCTGGCGCGAGATGCGGTTCATCTTGTTGATCGTTTCGATCATGTGCACCGGCACGCGGATGGTGCGGGCCATGTCGGCGATCGAACGGGTGATGGCCTGGCGAATCCACCAGGTCGCATACGTCGAGAACTTGTAGCCGCGACGGTATTCGAACTTGTCGACCGCCTTCAACAGACCGATGTTGCCTTCCTGGATCAGATCGAGGAACTGCAGGCCACGGTTGATGTACTTCTTGGCGATCGAAATCACCAGACGCAAGTTGGCGACCGTCATTTCACGCTTGGCCTGGCGCGCGCGTTTTTCACCGGCGGCCATCTGCTTGTTGATCTTGCGCAGGTCGGCCAGCGGCAGCGCCACGCGCGCTTGCAGGTCGATCATCTTCTTTTGCAGCTCTTTCACCGCCGGCACGTTGCGGCCCAGGATGGCGCTGTACGGATAGGCCGAATCGACCTCGCCGTCGACCCAGTCCAGGTCCGTCTCGTTACCCGGGAACACCTTGATGAAGTGGGCGCGCGGCATGCCGCATTTGTTCACGCACAGCTCCAGCACGGCGCGCTCGATGTGGCGCACTTCTTCCATCTGGCCGCGCAGCGTGTCGCACAGCTTCTCGACGACCTTGGCGGTGAAGCGGATGCCCAGCAGCTCGGCCGAAATCGCTTCCTGCGCGGCGACGTAGGCCTTGGAGCCGTAACCGCCGGCGGCCTTGCGCATCTTGTCGTACTGGTTCGAGATGACGTCGAACTTTTCCAGCGCGGCTTTTTTCAGCTGCGCCAGTTGCTCGGTCGAGAAGCCGGCCGCGCCGCCGTTGGCGTCGCCGTCTTCTTCCTCGACTTCTTCTTCCTCTTCCTCATCGTCGTCCGACGACGCGGCCGGCGCGGCGGCCACGGCCGGCGCGTTGTTCGCTTCGTTCAGGTCGACGAAACCGTCCACCACTTCATCGACCTTGAGCTCGTCCGCTTCGATCTTGCGGGCCAGCGCGACGATCTCGGCGATCGTGGTCGGGCAGGCGGAGATGGCCTGGATCATGTCCTTCAAGCCGCCTTCGATGCGCTTGGCGATCTCGATCTCGCCTTCGCGCGTCAGCAGCGCCACGGCGCCCATCTCGCGCATGTACATGCGGACCGGGTCGGTGGTGCGGCCGAAATCGGAGTCGACCGTCGACAGCGCGGTCGCGGCGGCCGCTTCCACTTCGTCGTCGGACGTGACGGTGGCCACGCTGTCGGTCAGCAGCAGCGATTCGGCGTCCGGGGCGCGCTCGTAGATGGCGATGCCCATGTCGTTGAAGGTCGCGATGATGCCTTCGATCGCTTCCGGATCGACGATGTTTTCCGGCAGCTGGTCGTTGATCTCGGCGTAGGTCAGGAAGCCGCGCTCCTTGCCCATGTTGATCAGGTTCTTGATCTGGTTGCGGCGGCGCTCCAGGTCCTCGGCCGAGCTTTTCGGGTCCATGCCCAGCATGTCGGCGGCGCCGCCCTTGGCCTTGCGCTCGCGCGCCTTCGAGACGGCCTTCAGTTCGGCGCGCTCGACGGCGTTCAACGCCGCGACTTCATCGTTCTCCGGCGTGAACTCGGACGGCTTGCGGCCGCGGCGGCCCGGCACCTTGACGCTCGGCAGCAGATAGCCGGAGGTGTCGATCGACGCCAGCGTGGCGGCGTCGGTGACCTGGCTGACGGCCGGGCCGGCGGTGACGATGGTCACCGGCGCCGGTTCAACCTTGACTGCCTTGACCAGCTTGGACTTCGGCGCGGCCTTGACCACCACCGTGTCGGCGACCGGTTCGTCGGCCGCGACGGCGCCGGCCGGCGCGCCCTTGCGCGCCACCTTGACGGCCTTGACCGGCGACTCGACGGCCACCTGCGCCTCCGCCTGGGCCGCTTCGGCCGCGGCGCTCAGGCGCGTTTTCTTCTTGACTACCGTTACTTTGCTCGCTGCCTCTTGCGCATTATCGATCACATAGGATAGAGTCGTCTTTGGCACGACCAGCGGAGCGGAGCTGGTGCGGGCGGTCTTGACGGACAACGTTAAAGTTTTCGGCGTTTTTGTCATTAAAAGTCTCTCAATGCGTATTCGCCAGAAAATACAAAATGCCATAGCCCGCGCCGACCGTTACCAGTGCGCATGGATGGAAATGTTGTAATTTAGCTGACGATTATCTGCGGAATAAAAAAAGCCCGCTTCCAACAACGGGCTTGTTTCTCTTTTCAGTGAAGAATGAGGAGAGGGCAAAGTATGCCGTATAGCGAGACATCAGGATAATGAATAAATCACATATCCGACATCCTAAAACCATATAACAAGGGCACGCGCCCCTGTCAGACCGTCCGAATCGCATCCTGTACCAAACTGAAACGCACCGCCCTGCAATTGGTGCGTCAAGCATTATACACGTTTTAGGCCGCCGCCGCACCTGTCGTCCTTCTGCCGTTGGCCGGAGTGTAAGCAAACCGGCACGGTAGCCTAAAAGGCACTGCAATCCCGGGGGGCGCATGATATGCTGGCGCCTCTTGCTTAACCTACGAAGTCGATGAACACTAGCCTTACCCCTCAGCCTTTGGCGACCGAGCCAGCCGCATCCGCTCCGGCCACCGCGGCCCTGACCCCGCGCACCCTGTTGAAACAGCTGCAAACCCAATTCCCGGCGTTCCGCGATTTTCTGCCGTTGTCGATCGGTATCGACAAGCAGATCCTGGCGATCATGCCCGAACTGGACCGCAAGACCATGCGCTCGGCGCTCGGTATCCACACCGGCTCGCTGCGCTATCTGAAAGTGATGGAAAAAGCCAAGGTGCGCCACGACCTCGACGGCACGCCCGGCGCCGAAGTCACCGACACCCACCGCGCCCACGCCACCCAGGTATTGCAGGAGCGCTTCAAGAAGGAAGCCGAACGCAAGAAGGCCGAACGCGACGCGGCGGCGGCCGAGGAAGCGGCGCGCGTGCGCGCCGACAAGCTGAACCAGCTGACCGCGAAATTCTCGCGCAAGGGCTGAGTTGGCCGAGTTGCCTACCAGGTCGCCCGATACGCGGCACACACCGGCGGCGGAGGCCGAGCTTCCGCCCTACGTGGGTCTGCGAATCGCCGATGTGCAACTGGTGACGACGCCCGAACATGCGCTGGCCGCGCGCGCGGCCCTGCTGGCCGCCGACGCCATCGGCTTCGATACCGAGTCGAAGCCGACCTTCGTCAAGGGCGAGACGTCGACCGGCCCCCACCTGATTCAATTCTCCACCGACGACAAAGCCTATCTGTTCCAGATCGGCGCGAGCACGTCGGCGCACACGCTCGAACTGCTGCAAGCCGTCCTGGAACAGCCGGCGCCGCTGAAGATCGGTTTCGGCCTGTCCGACGACGTCAAGCGGCTGCACGCCAAGCTGGCGATCCGCGCCGCCGGCGTGGTCGACCTGTCGGTGGCGCTGCGCACGCCCGGCCAGCGCAACGACCTCGGCGCCAAGACGGCGGTGGCCAAGTTCTTCGGCCAGAAGCTGCAGAAATCGAAGAAGATCTCCACCACCAACTGGGCGCTGCCGCGCCTGAACGACAAGCAGATCCTGTACGCGGCCGACGACGCCCAGGTGGCGTTGCGCGTGTACCGGCATTGGATCGCCAACGGCGGCAAGCTGCCGCCGATGCGGCCGGTCAAGCTGCCGCGCGCGCCGAAACCGCCGCCGGCCGACGCTTAGACGTTCTGTCCACTGTCCTTTTTGGCAACACCGGGGTATCCTGTCCGCAATGATCAGGGACCAGGAACTGTATGCTTACTTTTTCCACCGTACGATTGGGCGCGCTGCTGGCGTTGAGCCTGCCCGCCGCCGCCGCGACACCGCCCGACACCCTGGAGCAGCGCGTGGCCGCCTGCATCGCCTGCCATGCCGCCAAGGAGCGCGGCGACGCCTTTTTCCCGCGCATCTCCGGCAAGCCGGCCGGCTATCTGTATAACCAGTTGATCAATTTCCGCGAGGGCCGCCGCAATTATCCGATGATGACCTATATGGTCGACCATCTGCCCGACGCCTACCTGCGCGAGATCGCCGACTACTTCGCCGCCCAGCATCCGCCCTACCCTCCCGCGCAAGCCGGCAGCGGCGCCAACGCGAGCGCCGCCAGCCTGGCGCGCGGCGAAGCATTGGTGCGGCACGGCGATCCGGCCAAAAAGATACCGGCCTGCGTCAGCTGCCACGGCGCCGCGCTGTACGGCGTCGAACCGGCCATCCCGGGACTGCTCGGGCTGCCCAGCGATTACATCAACGCCCAGTTCGGCGCTTGGAAGAACCAGGTGCGCCGCGCCGCCGCGCCCGACTGCATGGCCGACATCGCCGGCAAACTGACCGTGGCCGACGTGGCCGCCATTTCGGCCTGGCTCAGCAAGCAGCCGCCGGACGCTGCCGCCCGGCCGGCAGCCGCCGCCAGCATCGCCATGCCGCTGCCGCAGCCGTGCGGCAGCGTGCCGGGTGGCGCCAAATGAGCGCGGGGACGACGACCATGAAAAAAGTCCTCCTGGTGTTTGCGGGATTGCTTGTGCTGGTGGTGGCCGGCGCGCTCTTCATGCTGTTCCGTACCGGTGACGATCTCGGCCCGCCGCCGAGCGTCACCGCCAAACTGGCGCCGGCCGAGAAAATCGCCCGTGGCGCCTATCTGGCCAAGGCCGGCGACTGCATGGCGTGCCACACCACGCGCGGCGGCCAGCAATACGCCGGCGGCCGCGCGCTCAAAACGCCGTTCGGCAGCGTGATTTCGCCCAACATCACGCCGGACAAGGCGACCGGCATCGGCGGCTGGAGCGCCGACGACTTCTGGCTAGCGCTGCACAACGGCAAATCGAAGGACGGCCGGCTGCTGTATCCGGCCTTCCCGTACACCAATTACACGCGCATCACGCGCGACGACTCGGATGCGCTGCACGCCTATTTCCAGTCGGTCCCGGCGGTCAGCCAGGCCAACCGGCCGCATGAATTGCGCTTCCCGTACAACCAGCAGTTCATGCTGGCCGCGTGGCGGGCGCTGTACTTCAAGCCGGCGGTGTTCCGTCCCGAGACCGGACAGTCGATGGACTGGAACCGGGGCGCCTATCTGGTGCAGGGCCTGGGACATTGCAGCGCCTGCCACAGCCCGCGCAACGCCTTGGGCGCGGTGAGCGGATCAAGCGGCGACAGCCTGTCGGGCGGGTTAATACCGGTGCTGGGCTGGTATGCGCCCTCGCTCAACTCGGATGCCGAAGCGGGCCTGGGCGACTGGCGGCAGGAGCACATCGCGGCGTTGCTGAAGACCGGCGTGTCGCCGCGCGCCACCGTGTTCGGACCGATGGCGGAGGTGGTCAGGGAAAGCCTGCAGCATCTGAGCGACAGCGATATCAACGCGATGGCCGTATATTTGCGCGCGTTGCCGGCGCAAGGGGTCAAGTCGGAGTTCGAGCGCGACAAGGGGGCGCAGGCGACGGCCTTCCTGACGGCGGGCGCCAAGCTGTACGAGCAGCACTGCGCCGAGTGTCATGGCGCCGGCGGCGCCGGCATGCCGCCCGGCTATCCGCCGCTGGCGGGCAACCGCGCGCTGACGATGGAGCAGGCGGTCAATCCGATCCGCATCGTGCTCAATGGCGGCTTCGCGCCGGGCACGGCCGGCAATCCGCGTCCGTACAGCATGCCGCCGTTCGGCCACGTGCTCAACGACACCGAAGTGGCGCAGGTGGTCTCCTACCTGCGCAGCGCATGGGGCAACAACGCCCCGCCGGTGGACGGCAACGAGGTCAACCGGTATCGGGCGATACCGTTGGATTAATGGTGCTCGGCGAAGCCGATGCGATCCGTGGTCGCGTTGCGCGCGTCGTCGACGCCGATCTTGCCCTCGGCCAGCAGCACCCGCAACGAGGCGTTCATCGTGTGACAGCCTTCGCTGGTTTTGCCGGCCATCCAGCCGCGCAGCGCCGACAATTGCCCGCTGGCGATCATGTCGACCACCTCCGGATTGGACGTCAGGCACTCGGTGGCCAGGTGGTAGCGCTCCCCCTCCACCGACGGCAGCAAGGCCTGGCACAGCACGCCGCGCAAGGCGTGCGCCAGCGCCTGCGACTGCGCCTCGGAGTTACCCAGCAGCCGCACCATCTTTTGCAAGCCCAGCTCGGTCGAGCGCGCATGCAACGAGGCCAGCACCAGCGGACCGGATTCGGCCAGCGCCAGCGCCTCCTGCGCCGTTTGGGCGTCGCGGATCTCGCCGATGACGATAACGTCCGGCCGCTCGCGCAGCGCGTCCAGGGCGCCCAGGTAGAAACTCTCGACGTCGCCGTCAAAACCCACCTCGCGCTGCGTGATGACGCACTGGCGCTGCGGGATCAAGGTTTCGACCGGGTCCTCGATCGTGATGATGTGGCCGGACCGGTGCTTGTTGATCTCGTCGAGCATCGAGGCGATAGTGGTCGATTTGCCCTGGCAGGTGTCGCCGATAATCAACACCAGCCCGCTGGTCAGCTTGGCGAAATTCTGCTCGTGCTGGCGCAGGCCCAGCTGATCGAGCGGCATCGGCTCCTTGGGGAAGCGGCGTATCACGCAGCCGAGCCGCTTCTTGCCCTGGAATGTGAAACAGTTGGCGCGGATGCGCGCCGTGTGCAGGTCGACCGCGCGGTCGAAGGCGCGGTCCTGGATGCGTTCGGACCAGTTCGGCTCGACCACCTCGAAGAACTCTTCCAGCTCCTCGCGCGTGATCGGCGAATCGGTCACCGCCACCAGCCCCTTGGGCTGGCGCAGCAGCAGCGGGCTGTTTTGATGGATCAGGATGTCGCTGAAAATGAGCTTGGAGTTCAGCAGGTGCAGGATCTGTTGTACCAGGGTGCCGAAGACCGGATGGTCTTCGTTCTCGATATAGGTCAGCGTGCGTATTTGCGACGACAAGTAATTTTCCATCTGTACAGTGCTCTCCGGGGCATAGGAACTAGCTCTTCAGCTTCGGATATTTGAAGCCGGTGCATAAGTCCATACTGTAACGCTGATTGCCTTCGAGCACCAGTACGTGTTCCGGCGGTTCCTCGCCGGCCAGGGCGCCGGAGAACAACGGCAGGCCCTCGCCCTTACGGATCAGGTCGTCACAACGCTCGTAGACGTTGGGGCAGCCGGTCTCCGCCAGCAGCGCCTGCACGATCGGCACCTTCCAGGCGTCGACGCCGCCGGACTGGAACTGGCAGATCAGATAACCGTTGACGCCGCCCCAGCCGTGCACCAGCAGGCCGGACAGGCCGTCGTCCTCGCCCAGGATCACCGGCACCAGCGCGTTCGGACCGGCGGCGCGGATGGCGGCGGCGCGCTTGGCGACGGCGGCCTTGACGCGGCGCTTCATCATCGCGTGGTCGACCGGCTCGTCCTCCTTGTAGCTCCACATGCGGGCGCGAATCTGCGACTTGGAGTTATAGGCGGCGCGGCCGATGAACTGGCGCGAGGAGCTTTGCACGATCGCGGTCGAGCCCGGCTTCATTTTTTCCTGCGGCTTGCCGTCGACCTTGTCGATCGCGGTCGGGTAGATCCAGGGGTCGCCGGCCAGCAAGCTCTTTTCCTTGCCCTGTTTGATGGTGATGATAAGCATGTGATTCCAGATAGGTGTCGCGATGGTGATGCGAGGGGTTTTGCGGGATAGGCCGAATGATACCTCATGCCGCTCGCCCGGCCGCCGTCGGCCGCCGCCCGTCCCCACCGATTCCCGTCGGAACGCATTCCAGCCCGTCCAGCGTGCAGTCTGTCGCAGTCCTGTGTCGCCGGCGGCGCCGGTTGCGTAGTATTCAACCTCAAGATGACCAACCAGGAGAACACCATGACCACCACCACCGTTCGCGGCACACTGCGCGTCCTGATCCTCGCCGCCGGCATGCTGGCGGTCGCCGCGCCGGCCAACCTGGCGCTGGCCGGCCCCTTGAGCTGGGTCGGCGGCGACCGCGTCCAGGGCAACGGCAAGATCGTCAAGCAGAACCGCGAGGTCGGCCACTTCACGGCCTTCGCCACCAGTGTCGGCGGCGATGTCGAGATCCGCCAGGGCAATACCGAAGGCGTCACCGTGGAGACCGACGACAACCTGCAGGCGCTGGTCGAAACGGTGGTGGAAAACGGCACCTTGCGGATCCGCACGGCCAAGAAGAACATGTCGCTGGAAACGCGCAACATGAAGATCATCGTCATGGCCCGCACCCTGGAGCGGGTCTCGGTGGGCGGTTCCGGCGCGGTGGCGGCGGACAAGCTGCACGTCGAGCGCATGCAGTTGGACATCGGCGGTTCCGGCGAAGTCAATGTGCGCGACCTGCGCGCCGAGTCGCTGGCGGTGTCGCTGGGCGGCAGCGGCGGCCTGAATGTCGGCGGGAACGTGGAGCGTTTGCAGATTTCGATAGGCGGTTCGGGCGAGGTGCAGGCGGGCCGGCTGGCGTCGCGCGATGCCGTCGTGAGCATCGGCGGCTCGGGCGAGGCGACGGTGTCGGCGAGCAAAACGCTGAACCTGAGCGTGGCCGGCTCCGGCGACATCGGCTACTACGGCGATCCGAAGGTGAGCCAGAACATCCGCGGCTCCGGCACCATCAAGCGGCTGGGCGCGGCGCCGCAATAAACACTGCACAGGGCATCAACGCTCGGAAAATATTTGGCGTGGTCTGTCGCCGGCGAACAGCGATTTCACCCAGGTCCGCAATTGGTCCTCGTCGGCGGCAGAGATTCTCTCGTTTAAGTCCGGCGGCAATTCATCTTTAAAATCCGCTGTCATTGTCTGCAACACGTCCTGCAACACCAAGCGCGCGCCCTCCTGCCGGCCTTCTTCCTTTCCCTTGGCGCGTCCACGCTCGATCGCCTCATACTCCAGCAGGTCTTCATACTTCTTGAATCGTTTGTTGAACAACATCGCGGGGCCCTCCTCCAAACCTATATTGGTCTCACTGAACTCTTCCTGCAAGACTGACCGTATCCAGCGCGTCAAACTATCGCGCGCGCGTGACATATCCGGCGCCCGCATGCGTTCCGCAAAGGCGTTCAGCGCGCCGCGCATCTCCTCGTCGGTGTGCGAACGCATCAGGCGAAACAGGATTGCCAGCACATTAGACCGGCCGTCGACGCCGACGTTCCGATGCTGATCGATCAGCAGGTAGTGCTGGCTCGGCTGATAGCGTTCCAGTCCCTCCGGCGGCGGCAGCATCAACTTGGCAAGATCCGTACTTGCGCGCCAAGGCTTGCGGCCGTGATAGAGCACGACGGGCAAGACGGGCGGCAGTTTCCCGTACCGGGTCAGCCGATGCTGCGCCACCAGGTCTTGGCACAACAGCCCGACATAGACCTGCATGCGCAATGCCATCCACGGATCGGAGCGTGACTGGAACTCCAGCAACAAGTAAACATAGATCCAATCGCCACCGATTTTTGCGCGCCACACAATATCCTCGTGACGGACTCTGCCGCTGTCGCTGGTGTAGCTGGCGTTGATGCGCTCAAACGCACTGGCATCAAGCGAGCCGGGCCATTCCGCCGAGACAAATCCCGTCAGCAGGTCCCGGACCACTTCGGGATGCGCGAACAACCGCTTATACAATATGTCGCTGTGACTTTTCATCGACAAAGTGTAGCGTTCGACATCATTGACGAGTACGCTTGTCGGCGAGCCCGCTTTGTCGCTCCTCAAAAAAACCTCATCCACAGGGAGAAATACTTGAACGTCATCGCCTCATCCGTCCGCCTCGCGCTGGCATCGCTGCCCGCCATGTTATTGAGTTCCGCCGCCGCTGCGGCGGACGTCCCAGCCGCCGCCGTCACCGCCATCAAGGCCGCGCACATGGTCGACGTGCGCAAAGGCACGGTGATCGACGACGCCGTGGTCCTCGTCAGCGGCGAGCGCATCACCGCCGCCGGCAGCAAGCTGGCGATCCCTGCCGGCGCCACGGTCATCGACCTGGGCAACAAAACCCTGCTGCCGGGCCTGATCGACAGCCACACCCACCTGACCGGCGACCCGCAGGACGCCGGCTACGCCATCGTCGCCAAATCGATCCCGCGATCGACCTTGACCGGCGCCAAGAACGCCCGCCTCACGCTCAACGCCGGCTTCACCACCGTGCGCGACGTCGGCGCCGACGGCTATGCCGACATCGGCCTGCGCGACGCCATCAACGACGGCGACGTGCCCGGCCCACGCATCGCCGCCTCCGGCCCGGCGATGAGCATCACCGGCGGCCACTGCGACGACAACATGCACGCGCCGGAGTACCAGCGCTCGGCGCTGGGCGTGGCCGACGGCACCGACGAGGCGCAAAAGATCGCGCGCCGCAACATCAAATACGGGGCCGACGTCATCAAGGTTTGCGCCACCGGCGGCGCGCTGTCGTTCGGCACCGACCCGCGCGCCTCGCAGTACACGCTGGAGGAATTGAAGGCCATCGTCAAGACCGCGCACGGCCTCGGCCATACCGTCGCGGCCCACGCGCACGGCGGCGAAGGCATCAAGCTGTCGGTGCTGGCCGGCGTCGATTCGATCGAACACGGCTCCTACATCGACGACGAGGGCATCAAATTAATGAAGGAACATAAGACCTGGCTGGTGCCGACCGTCTACCTGGGCGACTGGCTGGTCGAGAACGCCGAGGCGATCAAGCTGCCCAAGCCGCTGCTGGAAAAAGCCAAGGTGGTGTTGCCGCAGGCGCGCATCAATATCGGCCGCGCGATCAAGGCCGGCGTGCCGGTGGCGTTCGGCACCGACGCCGCCGTCTACCCGCATGGCTTGAACGCGCGCGAATTCGCGGTGCTGGTCAAGCTGGGCATGACGCCGGCGCAGGCGATCCGCGCGGCCACCGTCAACGCCAGCGAGTTGCTGGGCTGGAGCGACCGGATCGGAACGATAGAGGCGGGCAAGTTCGCCGACATGATTGCCGTCGACGGCGAACCGCTCAAGGATGTGACGGTGCTGGAACGGGTCCAGTGGGTGATGAAGGGTGGCGCGGTGGTCCGGTAAAACCTTAGCGCTCGGCCTTGAAGGTCTCGCGGCCGACTTCCACCGTCGTGGTGCCGTCGGTCAGCCAGATCTGGCCGTCCTGGATGGTGCATTGCAACTGCATCGAGCGCTGCGCCATGCGGGCCAGCTGCTCGGTGGCGTCGGCGTTCAGGTTGACCACGGTCAGGTTCTTGCAGCGCTCGACCTTGTTCGCCAGCGACTTCCACCAGATATGGCTGGTGGCCGCGTAGCTGTACACATAGACGTGTTCCGAACGGCCGCTGGCCTTCAGGATCACCTTCTCGTCCGGCTGGCCGACCTCGATCCACAACTGGATCGCGCCGGTCAAATCCTTCTGCCAGATGTCGGGTTCTTCGACGTCGAACAGCCCCTTGGTGAAGGTCAGCGCCTCGTTGGCGTGGATCGCGAACGCCACCAGCCGCACCATCATGCGCTCGTCGGTCTCGGACGGGTGGCGCGCCAGGGTCAGCGACTGGGTCTCGTAGAAATTGCGGTCCATGTCCGCGATCTGCAGGTCGGCTTTATAAATTGTTGCTTTGAGGGCCATCGGTAAATCTCTTAAATTATTTAAAGACGACAGTCTTGTCGCCGTTTTGCAAAATGCGGTGCTCGACGAACCACTTCACGGCGCGCGCCAGCACCACGCACTCGACGTCGCGGCCGATGGCCGACAAGGTCTCGGCGTCCATCGAATGGTCGACCCGCTCGACATCCTGCTCGATGATCGGGCCTTCGTCCAGATCGCCGGTGACGAAGTGGGCGGTCGCGCCGATCAGCTTGACGCCGCGGTGATGCGCCTGCGCGTACGGCTTGGCGCCCTTGAAGCTCGGCAGGAAGGAATGGTGGATGTTGATCGCCTTCCCTTTCAGCGCCGTGCACAGGCCCGGCGACAGGATTTGCATGTAGCGCGCCAGCACCACCAGGTCGATCTTGTGGGTGTCCATCAGCTCGATGACCTTGGCTTCCTGCGCCAGTTTGGCTTCCTGGGGCGCGCCGGTGGCCAGCGGCAGGTGGTGGAACGGGATATTGTAGCTCGCCGCCAGCTGGTAGAAATCCATGTGGTTGGACACGATCGCCGGAATCTCCACCGGCAGCAGTCCGCTCTTGTAGCGGAACAGCAGATCGTTCAGGCAATGGCCGATCTTCGACACCATCAACATCACGCGCGGTTTGTAGTGCGCGTCGCGCATCTCGAACGTCAGTTGCATCTCGGCCGCCAGCAGGCCGAAATCGGCGCGCAGCAGCTCGTCGTTGATGGCGCGGTCTTCCAGCGCGAAGTGCACGCGCATGAAGAACAGGCGCGACTCGCTGTCGCCGAACTGCGCCGAATCGATGATGTTACAGCCGTGATCGGCCAAAAAACCCGAAACGCGATGAACGATGCCGCGCTGGTCGTGGCAGGAAAAACTCAAGATGTATTCGGGATTGTCGGGTTTAGTCATGGCCATCACAGTAGATTTCGATATCAACGGAACAACAACAAGGCCGGTATTGTCGCACGGCTGGGCTCATCCGGTAAAACTAGAACGATCGTGCAATTTTGGAACCTTCTCGCCTGACTGGCGTCTATCTCTGTGCTGAATAACCCGCCGGGCCGAGAACCCGGCGTTTTTTTAACCAAAGCACACGACGAGGCCCCACGCAGCCCTCACTTCGCACCATGGCCCAAGCCCATGTGGAACTTCCGTCAATCTTGCAACTCTAACCACACAGAGCAGCGAAATGCGTCGCTGTTTACCAACCCAACGGAACACACATATCAGGAGGCAGTTATGGCAAGTAATAGTAACAACCCAGGAAACGAGCAGCCGAAGCCGAAAGGCACCGCCAAGCGAGGTTTCGCCGCGATGGATGAAGCCACCCAGCGCGCCATCGCCAGCAAAGGCGGCCAAGCCGCCCACCAGAAAGGCACGGCACACGAATTCGACTCGGAGGAAGCACGCCGCGCCGGCCAGAAAGGCGGCGAGGCGGTCAGCCGGGATCGCGCACATATGGCGCAGATCGGGCGCAAGGGGGGCGAAAGCCGCCAGTCCGCCGCACGCGCCAATGCTGAAAAGAATGCAGCGGCCGGGTCGGCGCGCAGTAGCGTCGGCTCGGAGCAATCGACCAAGACGGGCAGCCGTCAGGGTGGCAAAACGGGCTCAGGCAGCTGACGCGATGTTGACCCGATTTCGTCGGGCGGATTAGGCGAAGCCGTAATCCGCCCCACGTGTTTTAGATGAAGCGTGCGTTAGATGAAGGCGGGCGTGGGCTATTACGCGGGCGTGCCGATGATGACGCTCGATGCTTTGAAGACCGCGCTCACCTCGCTGCCGACTTCCAGCGCCAGCGCGTCGCCGCTCTCGCTTGTGACGATGGCGGCGATGACGCCGCCACCGCGCAACTCGATGCTCACTTCCGTATTGACGGCGCCGGCCTGCAACCGCGTAACCTTGCCGGCCAGCTGATTGCGTGCCGACAAGCGCGCCGTTCCCATCTCCGCCACCACGATCACCGACGACGCCTTGATCAACGCGAACGCTTCGGCGCCGATGGTCAGACTCAAACTGTCGCTGCTGTCACGCGTGATGGTGGCGACGATATGTTGGCCGCCGACGATCTCCAGCGTGATCTCGTCGTTGACGGCGCCCTCCTTCAAATCGACCACTTTGCCGCTGAACTGGTTGCGCGCGCTGGTTTTCATTTTCATCCTTTGTATCAGCAGGAAATCATCGGCCAGCGCATGCGACTGCCCGCTCAGATGCGCGACGAACTTGCGGTGCTCCTCGTCTATCTTACGGAAGTTCTCCACCAGTTGCGCGCCACGCGATGTCAACCGCGTGCCGCCTCCGCCCTTGCCGCCGGCAACGCGCTCCAGCAACGGCTCGCCGGCCAGGTTGTTCATCGCCTCGATCGCGTCCCACGCGCCTTTGTAACTCATGCCCACCGCCTTGGCCGCGCTGGTGATTGAACCGGTCGAGGCGATCGCCGCCAGCAGCGCCACGCGTTCGTTCCCGCCCAGCTTCTGGCCGTCGATGGTCATCCAGACGTTGCCTTGCAATTCCATGGTCGGCTTCACGATGGCAGCTCCTCCGCATCGACGATGCGCCCCTGTTCCATGCGCAGCACGTGATCGCCGAAAGCCCGGACGTCCTCGGGATCGTGGGTGATCAGTATCATCGGTATCGCCAGCCTGCGTTGCAAGGTATCGAGTTCGGCGCGCATGCGCTCGCGCAGTCCCGGGTCGAGCGCGGCGAACGGTTCGTCCAGCAGCAGCGCGCTCGGCTGCGGCGCCAGCGCCCGCGCCAACGCCACGCGCTGCCGCTGTCCGCCAGACAACTCGTGCGGGAATTGATGGGCGACATGGTCCAGTTCGAACGCCTGCAACCAATAGCGGATGGTGTCGCCGTCGGCCCGCGACCAGGGATTGCGCCAGCCGCGCTGCAAACCGAAGCCGATATTCTGCCGCACATTCAGGTGCGGGAACAACGCGTAATCCTGGAACAAGTAAGCAACTTGCCGCCGCTGCGGCGCCAGGTCGATGCCGGCGTTGCTGTCGAACAGGCGGCGCCCCGCCAGTTCGATATGGCCGCGATCCGGCGTCATCAAGCCTGCCAGCGCTTTCAGCAACTGGCTCTTGCCGGCGCCGGACGGGCCGTAGATCACCACGCGCCGGCTGGCCGATTCGAAGCGCGCGCTCAGTTCGAAAACGCGCGCGCCGGAACGCAAGGTCTTGCCGATGTCGACTTTGATTTGCATGGTCAGCCCTGGAGATTGCGGTTCGGCGTCAGTTTGTTGGCCGCGATCAGCACGCCGATGCACACCACCGACGTGATGATGACCAACAAATTCGCGCTGTCGTCCTGCCCGGCCTGGACGGCTTCGTAGACGGCGATCGACAAGGTCTGCGTCTTGCCGGGAATGCTGCCGGCCACCATCAAGGTCGCGCCGAACTCGCCCATCGATCGGGCGAACGCCAGCAGCGTTCCGCCCAGCACGCCGCGCCATGCCAGCGGCAAGGTCACGCGCAGAAACACGCCGAACGGCGGGATGCCAAGCACCTGCGCGGCCTGCTCCAGCTGACCGTCGACCGACTCGAAGGCCGCGCGCGCGCCCTTCAGCACCAGCGGAAACGCCACCACCGCCGCCGCGATCACCGCCGCCTGCCAGGTGAAGATCAGGTTGATGCCAAAGGTATTCCGGAGCCACGCGCCGATCACGCCCTCGCGTCCGATCACCACCAGCAGGTAATAGCCGAGCACGGTCGGCGGCATCACCATCGGCAAAGTGAGCAGCGCGTCCAGCAGCTCGCGGCCCGGGAAACGCTTGCGCGCCAGCAGATAGCCCAGCGCAATGCCCAACACCAGATCGATCAGCGTGGCCCACAGCGCCACCTTCAGCGACAGGCGCAGCGCGATCCAGGCCGGTTCGGCAGAAAAACTATCCAACCACGGGCTCCGATCTTATGGACGGCCGAAGCCGTGGCGGGCCAGGATCGCCTGCGCCGCCGGGGTCAGCACATAGTCGACGAACTTGCGTCCGGCCGCGGGCTGCGGCCCGGCGGCGATCGCGGCGATCGGATAGCTGACCGGGGTGGCGGTCGGCACGGTCGCGATCACTTGCACCTTGTCTTTCTGAACCAGCGCGTCGGTGGCGTAGACGAAGCCGGCATCGACTTCGCCACGGGCCACGTAATCGAGGCTTTGCCGCACCGAGGTACCGAAGATGGCTTTCGGCTCGACCGCCGCCCACAGCTTGGCCTGCTCCAGCGCCTGCCTGGCATAGCGTCCGACCGGCACGCTGGCGGGATTGCCCATCGTCACGCGCGTGATGGCCGCCTGCTGCAAGTCGGCGATACCTTTGAGCGCCAGCTTGCTGTTGGCGGGCGCGATCAGCACCAGGCTGTTGGTGACGAAGTTGCGGCGGCTGCCCGGCGCCAGCAATTTCAGCGACTCGGCCTTGTCCATCGCTTCCTGGTCGGCGGAGGCGAAGACGTCGACGGGCGCGCCCTTGCCGATCTGCTGGACCAACGGATCGGAAGCGGCGAAGTTGAAGTGCACCTTGTCGCCCGCGTGGTCCTTCTCGTAAGCGGCGCCGATTTCCTTGAAGGCGTTGGTCAGGCTGGCGGCGGCTGAGACCGTGATGTCGGTGGCCGACGCCGTTGCCGCAACGGTCACCAGGACCGCCGCCATCGTTGTTTTCAAAGCCCGCATCGGTTTCCTTTTCGGTTAAGTGTGGTGGCGGCTCATCGATGGCGGATTAGCGCAGCGTAATCCGCCATTGCGTGCGTCATCGGCGGCCCACGCAGGGCACGGAACCGCAATATACCCAATTATATAACGACCCGTCCCAGGCAACTTGGCCTTCTGACCAAGAACTTCGCCTGCCACGAAGAAAACATCAATCCCCTCAAGCCCACCCGGCTGCCCTTGCTGTTCGCCTTGGACACCAAGCTCCACATCTCGGGCGGCTTTCACAACGTACCCGATTGCAGCGGCGTCAAGCGCCAAGGCGGTGCCGGCGGCGACGGTTCCGGGGGCGGCGTCTATTGCGGCGCCGATCTGGGCGGCGGCGGCGGTGACGGCGGCGGTTCTGGTTCCGGCGATAGCGACGGCGCGAGCGATGGTGGCGGCGATGGCGGTGGCGGATGCGGCGGCGGTGGCTGTGGCGGAGACTGACCAAGCTTGACGATCATTACCAAATCGTAATGATTTCCATATTGGCGCCGGTACCGAAAAAACCTACCATGACCTCCAGCTTGCGTTAAATGCAATGACCTTGGAGGGAATAGCGATGTCTCAACCACTGCGCGGCGGTGCCGCCACACGCCGGCTACAAGGCGGATTGATGGCGTGCCTGTTGGCCTTGGCAGCCCACGCCAACGCCGACACGGATGCGGGCACCGATGCGGCTGCGGCGGGCGCGATCAATGAACATCCGTCGCCGCAACGCTGGCAGCCGACGTTGCTGCCTGTGCTGACGGGTAGCTTCCGGCAACAGGGCAAACGCGACCTCGCCGTGCTTACGCACAATGACAAAAAAGGCCGGGGCGACCAATACAGCGTGATGGTCTTCCCGGAAGCGGGCAGCGGCCAACCGGCCAAGGTCGTCAAGACCTTCATCGATACCGGACCCAACCCGCCGCGCCTGTCGCTGGTCAAGCCCGGCAGCTACAAGCCGGTCTGCCACGCAGGCGTTCCATGCGCTCCGGTAAAAATCAGCAACGAGGCGCTCAGCCTGTGCTTCGGCGAAGCCAGTTGCGAGATCATCTATTTTAACGGCGGCGCGTTCCGCGAGCTCGTCGTCACCGACTAGCGGCTGCCGTGCGCGCGCCCCTTGAACTCCGCCAGCTCGTCGCGCTGCGGCGCGTCGTCCACGGCGCGCGGCTGGCGCTCGATCATCACATGGTGCGCCGGCGTGCCGGTGTCGACGCCCAGTTGGTCGAACTTCTCCATCACCGCCAGCAGCACCGCCTGCTGCGTGTCCATGTACGTGCCGTAGGCGGCCGTCAACATGAAGAACACCAGCTCGAACTCGATCGCCTCCGGGCTCAATCCCTTCAGATGGACGCGGTCGAAGCGCACCTCGTCTTGCGCCTCGACGATCTCGCGGATCGCGGCCGGGATGGCGGCGGCCAGCGCCGCCGGCGTGGCCGGGTTGATGCGGAACGACAGCTGCACGCGCCGGGTCGACATGCGCTTGTAGTTGCGCACGACGTTTTTGAGCAGGTCGGCGTTGGAGATGACGATCTGCTCGCCGCTGTCGGCGCGGATGCGCGTGGTCTTCAGGCCCACATGCTCGACCGAGCCGGACACCCCGGCCACGGCGATGGCGTCGCCCACCTCGAACGGCTTGTCGATGGCGATCGCCAGCGACGCGAACAGGTCGCCGAGGATGTTTTGCGCCGCCAGCGCGACGGCGATGCCGCCGATGCCCAGGCTGGCGACGAAGGTGGTGATGTTGATGCCCAGGTTGGACAGCACCGCCAGCGCGAAGATCGCCCACAGCACCGTTTTGACGGCCCAGCCGATGAGGGTATTCGCGACCGTGGTCGGCGCCGACTCGTCGGCCGAGTGCTGGCGGAAATAGCGCCGCGTGCCGATGCTGACGGCGCGGTCGATATACAGCGTCACCTGCAGGCCGAGCACGATGAACCAGAGGATTTGCACGCGCTGGTGCCACGGCGGCGACAGGTCCAGCAGGGACAGGCCCACCAGCACCGAAATCAGCACGACGGCGAGGTTGCTCGTGCGCGCCAGCGTGGCGCCGAGCAGTTCGGCGGCCGGTTTCCCGGCCTGGCCGGAGTCGATCAGTCCGGCCATGCGACGGCGCAGCAGCATGAGCGCGCCGTGGATGGCGGCGAACGTGACCACGCAGGCAATGGTCGCGACGATCCAGTTTTCAGGGCCGATGCCGGCGATCGGCAAGCCGAATTGACGGATATCCAAAGCAGGCTCCTTCTCGAAACGGGTATGCGGCTAGCGTAACCGCTGCGGCCGCCCTGTACGCGCACTTTTCCCCAAGGCACTAGCCACCTTGGCAAAGCGTCTACGTAGAAGCACTCACTTCACATATAAAAGGTTTGACTATGTATTACTTTCCAACTAAGCTAGTCATCGTACAAGTCGAAATTTCCTCCGGTTACTTAATATTTCCATAAGCCACCCATGTCCACAGAAAAAGTCAATCTTTCCCGCAGAACGATACTGATGGCGACCGCGGCAGCCATTCCCCTCGCGTCGCTGTCGCCGCACCGCGCGCGCGCCGAGGGCCTGGAAGGCGTCGAGCTGCATCGTTATCAGCCGGTGTTCTTTTCGGCCGCCGAATGGCAGTTCGTCCTGGCCGCCTGCGACCGCCTGATCCCCGCCGAGGGCAAAGGGCCCGGCGCGCTGGAGACCAACGTCCCCGTCTTCATCGACCAGCAACTGCATGCCGGCCTCGGCGACGACGTCTACATGCAGGGCCCGCACAAGGCCGACGCCGCGCCGACCCTGGGCTTCCAGCACGACCACACGCCGCAGCAGATGTACCGGATCGGCATCAAGCTGACCCAGCAGCATAGCCAGCAAGCGCACGGCAAGCCGTTCGAGCAGCTGGCGCCGGCCGACAAGGACGCGCTGCTGACGGCGCTGCAAAAAAACGGGATCAGCTTTGCCGACCTGGGCGAGCCGACCCTGAAGCCGTCGCAGTTCTTCGGCCAGTTCCTCGGCGACGCCAAGAACGGCTACCTGGCCGACCCCATGTACGGCGGCAACAAGGACATGAAGGCCTGGGTCGCCATCGGCTTCCCGGGCGCCCGCGCCGCCTACACCGAATGGGTCGACGCGCACGACGTCAAATATCCGCTGGGGCCGGTGAGCCTGAGCGGCAAGCGCGCCTGATCCATCCCACACAAAGACCAACTATGCAAACCATCACTAACGACGACGTCGACGTCGTCATCGTCGGACTCGGCTGGGCCGGCTCCATCATGGCCATCGAACTGGCCAAAGAGGGCCTGAAGGTGCGCGCGCTCGAACGCGGCCCGGACCGTCCGCCGGAGGACTTCGCCTATCCGAAGCCGGCCGACCAGTACGCCTACGCGATCAAGAACAAGGTGTTCGCCACGCCGCGCGACGCCGCCCTCACGGTGCGCTACAACACCGGCGAGACGGCGCTGCCGACGCGCAAATGGGGCGCCTTCGCGCCCGGCACCGGCGTCGGCGGCTCCGGCCTGCACTGGACCGGCGTGCTGATCCGCCCGACCACCACCGACCTCAAGCTCAAGACCTACGCCGACCAGGCCTACAAGCGCGGCACGCTCGACCCCGACATGCGCATCAAGGACTTCCCGTTCACGTGGGAAGAGATCGAACCGCACTTCGACAAGTTCGACAAGATCTGCGGCCTGTCCGGCACCACCGGCAACCTCAACGGCCAGCTGCAGCCGGGCGGCGACCCGTTCGAAGGGCCGCGCTCCAGCCCCTACCCGCTGCCGGCGCTGCACGACACGCTCAACAGCTCGCTGTTCGCGGCCACCGCCAAAAAGATGGGCTACCATCCGTTCCCCAATCCGTCGGCCAACGTCTCGCAGGCCTGGACCAATCCGTACGGCGCCCAGCTGGCGCCATGCAACTACTGCGGCTACTGCAGCAAGTACCCGTGCCTGAACTACTCCAAGGCTTCGCCGCAGACGGCGATCCTGGACGTGGTCAAGCGCATGCCCAACTTCGACTACAAGGTCAACGCCAACGTCATCCGCGTCGACCTGCACGCCGACAAGAAGACCGCCAAGGGCGTCACCTACATCGACGAGCATCAGCGCGAGGTGTTCCAGCCGGCCAGGATCGTCATCCTCAGCAGCTTCCAGTTCGCCAACGTGCGCCTGATGCTGTTGTCGGGCATCGGCCAGCCCTACAACCCGCTCACCGAGCAGGGCACCATCGGCCGCAACTACGCCTTCCTGAGCAACGGCGACGCCACCCTGTTCTTCAAGGACAAGCACTTCAACCCGTTCGCCACCGCCGGCGCCACCGGCGAAATGTTCAACGACATCTCGCCGGGCAACTTCGACGGGCCGTCGCTCGGCTTCATCGGCGGCGCCAAGATCCACAGCTCGCAGGCCACCGGCGCGCCGATCGGCACCGCGCTGCCGCCGGGCACGCCGGGCTGGGGCAAGGGCTGGAAGGAAGGCATGGTCGACTGGTACGGCCGCTCGATGAAGATCGGCATCACCACCACCTGCATGTCCTATCGCGGCCACTATCTGGACCTGGACCCGAACTACAAGGACCCGTGGGGCCAGCCGCTGCTGCGCATGACGTTCGACTGGCGCCAGAACGAACTCAAGCTGCAACGCCACCTGCGCGACATCGTGCTCGGCATCGCCAAGGAACTCAAGCCGGACGCCATGTCGGAGAACTTCCTCGGCCTCGATTCGCACTGGGACATCACCAAGTACGTCTCGACCCACAACGTCGGCGGCGCCATCATGGGCACCTCGCCGCGCGATTCGGCGCTCAACCGCTACCTGCAATCGTGGGACGTGCACAACGTCTTCGTCCCGGGCGGCAACGCCTTCCCGCAGAACTTCCAGGCCAACCCGACCGCCACCATCGGCGCCATCACGCTGTTCGCGGCCGAGGCGATCAAAAACCAATATCTGAAAAACCCGGGACCGCTGGTCCGGGTATGAGCGACGTTATGAAAACTCTCAAGCACTTCCTGGGCGCGGCCGCCATCGCGCTGGCGGCGGCCCCGGCCCTCGCGGCCGGCGCGGCCGCCACCACGGCGCCGGGCGAGACGCTGGCCCAGCGCGGCGCCTACCTGGCGCGCGCCGGCGACTGCATCGCCTGCCACAGCGCGCCGGGCAAGCCGGCCTTCGCCGGCGGCCTCGCCATCGACAGCGGCCACGGCATCATCTATTCGACCAACATCACGCCCGACAAGCAGCACGGCATCGGCAAGTACACCGAACAGCAGTTCGCCGACGCCGTGCGCAAGGGCGTGCGCGCCGACGGCACCCACCTGTATCCGGCCATGCCGTACACCAGCTACGCCAAGGTCAGCGACCAGGACATCAAGGCGCTGTATGCCTACTTCCAGGGCAGCGTCAAGCCGGCCGCCTACGCGCCGCCGGCCTCGCAAATGAGCTTCCCGTTCAACCTGCGCTGGGGCATGGCGTTCTGGAACTACTTCTTCGCCGACGACAAGCCGTTCAAGGCGCAGCCGGGCTGGAGCGCGCAAGTGCGCAACGGCGCCTACCTGGTCGAAGGACTGGGCCACTGCAGTAGCTGCCACACCCCGCGCGGCTTCGCCATGAACGAAAAGGCCGGCGACAGCTCGTCGCCCAAGTTCCTGGCCGGCGGCGAACTGAACGACTGGCCGGTGCCGTCGCTGCGCGGCATGCCGCACTGGAGCCAGGCGGCCATCGTCGACTACCTGCAAACCGGGCGCAACAAGAACTCGGCGGTGGCCGGCGAGATGACCGCCGTCGTCGAGCACAGCACGTCGCACCTGAGCCAGGGCGATCTGAACGACATCGCCGCCTATCTCAAGGCCCTGCCGCCGGCGCCGGCGCGCGGCGCCGCCGTCAAGGCGCAGGGACACGACGCCACCGTCAAGAAATTGTCCGCCGCCGTCGGGCTGACCCTGGGCGAGCGGCTGTACCTGGACAACTGCGCGGCCTGCCACTTCGTCACCGGCAAGGGCGCGACGCGGGTGTTCCCCGAACTGGACGGCGCCACCGTGGTCAACGCGGAGAATCCGACCGCGCTGCTGCATGTGATGCTGGCAGGCGCGCGCACGCCATCGACGGACAAGGCGCCGTCGGTGCTGGTGATGCCGGGCTTCGGCAAGCGGCTCAGCGACGGCGAGGCCGCGGCGCTGGCAACCTTCGTGCGCCAGGGTTGGGGCAACACGGCGGCGGCGGTGTCGGAAAAGGATGTCGCGAAAGTGCGCGCCAGGTTAGAGGCGAAATAACGGCGTAACGCCGGGAGCACCGTGGTTGGTGCTTCTTATCGCACCAACCACATCCACGCGCTCAACGTGAAGAACGACGTCACCATGCAGATCAACAGCGTCGTCGCGCTGCGGTCGGCCTCGCCGTAAGCCTGCGCCAGGATCGGGTAGATGCTCAACATCGGCATCGCCGCCATCAGCAGCGCCGCCGCGCGCAGCGACGGCTCCATCGGCGCGATGCCCACCAGCGGCAACAGCGAAATAATCATCAGCACCGCCAGCGGATGGCCGACCAGCTTGCCCGCCACGATGGGCAGCACGCGCTGCCAGCCGGTGGTCAAAGGCAAGCCCACCAGGGTGCCGCCGATGGCGAACAGCGACACGCCGCCGCTGGCCTGCGAGAACAAGGTAACACTGCGCAGCACCGGCTGCGGCAGCGACACTTCCGCCAGGCTGACGACCAGGCCGGCCGTCACCGACAGCACCAGCGGATTGCGCGCCAGGCGCTTTGCCGACTGCCCGAGCACCTGGCGCCACGACCCGCCGGCACCACGGGCGCTCTCCGCCATCGCCAGCAACAACGGCAGCATCACCAGATTCTCCACCATCACGTTCAGCGCCAGCGCCACGCCGGCCACCGGCGCCACCATCAGCAACAGGATCGGGAAGCCCATGAAGCTGCTGTTGGAACAGGACACCCCCATCGCCAGGAACGTGCTGCGCATGCGGCTCAAGCCGCCCAACCGCCGGCCGGCCACATAGGCGAGCGTCATGATCAGCAGGGAGCCGCCCAGGTAGGCCAACAGATAGGCCGGATGCAGCACCTCGCGGATGTGCCGCGTCGCCAGCGCGTTGAAGATCAGCGCCGGCAGCGCGAAGTTCAGCACGAACTTGCCGAACACCCGCATGTCCGCCCGCTCGAACACGCCGAAGCGGGTGGCGAGATAGCCGGCGAGGACGATAATGTAGATCGGACTGGTGATGGCGAGGATATCGAGCATGGATGAGCGCTGGGAAGTTTGCCCCATCGTACTCGACGCACGGCGCTTTGTCATGGTTGTGGTACATTCACGCCTCGAATCTTTTGAGCCGTCACGCCATGTCCTCCCTGAAGTACCTCAGCGCTTATTCCGAACAAACGCAGCAGCAAGTGAGCCAATTGCTGGCCAAAAACCAGCTGGGCGACGTCCTGCTCAAGCGCTACAAGAAGCCGCACGAGCTGCGTACCGACAAGGCGCTGTACAACTATGTGCAAGAGTTGAAAGATGAACACTTGCGCAACGCCGAGCCGATCAACAAGGTCGAGTACGACAGCAAGATCCACGTGATCAACCACGCGCTGGGCTTGCACACGTCGATCTCGCGCGTCCAGGGCGGCAAGCTCAAGGCCAAGCACGAGATCCGCGTCGCCACCATGTTCAAGGAAGTGCCGCTGGAATTCCTGCGCATGATCGCCGTGCACGAGCTCGCGCACGTCAAGGAGAAGCAGCACGACAAGGCCTTCTACAAGCTCTGTACCTACATGGAGCCGAACTACCACCAGTACGAGTTCGACCTGCGGCTGTACCTCACCCATCTCGATACCGGCGCCGGCCGGCTGTGGACGTAATTCGACTGCCGATTGAGCTGTCCTATCCGGCACCCGCCCGCGCCAGCGACACGCAACACCGCGCCAGGATCGCGGTCGGATCGAGCAGCGCGACCTCCCGACCGCCGATGGCGAACGCCGCGTCCTCCCCCAATAATAAAGGCAACTCGGTGCACCCCAATATCACCACCGTGGCGCCCGCGTCGACCAAGTGCGCCAATGCCCGCATCAAGTCGTCCCGGCATTCGCCGTCGACATAACCGGCCTTGACGCCGTGCTCGCCATAAATGGCGCGCATCACCAACGCCTGGTGCGGCCGGTCCGGCACCAGCAGCTCGAACGGCGCGCCGGCGGCGGCCTCGTGATACACCCTGCTACTCACGGTGCCGGTGGTCGCCAGCAACCCCACCCGGCGACACCCAGGCTGGTTACGACCGATGTGCCGCACCGTTTCATGCAGCATGTTGACGATCGGGACCGCGACCTGCCGGCGGATGCGCTCGACGTACGCGTGGGCGGTGTTGCAGGGGATGGCGATCAGATCGGCCCGGTTGGCCTCCAGCCGTTTACAGGCGGCATAGATCGCCAGCGTCGGGTCCTCGCCGTCGCCGATCAGATTGGCGGTGCGGTCGGGGATCTGCGGATTGTGGTCGACAACCAGCTTGATATGGTCCTGATCGCGCCTGGCGTCCGTATTCGAGACGATCTTGTCCATAAAATCCACCGTCGCCGCCGGACCGATGCCGCCAACGATGCCGATCTTGAAATCGTCCAACGGGTGGCGCCGCTGCTGCGTCCCGTGCGCCAGCGCGAAGTCGACATACGCCTGGTTGCTGTCCAATACCGGCATGCCGGCGGCGCGCAGCGCGCCGGCCACCATCCCGATGTCCGTGGCGCCGGGCACGATGACCTCCGCGCCCCGCGCCATCAGCTCGCGGCACGCCTCGAGCAGCAGCGCCAGCGCGTGCGGCGAGGCGCCGCCGGCCTGCAATCCGCCGGCGCCGTAGACCGCCCCCATGACGCAGCGCCGCTGGATCTCAGGATGCGGATGGACCAGCCGGTAACCGGCCGGTTCCAGGTGGCGCTCGAACAGGCGCTGGCCGAGCACGTAGTCGGACGTGAGCACGCCGACACGGCGCGCGCCGGCGCCGCCCCGCTCCAACCCCGCCTGCACCGCGTCCATCAGACTGATGATGGGCAGGCGCAGCTCGGCGCGTAGCTGGTGCAGGAAAGTGTGGCTGATAAAGCACGGCAGCATCACGCTGTCCGCGCCGGCCAATGCGTAACGCTGCGCCATGTCGTAGATATACAGCTGGCGCCCGTGCAGCGCCGCGCGGCCCCCAGGCCGGCTGTCGCCGCCGTCGAAATGATGGTGCTGGTACAGGACGCGGTACTTGCCGGGAGAGGCGTCACGGGCCACCCCGCCCAGCATCTTGCGGTGCACGTCCGCGCCCGCCAGTGTGCCGAGGCCGCCGATGATGCCGATACATGTTTGTGTGGAAGTCATGCACCGACGATAACCGCCCCGCGACGCCACGTTATGCAATTGGGGCCTGACCCTATGCGGCGCCGGAATAGCCTATGCGACCGCGCGCTCCGTGACGATGCCGCGATAGACCAGCCACGTCGCCACCAGGCTGATGGCGCCGGCGCCCGCCATCCAGTAGCCTGGCGCCGCCTTGTCGCCGGTGCTCTCGATGAGCAAGGTCGACACCAGCGGCGTCATGCCGCCGAACAGCGCGGTGGCCAGGCTGTAGGCCAGCGAAAAGCCGGTGGTGCGGACGCTGGCCGGGATGATTTCCGTCAGCGCGACGATGGTGGCGCCGTTGTAACTGCCGTACAGGAAGGACAGCCACAACTCGACCATGACCATGTGCTCGAAACTGGGGTGGCCGACCAGCCAGGACAAGGCCGGATACGCGGTCAGCACCGTCAGCGCCGAGCACACCGCCATGATGGGCCAGCGCCCGATCCGGTCCGACAGCGCCCCCATGACCGGCAGCCAGATGAAGTTCGACAGGCCGACGCACAAGGTGACGAGCAGGCTTTCCTCGGTGCTCAGCTTGAGCACGCTCTTGCCGAAGGTCGGCGTGTAGACGGTGATCAGATAAAAGGCGACCGTCGTCAGCACGATCAGCATGGTGCCGGCGACGACCAGCGGCCAGTTGAGGCTGATGGTCTTGAGCATTTGCCGGAACGTCGGATGGGACTTGCGCGCCAGGTAGGCCTCGGTCTCCTGCAGCGAGCGCCGGATGTAGAACACCACCGGGATGATGGAGCAGCCGATGAAGAACGGGATGCGCCAGCCCCAGTCGGCAATGAACGCCTTGCTCAACGTCTCGTTGAGCGCGTAGCCGAGCGCGGCGGAGAAGATGATGGCGACCTGCTGGCTGGCCGATTGCCAGCTGACGTAATAGCCCTTGTTGCCGGGCGTGGCCATCTCGGACAGGTAGACCGACACGCCGCCCAGTTCCACGCCGGCGGAAAAGCCTTGCAGCAAGCGTCCGATCAGCACCAGGAACGGCGCCAGCAAGCCGATGGTCTCGTAGCCGGGCACGAAGGCGATCAGCGCCGTGCCGGAGGCCATGATGGCCAGCGTGAGCACCAGGCCCTTGCGGCGGCCGATGCGGTCGATATAGCTGCCGAGGATGATGGCGCCCAGCGGACGCATGAAGAACCCGGCGCCGAAGGTGGCGAACGTCATCATCAAGGCCGCGTATTCGCTGCTGGCGGGGAAGAACGCCTTGGAGATATAGGTGGCGTAAAAGCCGAACAGGAAGAAATCGTACATCTCGATGAAATTGCCGCTCGTCACCCGGATGACGGTGGCGATGCGGGACGGGGTGCGCGCCGGTTCGCGCGGCGGCGCGGCCTCGGCGAGGCGCTGGGCGCTGGATTGAGTGGCCATGTGTTACCTATCGATGAAAAGGTGAAAAAAGTCTAGTGCCGCGTGGGCGCCGACACCGGTTGCAGGCCGGTGGCCTCGATCGCGGCGGCGTTGGCGGGCGAGGCGAGGAAGCGCAGCAAGGCGCGGCCGGCCTCTGGCTGTCTGGAATCGCTCACCAGCGCCGCCGAAAATTCCGTCATCAACTGCACGTCCTGCGGCAGCAGGCCGACGATGTCGATGCCCTTGACCGGCATTAGCTCGCTGCGCTGCTGGCAACCGAAATCGGCGTCGCCGTGGGCGATGATCTCGCCGACCGGGGTGGCCGGGATTTTCGCGGCCTTGCCCTGCATCTGCTCGGCGATCTCCAGCTTCTTCATCAGTTTGCCCTCGATGTATTCGCCGCTGGCGCTGTCCGAATAGGCCACTTTGCGCGCCTGCAGGAAAGCCTTGCGCAAACCGTCGGTGGTGCTGATGTCCGGCTTGGCCGCGCCCTGCCGCACCGCGCAGGCGATCGGCGAGTTGGCCAGCACCACCTTGGTGCCGGGAACCAGGCGCCCCGACGCCATCAGCTTGTCGAGCGCATCGCCCACCATGATGACGACGTCGATCGGTTCGCCGCGCGCCAGGCGCGCCGGGATCGCCTTGGCGGTGTTGCCCATCGACGGTCCCCATTCGGACAGCAGATGGTCGCCGCTGGTACGCTCGTATTCGCTCGCCAGGTTTTTGTAGGCCTGGGCGAAGCCGCCCGAGCTGACCACGCGGATGTCGGCGGCGTTGGCCGCGCCGGCGGCGAGCAAAACCAGCGCGGCCAGCAATGGACGGGATTTCCGTCTCATATGATGTGGAAGCATAGTCGTTTCTCCGATCGTTAAAATTTTTGCATGAAGCCGAGTGTCATGGCCGCGCCGTGGCGGTCGTTGGCGCGGGTCCCGGTGACGCCGGCGGCGTCGCCACGCCACCGCGTGTAGTCCGATTCGAGGTACAGGGTGGCGCGCGGCGACAGTTTTTTTTCCAGGTAGGCGAAGGCGCGGTCGAAGCCGTCGTCGACAAAGCCGGTGGCCGCGCGCCGCACCTTGTAATAGGCGGTCGTCAGCAGAAGGTCGGACGCCAATTGCCGGCTCGCGCCGGCCGACACCACGCCCTGCCGCACCGACCGGTCGACACCGGTGTCGGCGCGGTTGAAGCCGACATTGGCCTTGAACTGCCATTCATCCACTTTGCAGGCGGCGCCCAGGGTGGCGGCATCCAAGACCCGGTTGTCGCGATTGCGGAACCGCATCACGGCGCCGGACACGGCCAGCCCCGGCTTCTGGTAAGCCAGGGCGCCGCCCCAGGTCGACAACGGCGACGTGGCGCCCGCCACCTCGCCGAACGAATACGCCGCGCGCGCCACCACCGGTCCGACGTTGGCGGTGTACTTGATCGTGTTGTCGAGCCGGTAGAAGTTGTCGGCGTAGCCGCTGCCGCCGTATTGCTGGCCGAAGGAATGGCCGCCGAACGCGGTGTTGCTCAACCCGGTGATGTTGACGTTGGGATTGAAGCTGGCATAGCGGATACCCAGCGGGTCCACGGGCGCGATGGCGTCGGCGAGCAGGGTCGCCTGGCGCCCCAGGTACACCGATCCCAGCGGCGACTTCAGGCCCACCCAGGCCTGGCGGTCGAACAGCTTGTCGGATTTGGCCGAGCTGCCCGTGTCCAGATTGAGCCCGCCCTCGAGGCGGTACACCGCCAGCCAGCCGCCACCGAGGTCTTCCTGCCCGCGCAGGCCCCAGCGGCTTGTGTTGTTGACGCCGCTGCTGACGGAGGGCAGCGCGCCGCCATCCATCGGCGCGTTGGCGGCGGTCAAGCCCTTGCCATAACGAATGCCGGCATCGGCTATGCCATATAACACCGCGCTGTTCTGGCCCAGGCAGGTACCGCTTGCCGCCAGCAAAAGCGCGAACGTGTAACGATGTCGCATCGTGTCTCCATTTTTTCGAATAAGGCCTTCTTGGCGAGGCTGCTGATTGGTGGCCAATCATCGTTGAAATGGCATAATTTTAGAATTGCAATTTTTCCGGAGATTAATGCATGCAACGCATCAATTATGAGCTTCACGATTTACAGGCGTTTGTGGCGGTAGCCGAGCGCAACAGCTTTCGCCAGGCCGCGACGGATCTTTTCCTCTCGCAGCCGGCGCTCAGCCGCCGGATCGAAAAACTCGAGGATGCGCTGGGGGTCAAGCTATTCGAGCGCACCACGCGGCGCGTGCAGTTGACCAACGTCGGCCAGGCGTTCCTGGTGAACGTGCGCGACGCGCTCAACGGCCTCGAGGATGCCGTGCTGGGCGTCGCCGACCTCGCCGCGCACCGCACCGGGACGGTGACCTTCGCCTGCGTGCCGTCGGCCGTGTGGCATTTCCTGCCGGACGTGCTCAAGCGTTTCAGCGCGCAATTCCCGAAAATTCGCGTGCGCGTGCACGACGAAAGCGCGCAGGACGTGCTCAACCTCGTGCTGACCGGCGAGGCGGACTTCGGCATCTGCTTCACCGGCGCGGAAAATCCGGAAATCCATTTCCAGCCCATCCATGTCGAAAGCTATGTGCTGGCGATGCGGCGCGACCACCCGCTGGCCAAGCGCAAGAAACTCAACTGGCGGGACACTGTCGACGAACGCTATATCTCGGTGGCGAAATCGAGCGGCAACCGCAGCGTGCTCGACGCCGCGCTGTCGGGCGTCGAAAAGCACCCGTGGATCTCCTGCGAGATCAACCACGTGTCGGGCGTTCTGGCGCTGGTGGAATCCGGTCTGGGAGTGGCGGCCGTGCCGGGGCTGTCCATCCCCCGGGAGGCGAACAGCACGGTGATCGGCGTTCCGCTGGTCGATCCCGTCGTCAACCGCACGCTCGGCTTGATCAGCAGGCATCAACACGCGATGCCGCCGGCCTCGCGCACCCTGTTCGACATGCTGGTCGCGGGCCTGGGGAAACCCAGGCGGCGCCCGCATCCCTAGGCCCCGAGCAGATCCAGCTGAACGAGGCTCTGCGCCGTCGCCACGATCGCATCCTCGGCGGAGCGCGGCTTCCAGCCCAGCAGTGTCTCGGCCTTCGCGCTCGTGGCATTCATATTCACCTCCAGCAGCGGCAGGAGCGCCTTCAACTGAGCGTTCCTCCGCGCGCCGAGTCGGACGAGCCAGCTGGGCAAAACACGCGTCGACACCCTGTCGGCCTGCCGCCCCATGCGCCTGCGCAGAATCCTGGCGACATCGGCGAGCCACAAGCTTTGGCCGGCGATCGCCAGGAACCGTTCACCGTTGGCCGCCGCCATGCGCATGGCGCGCAAATGCAAGTCGGCGACGTCGCGCACATCGACGAAGCCGGAATTAATCTTGGGTGTCCCGGGCTGGCCGTCCATCATGTTCTTGATCATTCGAATCGAATGCGAATAGTCGGCGCCGAGGGCCGGTCCCATGACAGCCGTCGGATTGACGCACGCCATTTCCAGCCCGTTCCCCTCCTTTCTTATAAAGTCCCACGCGGCCAGTTCCGCGAGGGTCTTCGACCTTTGATAGGGTGCGAGGTCGCTTCGCAGGTCGCTCCAATCGTCTTCATTGAAAGGCCTGTCCATGGGCGCGTGGCCGCAACCGACCGCGCCGAACGCGGAGGTCAGGACCACGCGCTTCACGCCGGCATCGCGCGCCGCCCGCAGCACGCGCAGATTGCCTTCGATCGCAGGCCGGTTCCACTCGTCCTCATCGGCGTAGTTGCCGGACGGGGTCGAGGAGGCGCAGTGTATGACATAGGTACAGCCGCTGGCGGCCTCGGCCCACCCGGCGTCGACGCCGAGATCGGCCGCCACGAACGACAGACGGTCCCCCGGCTCGGCGCCGGCCGTCTTGAGATTGCCCCGGACTTCGGCCTCCCGCGCCAAGTCGCGCACGGTCGTACGAATCATGAAGCCTTGGCTCAACAGTGCCAGCATGCAGTGCTGCGCGATGAAGCCCGTGCCGCCGGTGACCAGCACCCGAATTTGGTTCATTGTTACTCCCTTTTGATAAATGTCCATCCGGTGAGAATAGGGGGCGGCGGCCGTACTGTGAATGCTTGAAAGTGCGGTTTTCTTGTGCGATAGTACGGAGATGACCGCAGACCCCTTTTCCGACATTCTCCAGCTGACGCAGGCGCAGAGCCTGGTAACCGGCGGATTTTCAGCCGGCGGACCGTGGGCGGTACGCTTCCCCGCTCCGGACAAGATCAAATTCTTCGCGGTCGTGAAGGGGAGCTGTTGGGTGCGGCTCGAGGGTGAAACCGAGCCATTGCGTTTCGAAACCGGCGACGTCGGATTGCTGTCCGCCCGCCGCTGGTCGATTCTGTCGAGCGACCTGGAGACCGAGCCGGTCGACGCCATGGATCTTTTTTCCCGCGCGGGACGCTCGACCGCGCAGCTTGGAAACGGGGAAGAGTTCGCACACATCGGCGGTCACGTCTTGCTCGACCCCGTCAGCGGCCCGCTGCTGCTGGAGGTCCTGCCTCCCTGGATCCATATCCAGGCATCGTCGCCGCAGGCGGTGGCGTTCGGTTTGCTCCTCGACCAGTTGGTGAGGGAGCGCACGGCATGGCAACCGGGGGCGCACCTCGCGTCGGCACAACTGTCGCAGCTATTGTTCATCCAGATCCTGCGCGCGCATCTGGCGACCGCGGTGCCGACCAACGCGGGATGGCTCCGCGCGTTGGGCGACGCGCGTATCGCCCCGGCGCTTCGTTTGATGCACAGCGATCCCGCCAGGGCATGGCATCTCGAAGATCTGGCCAAGGCGTGCGCGATGTCGCGTACAACGTTCGCCTGCCACTTCAAGGCCGCCGCCGGCGTTGCGCCACTGAGTTACCTGACCGATTGGCGCATGCGGTTGGCGGAACGCGCCCTGGGGGATGGCGCGACACCGGTTTCGGTCGTCGCCCAAAAGCTCGGGTATGCCTCGGAGAGTGCCTTCAGCCACGCTTTCAAGCGCGTCACGGGGACATCACCGAAGGCCTATCGGACCGCTTTGCGCTCGACGTCCCCCGAGGCCGGTCCCGACGCCTGACCCGGGACATCGTCCGCCAAGGACGCTAGCGGGCGGCCTGTCCGGTCTGGAACCGGATCGTCGCCGGCGCCAGGCCGGGCGCCTTGGCCGTCAGGCTGGCATCGCCGGCTTGCCCGGTCGATTGCACGATCACCTGGGCCCAACCGTTGAACACGCGCCGCTGCCATGGCGCGGCCGGGGCGGTAACGCGCAGCACGCCCCATTTGCTGGTGCCCACGGAACGGTCGAACAGGCCCTGCACGCCGTCCTTGGGCGTCGCCACGACATAGGCCAGGCTGTTGGTGTCCTTTAGCTGCGCACCCTCCAGCGCGATCATCAGGCCGCCGTCGACCGGCGTCGCCTCGGCCGCGCGGCCGTTCACAAACACCGCCTGGTCGGCGTCCAGCCGGTCGATGAACAGGGCGGCGCGGCCGTCGGCCGCCATGGCCGGCCGGGGAAACTCGCCGCGCAATATCAGATAGCGCGTCAATGGCGGCTGCTCCGTGGGCGGCAACCACGCGGCCGGATCGCGCCACGACGACGTGTCGACCGTCGCGGCCAGCGCGGCCGGCTGGTCGGCGCGGTCGACGGCGAGCGTGCGCCAGCCGGACAGTTGCACGAAGCTGTGGCGGTCGGCTGGACGGTCGGGCTCGTGCGAACCCGGATCGCCGTTGCCGACACCGATGATGCGGATCGGGCCGGACGTCTCGAAGCCCACCAGGTCGCCGACGGTCGGCACGATCTTGCCGGCGGTGTCGGCGACGTTGACCCACACCACGGCGACATCGGTGCCGTCGGGCTTGAGGACGGCCTTGTCGGCGCTCAGCGCCACGCGCGCGCCGGCGCCGGTGGTAGCCACCTCGGCCGTGGCCACCGGCTGGCCGTCGCGGTAGGCGGTCGCGGTCAATTTACCTGCTTGGTAGGGCACCATCCACTCCAGTTGCCCGTCCTTGACCATCGTCTTGCGGCCCAGCGGACGGCCGTCCTGGAACAGCTCGACCGCGTCGCCGTTGCTGTAGACGTGCACCTTGATCGGCTGCCCCTCCCTGCCCGCCCAGTTCCAGTGCGGCAGGATGTGCACCATCGGTTCGCGCGTCCACACCGACTTGAGGTAGTAGGCCGTGTCCTTCAGCACGCCGGTGGTGTCGAGCATGCCGAACTGCGAGCCGACGGCCGGCCAGCCGAACGGCGTGGTCTCGCCCCGGTAGTCGAAGCCGGTCCAGACGAACATGCCGCTCATCCAGTCGCGCTGCCGGACGCGGCGCCAGCCCTCTCCGATGCTGAGGCTGCTACCCGGCCGGGCTTGGCGGTCGTAGGCGTTCAGGTGGGAACGCGCCGGCTCGTCGAAGTAGACGCCGCGCGTGGTGAAGGTCGAGCCCTCCTCCGACATCATCGCCGGCTTGGCCGGATGGTCGCGGTGGAACTGGTCGACGTCGTGCTGGGCGCCGTAGTTAAAGCCGATCACGTCCGCCTCCAGCGACACGCCCTTGCCCGATCCGCTGGTGGCCACCATGGTGCGCCGCGTCGGGTCCATGCGCTTGACATGCTCGTCCATCTCGCGCGCCAGGTGGGGGCCCGGGGCCTTCCACTCCAGCGCCCATTCCTCGTTGCCCACCGACCAGATGATGACGCTCGGGTGGTTGCGGTCGCGCCGTATCATGCGTTCGAGCTGTCCGCGCACCTCGGGCGTGGTGCCCATCATGCGGTGCTCGTCGATGACAAGCATGCCCAGCCGGTCCGCCTCGTCCAGCAGTTCCGGCGTCGGCGGATGGTGCGAGGCGCGGTAGGCGTTCACGCCGAACGACTTGAGCTGCTTCAGGCGCCAGGTCTGCAGGCCGTCCGGCAGCGCCACGCCGACGCCGGCGTGGTCCTGATGGTTGTTGGTGCCCTGCAGCTTGAGCGGCTTGCCGTTCAGCGAAAAGCCCTTGTCCGGGTCGAACACCACCGTGCGGATACCGAAGCGGGTGTCGTAGCTGTCGACCACCCGCCCGCCTTGCAGCAGCGTGGTTTTCAGGGTGTACAGGTTAGGTTCTTCGAGCGACCACAGGCGCGGACGCGGCACCGTCAGCGCCGAGCTGAACTCGCCATCGCGCACGGCGCGCACGGTGCGGCGGGCCTGCTCCGCCTGCGCCACCAGCTTGCCGTCCGGCGCGTACACCTGTTGGCGCAGCGCGAACGATTGCGCGCTCTTGCCGTCGTTGGCCACGGTGACGTCGACGTCGATGCGCGCCCGCCCTCCTTCCACCGTGGTCTTGACGAAGGTACCCCACTGCGCCACGTGCAGCGGATCGGTCTTGGTCAGCCAGACATGGCGGTAGATGCCCGCGCCCTCGTAAAACCAACCCTCCTCCACGGTGGCGTCGACGCGCACGGCGATGACGTTGTCCCCGCCGACGTTCAGATAATCGGTGATGTCGTAGCGGAAGCCCGAGTAGCCGCTCGGTTCGGTGCCGATGTAGTGCCCGTTCACCCAGACCGTGCTGTTGCGGTAGACGCCATCGAATTCCAGCGCGATGCGGCGGCCTTTGTCGGCGGCCGGGATATGGATCACCTTGCGATACCAGCCGACGCTGTTTTCCGGGAAGTTGCGGCCGATGGCCAGCGAGCCATGGTTGGTGTTGGCGCGCGCATCGAACGGCAACTCGACCGCCCAGTCGTGCGGCAGGTCCAGCTTGCGCCACGCGGCGTCGCTGAAGTCGACGGCGGCCGGGCCGTCGCCGTAGCCGGCCTTGGCGAAGAAAAAGGGACGCAGCCCGTGCCGGAAATCCTTTTGCGCGTCGTACGGGTGGCCGTGGGCGAAGCGCCAGTCCTTGTCGATGTTGATGCGTTCGCGGCCGTCGGCGGCGCGCGCGGCGGCCGGCGACGGCGCCTCGGCGGCTGTCGCAGCCGCAGTGGCGACGCAGGCGCAGCCCGCGAGGAAGATGGCGATCAGTACCTTGCCCAGTCGATTAGTCACTTCGTCTCCTTTGTTTTTAGGATAATTCATTCCACCGCCAGCGCCTCGATCAGGTCGGCGATCTGTTCGGCCGGCGCGCGTTCGGACGCCAGCTTGGCGGCCAGCGCCGCGCAGGCGCCGGCCACCTCCGGCCGGTTCAGCAGGTCCGACAGCGCGGCGGTCCAGGCGTCGAGCGGCGCGTCGGGCTTGACCATCGCGCCGACGCCGAGGCGCGCCAGGCGCATGCCGTTGTCGGGCTGGTCGTACGAGAACGGCACGACCAGCTGCGGCCGGCCCGCCGCCATCACCGTGGCGCTGGTGCCGATGCCGCCGTGGTGGACGAACACCGCCACGCGCGGCGCCAGCGCGTCGAACGGCGCGTACGGCACGTGGTGCACAAACGCCGGCAACACCGCCGGCAGCTGGTCGCGGAACGTCGTGATCACCACCACCCGCTGTTGCAAGGCTTCGGCCGCCGCGATCGCACGTTCGATGAAGCCGCGGCCGTGCGCCATCGCCGAACCGGGCGTGACGGCGATCGGCGCGGGGCCGGCGTCGAGGAAGCGCCGCAGCTCCTCGCCGAGCGCGTCGTCCGGCGCGGCCGGCAGGCGCGGGAAGCCGGTGCACACGGTGTTCGGCGGCCAGTCGGCCTGCGGCGCGGCGAACCAGTCGGGAAAGGCGCAGATGACGCGCTGCGGCGAATGCAGCCAATGGCTCATCACGCGCCGCACCGGCGACAGGCCGAGCGAGGCGCGCAGGCGGTTGATTTCGGGACGCACGGCGGGATCGATGACCAGGCGCTCGATCAGGGCCAGCACGCCGCGCACGAACCATGGCGGCATCCGCGCCAGCCATTCCAGCCCGGCGCGCGCGGCGGGATCGTGGGCGGAAAAGAAGCACGACGGCGCCAGATGCACCGTGGCCAGCGGCACGCCCTTGGCTTCCTGCAAAATTCGGCCGGTCATCGCCAGCGTGCTGGCCACGATCACCGTCGGCCGTTGTTCGACCAGCGCCAGCTGCCGCGCATACGACGGGGCGAAATGCCTGGCCATGTACTTCCAGATTGTAAACAGCCCCTTCTGCGGATGCCACAGGTCGGGGTCGTACACCAATTCGTCGAGCTCGGCCTGGCTCAGGCCGGAGGCGAAGTCCATGCCGGCGCGCTCGATCCGCGCCTTGAAATTATCGGAGGCGACCAGGGTGACGTCGTAGCCGCGCCGCAGCAGGGCCTGGCCGATGACGATGAAGGGATAGACGTCGCCGGCGCTGCCGGCGGCGAGGATGAGGATGTGGCGCGCGGCGGCCATGCGTGAAGGCTAGGCCTTCAGCAGTTTCAGCAGCGCCTGCGGATCGGTCTCGGACATCATCAGCGCCGCGTGCTGTGGGCGGATGAAGCCCTGCGCGCTGGCGTGGGCGATGAAGTCGATCAAGCCGTCGTAGAAGCCGTCGACGTTGAGCAGGCCGATCGGCTTGGCGTGGATGCCCAGTTGCGACCAGGTCAGCATCTCGAACAATTCCTCCAAGGTGCCCATGCCGCCGGGCATGGCGATGAAGCCGTCCGACAGGCTGGCCATCATGGCCTTGCGCTCGTGCATGTCCTTGACGATGAACTGGCGCGTCAGGCCGGTGTGGCCCACTTCGCGCTCGACCAGCGCGGTGGGGATCACGCCGGTGGCCTCGCCGCCGACCCGCAGCACCTCGTCGGCGATGATGCCCATCAATCCGACGTTGCCGCCACCGTACACCAGCGCCAGGTTTTGATCGACCAGCGCCCGGCCCAGCGCGCGCGCCGCCTCGGCGTACACGGGGCTGACGCCCGCGTTGGCGCCGCAATACACACAAATCGTCTTCGTCACTGCTGCTTTTCCTCCATGAGTTCCTGTCGCGCGGCCTCGACATCGAGCCGCTCCATCGCGTCGCGCGGGGCCAGGCGCGCGGCCTGTTCCAGCAAGGCCGTCGCGTCGGCCATTTTCTTTTTACCGTCGAGCATCGCCAGCGCGTGGCCGTACTGGATGCGCGCGATCGCCGAATCGGGATCGAGCCGCAGCGCGGTCTCGAAGTGGCGGTAGCCCTCCTCCTTCTTGACGCCGTAGGTCAGGCCGCCGATCATGGCGCCGACCTTGTCGACGATTTCGGTGTGATAGACGCCCAGGCCGACGTGGGCGTCGGCGCGCGCCGGCGCCAGCTGGACCGTTTTTTCCAGGCTGGCGCGCACGCGCGGGCCAAGCCCCTGGGCCAGCGCCTTGACCACCGAGATGCCCTCGGCATAGTAGCCCAGCGCGTAGGCGTGCCAGTAATAGCCCGCCGGGTTGCCGGGCTGCTCGCGCTGCTGGCGTTCGCAGCGCTCGGCCACGCACTCGAAGGTGGCGATGCGCTTCTTGACGCTGGTTTCCAGATACTGGGCGTAGATGCAGATCGCCTTGTGCGCGACCGAGTAGCCGTTCACGCCGACGTCCAGCCCCAGCCGCGCGGCGCGCTCGAACTCGCCGGCATGGAAGGCGATCCACGCCTGCAGCAGCGCCGGATTGGCCGGAAACGGCTCCAGGTCGCCGCTATGCAGCGCCGGCCAGGCGGCCCTCAGGCCCTCCGGCGTGTAGCGGTAGGCGGGATCGGGATAAGGGAAAGGGGTCCAGGCCATGGTGTCTCCGTCGGCTCACTTGAGCTTCTTCAGGTATTCTTCGGACAGTTTCTGGAACAGCAAACTGGTCTCATTGCGCAGATACGGCCCGATCTGCGACAGCACCTGGTAACAGCCGCGCGCCAGCGCGTCGGCCATCGACTGCTGCTCGCTGTATTTGCGCGGGTTGCGCACGTACTCGTACGACAGCCAGTACGTCGCCACCACCACCATGTTGGTGGCCATGGCGTCGATGGCGGCGTCCGACGCCTCCAGCGATTTTTCGCTGCGCAAGTCCTCGCACAGCTGCTTGGCGACCTTGATCTTGTGCGCCAGGATCTGCTTGAAGTGCAGCTCCAGCTTGCGGTTGCGCGACAGCAGGTCGTTGAGGTCGCGGTAGAAGAAGCGGTAGCGCCAGATCAGCTCGAACATCAGGTGCAGGTACATCCAGACGTCGTCGATGTTCGAGCGGCGCCCGTTGGGCACGGTCAGGATGCGTTCGATCTCGGCCTCGAACTGGACGAAGATCGAGTTGACGATGTCGTCCTTATTGCGGAAATGGTAATACAGGTTCCCGGGAGAGATGTTCATCTCCTCGGCGATCACGGTGGTGGTGATGTTGGGTTCGCCGAACTCGTTAAACAACCGCAAGGACAGTTCCAGTATGCGTTCACGGGTGCGACGGGGTGCTTTTTGTTGCATAGCGAGGATCTCTGTTTATTCTCATGCAAGCATAACACCTCTGCGGCCCAAGTGAGAACACCGGGATGGTTTAAACGTAAATGAGGGGGGATGGGAGCAAGATAGGCGCTTGATCTTCGGCGAAAGACGGCCCACGGGCGTGCAGCACGCATTTCGGCTACGCCCCGCACGTCCACGGCCGCCGTGCGCCGACCGATTGAATCAGCTCGCCCAACCCGCCACATCACCACGGTCTCTGCCGCGCCAGCCCTCCCTTTTTATCCACCTGTTAATCAGCCAAGACCAACCAATAGTGCTTTTTTAAAAAAACCCGCAAGTAAACATCCACATTGGATATTCATTTTAACGTTGCATCCCGCCCCCCTGAAGACGCAATTTAATGTAACATTATGTGAATAAATACAATATTTATACAATAGTAAACTGGACACTGAGCCCTCCGCTGTCTAATATCCAGTCACACATGAATATCTAGCCGCGATTAAATGCCTCTTAATCCGTCAAAATTTCCTGCCGTCCTGGACGGCAGAATATGACTGCGAGAATCAATACTTTCCAATGTGACCGTATCAACCAAACATCCGGATAAATATGAAAAGATTATTGCCCCTTTTACTTGCAGTGACATGTATATATTCACCGTGCAACGCTGCGGAAGATAGTTCGCCGGTTGAGAGCGCGAGGTTGCCGGTAGCGGCGGATGTGACTTTCGTTGGCACCGGATTATCTTTTGGAACACAGATTACCGCTGCGATCTTGCAGAAGATCGGCTGCACCTATGCGATACGTGATTCTGAAACATCGTCAAAACTATTGAAATTGGTTAGTGCGGCGCGTGATATATCGCAGGCCGACGTCGATTCCCGACAAAAATTTGAAGTCAGAAACAAGATCGTATTTCATTTCAAAGACACCAACGATATCTCGGTGGAATTCAGTCAGAAATTCCTCAACCAGTCCTACCTGAAGGGAAACTGGAATTCAACACCCGTCCATCTGCGAAATGATCTGGTGGAGGAAGTCCATGCGACCGTCAAAGAATCTGCGGCGCAGCAGCTGAATAAGGACGCGCCGAAGTCTTGCGGCATTTTCTAATTTTTATCAACACTACCTGGAGAAGTCATGCCAATTACGGGTGTATTTAATTCTGTTTCCAACGCCAGCGGCGCCGACCTGCAAAAACTTCAAAGTGCCTTGAGTTATGGGAGCCAAAATTCGCAAGGAACCCAATTAATCAGCGATACCAGCGCCCAGCATGCGGATCTGGTCATCAACCACAATGGCATTAACCAAACTGTGCAAGACTCGGACGGGCACATGACCATCAGCTGGGATCCAGATACAGCGATCGCGGTGACAGATGCCAACGGCAACATCTCCAACTATGAATCCCCGGCTGCCAATTTGTTCCACGAGATGTCTCATGCAAACGATCCCTATCTCTGGCTTGATGTGCAAATAGCAGATCCTCAATACGACAACCTTGCGGACAAGATGGCTATCGAGAGGACCAATTCCATCGTCACCCCTCTTGGCGAGGAAGGGCGCACAAACCATTCTGGAGGCTATGTGCAGGTGGCCAATCCCACGGAACATACCGCCGGCGGCCAGTGGATTGAAATAGGATCAGACGGTCAAACCAAGTCCTCCACCCAGCCCGATGGTTTCGGTGATGACTGGAGCGGTTCCGGTAGCACGCCGGTTGGTTCGGGCGGGGCGTCGGATGGTGGCGGGGATGGCGGCGGCGCCGATGGCGATGGCGGTAGCGAAGGCGGCAGCGACGGAGGCGGTGGCGGCGACGGTGGCGGCGGTGGTGGTGGCGGCGGCGGCGGCGGCGGTGATCTCGGCCCCATCAATGAAGACAGCGTCAATCCGACATCTCGTCTGGACACCGCCAAGCTGGACAAAGCCCATGCCTTGACCGGCAACGGGTTGACGACGACCGCCAACGCGTCGTCGCTGTCGACGCCCGCCGGCTTGCAGGCGTCGAGCCTGCGCGGGGCCAGCCAGCTAATACAGTCCATGGCCAGCTTCGGCGCCCCCTCCGGCGCGCTCAACGAGGAACACGGCGTCGCCGGCCGGATCCATGCTGCCGAGATGGGCCTGACCGCAGGGCGCCATCCGAGCCGCATGCTGGCTTAACGGCCAGGATTACCGCGTTGGCGGCGTGCGGGCGCATCGCTGCCCGCGCCTCACGCCGCCTTCCCGTTTTTAAGAACGCATGACTTCCACATTCCCCTCCGGTCACCCGGCCATCGGCGATCCGCGCCAGGCCAGCGACCTTCCCGCGCCGGCCGACACCGGCCTGGAGTCGCTGCTGACCATGGCGGCCCTGCATGGTGTCGCGGCGGAAGCCGCCACCTTGTTGCATCAGTTCGGCGCCTGCGTCGACACCCAGGTGATCCTGCTGGCGGCGCGCAGCCTGGGCTTCAAAGCCGGGCTGGTAAGGCAAGACGTCGCGCGCTTGGACAAGGCGCCGCTGCCGGCGATCGCGCGCCATCGCGACGGACGGTTTTTCATCGTCGCGCGCTACCAAGCCGGCGCCGATCACCACACCGCCACCGTGCTAATGCAGCATGCCGGCGCGGCGCCCGTGGTCTGTTCCGTCGCCGACTTGCTGGCGCAATGGACCGGCGACCTGATTTTCCTCACCAGCAAAGCCAGCTACGCCGGCGCGATGGCCAAATTCGACTTCAGCTGGTTCATTCCGGCCGTCATCAAATACCGCCGGCTGCTTGGCGAAGTGCTGCTGATCTCGCTGGTGCTGCAATTGATCGGACTGGCGACACCGCTGTTCTTTCAAGTCGTGATGGACAAGGTGCTGGTCAACCACGCGCTGCAAACGCTCAACGTCATCGCGCTGGGGCTCGTCTGCGCGGTGATTTTCGAAGCCGTTCTGAACGGTATCCGTACCTATGTGTTTGCGATGACTAGCAGCAAAATCGATGTCGAGCTCGGCGCGCGCCTGTTCCAGCATTTGCTGGCGTTGCCGATCGCTTACTTCGAGGCGCGCCGCGTCGGCGATTCGGTGGCGCGGGTGCGCGAACTGGAAAACATCCGCGCCTTCTTGACCAGCAACGCGATGTCCTTGCTGATGGACGTGTTGTTCTCGTTCGTGTTCCTGGGCGTGATGCTGCTTTACAGCCCGCTGTTGACCCTGGTCGTGGCCGCGTCCATTCCTGTCTATTTCATCTTATCGCTGGTGTTCACGCCGATGTTGCGCGCGCGACTGGATGAAAAGTTCAACCGCAGCGCCGAGAACCAATCCTTTCTGGTCGAAACCATCGGTGGCATCCATACCGTCAAGGCATTGGCGGTTGAGCCCCGCTGGCAACAAAAATGGGAGCAGCAGTTGGCCGCCTACGTCAGCGCCGCCCTGTCGGCCACCAACATCGGCTTGCTTGCCAGCGGCGGCGTGACGCTCACCAGCAAGCTGGTCACAGCGGGCATCATGTGGCTGGGCGCCGGTCAGGTGCTCGACGGCCATCTGTCGGTGGGGGAACTGGTGGCGTTCAACATGCTGGCCAGCCAGCTGGCCTCGCCGGTGCTGCGTCTGGCGCAACTGTGGAACGATTTCCAGCAGGTCGGCATCTCGATGGCGCGCCTCGGCGACATCCTCGATGCGCGCACTGAAAGCGCGGCGCAGTCATCCAGTATGCCCACCGTTGAGGGCGCCATCGTGTTCGACCATATCTCGTTCCGGTATCGACCGGATACGCCCGACATCATTCGTGGCCTACAGTTGAGCATCGCACCGGGCGAGGTGATCGGCATCGTTGGCCGCTCGGGCTCGGGCAAAAGCACGTTGACCAAGCTGGCACAGCGGCTCTATCTGCCGGACCGGGGACGGGTACTGATCGATGGTCATGACATCGCGATCGCCGACGTCGCCGCGCTGCGCCACCAGATCGGCGTGGTGTTGCAGGAAAACGTGTTGTTCTCGCGCAGCATCCGCGACAACATCGCCGTCCACAATCCCGCGCTGCCGCTGGAGCGAGTGATCGCCGCCGCCAAGCTGGCCGGCGCCCACGAGTTCATCTGCGAGCTGCCGCTGGGCTATGACACCAGGATCGGCGAGCACGGAACCGGCCTGTCGGGCGGTCAGCGCCAGCGTCTCGCCATCGCCCGCGCGCTGATCGGCAATCCGCGGATATTGATTTTCGACGAGGCGACCAGCGCGTTGGACTATGAGTCGGAACGCGTCATCCAGGACAATATGAGCGCGATTTGCCAGGACCGCACCGTGTTGATCATCGCCCACCGCCTGTCCGCCGTGCGCCAGGCCGACCGCATCGTGGTGATGGAACGCGGCCAGATCGCGGAACTTGGCAGCCACGACGAGTTGATGCGAAACAGCGGCGGCATTTACCACCACCTGTTCCAGCTGCAAACGAGTCCTCCGGGCATGCCGCGTCCGCCGGCCCGGACGGCGCCGGCGGACGGGAGGGCGGCGTGATCGACCGGCATCGCCTCGGCGCCTGGCGCGCCTTGTGGAAGCGTTACGTGGCGGTGTGGCGGGAGGCATGGCGCCGGCGCCCCGCGCTCGACGCCCACCTGCTGCGTGAACACGAGGCCGCCTATTTGCCGGCCGCGCTGTCGCTCCAGGCCAGTCCGATCTCGGCGACGGCGCGGCGCACCGCCGCCGTGCTGATCGCGCTGGTAACGCTGCTGCTGTCCTGGTCGGTGTTCGGGCATGTCGATATCGTTGTCAACGCCGCCGGCAAGATCATTCCCAGCGGCCGTATCAAGTCGATCGCCGCCGTCGAAGTGGCCAGCGTCAAGGCGCTGCACGTGATCGAGGGGCAGCGGGTCAAGGCCGGCCAACTACTGGTCGAGCTCGACACAAGCGCCAGCGACGCCGAACGGGACAAGGCTCAGGGCGACCATGATGTCGCGGTGCTGGAGGCGGCCAGGGCGCAGGCGCTGATCGCCGCGTTGGCCGACGGCAAACCGCCACGCCTGCCGTCGGCCGGTGCCTTGCGCGCGCTCGGCGCGACGCTCGGCGACGCTGAATGGCAGGCCGAACAACTGCATCTGGTCAGCCAGTATCGCGATTATTGCGCGCGGCGGGGGCGGATCGACGCCACCATCGCGCATCTGAGCGAGGCGCTGGCGTTGGCCACGCGGCGGGCCGTCGATTATCAGGCGTTGCTGCAGGAACACGATGTCGCCCAGCATGCCTGGCTGGAGAAGGAGCAGGCCAGGGTCGAGCTGGCGGGGCAACTGGTCGATGCGCGGCAACAGCGCGTCGGCCTGCTGGAGGAGACGCGCCGCGTGGCCCACGACCAGCTCGCCGAGGGCTCCAAGCTCGCCGCTTCGACCCTGCAGGACGCCCGGCGCTCGGCCGCGCACAGCAAGTTGCTGAGCCTGACCGCGCCGGTCGACGGCACGGTGCAGCAGCTCGCGGTCCACACGGTCGGCGGCGTGGTGCCGGCGGCGCAGGCGCTGATGCAGATCGTCCCCGACGCGCACGCGGTGGAGGTGGAGGCCGAGCTGGAGAACCGCGACGTCGGTTTCGTGCGCGAGGGCCAACCGGCCGCCGTGAAAATCACCGCCTTCGACTACACCAAATATGGCACCGTGCCCGCCAGCGTGACGCACGTGGCACACGACGCGGTGCAGAACGAGAAGAAGGAGCTGGTCTACACGGTGAAAGTGACCTTGAGCGACACCGCGCTGGGCATCGATGGCCGGCGGGTGGCGCTGGCGCCGGGCATGTCGGTGGAGGTCGGCATCAAGACCGGCGAACGGCGCCTGATCGAATATGTGCTGTCACCATTGCTGCGCCACCAACACGAGGCGCTGCATGAACGCTAGCGGCGGCGCCCGACGGCCACTGGCGGCGTTGGCGCTGGCGCTGCCCTGCCTGGCGGCGGCGTCCGGCCTGGATTTTTCGCCGCTCAGCGCCGATCCGCTGGGCATCGGCTTGGCACGCCCCGGTGCGCTATTGCCCGGCGACACACTGCAGCGGCCGTGCGACGCGGGCGCGGCGCCGCGCCAGCCGGTCGGCGTGGTCGAGGCGGTCGACGTGGCGATGTGCAACAACCCGCAATTGCGCGCGGCGTGGGCCGCCGTCAAGCAACAGGCCGGCGCGCTGGGCGAGGCCCGCGCGGCCTATCTGCCCACGCTCTCGCTCAGCGTCAACCGCCTGCGCACCGACAGCCATACCGGTGGCCAGGCCGAGATCGTCACCGGCAACACGCTGTACGGGGCGCTGAGCTGGCAGATCTACGACTTCGGCCAGCGCGCGGCCAACGAGCAGGCGGCCGACGGTTTGCTGCGGGCGGCGCTGGCCAGCAACGACGCGGCGCTGCAGAAAAATCTGGCCGATACGATCCAGGCGTATTTCGACGCGCAAAGCGCGCGCGCCACCTGGCGCGCCAGGCAGCTCGGGGCGAACACCGCCGCCGCCACGCTGGCGAGCGCGCGGCGGCGCGAGTCGAGCGGCCTGCTGGCACGCAGCGACCGTCTGCAGGCGGCCACCGCGCTGGCGCGCGCGCAACTTGACCAGAATCGCGCTGATGGCAACTACAAAAAGGCGATGGCGCTGCTGGTCTACGTCTTGGGCTTGCCGCCGGGGAGCGATCTGGCGCTGCTTGAAGATGACGAGGACGATGGCGAGTCGGCGCTGGCCATGCAACTGGATCGGCTGGAGCAATGGCTGCGTACGGCGCAAGAGGCGCATCCGGCCATACGCGCGGCGCGGGCCGAATGGGCCGCCGCCCAAAGCCACACCGCCGCCATCCGCGCCGAGAACAAGCCCAGCGTGGCGTTGTCGGGTAATGTCTATAAGAACGGTTATCCCGGGCAAGGCGTTTCCGCCACCGCCTCGCAAGTGCGCACCGTGGGCATCGCCATCAACATTCCGCTGTTCGACGGCTACGCCCATCGTTACAAGGTGCAAGGCGCCGAGGCCCAGGCGGAGCAAAAGGAGCAGGCGCTGGCGGACACCGAACATCGCGTCCTGATGGAAGTCGTCAAGGTGCATGCCGACGCGACGGCGGCGCTGCGCAATCTGCAGGCGTCGCAAACGTTGATGGACGCCGCGCAGGAATCGATGCGCACCTACGAACGCAAATATGAACGCGGCGCTAGCGATATCGTCGAGATACTCGCGGCACAGACGGCGCTGGCGGACGCCCGGGAACAGCGCATCATCTGCGTGTCCGAATGGCGCTCGGCACGGTTGCGCCTGATGGCCGACAGCGGCGTGCTCGGACGGCATGCGATAGTGGACAGTACGCACACAGCGACGTCGCGCCAACCTTGACGCAGGCAGTGCCGCCGATGCCTATCTCAGCGGCATCAAACAGCCCGAATGCCCAGAGGTCACCGCGGCGGCGGCGCCGCCGCCACATCCGTCGGCAACTGCGCCGCCGGCAGCCACTTCTGGTGGATCTTCAGGAAGCTGCCGTCGCGCTTCATGTCGCGCAGCGCGTCGGCCCAGGCGGCGACGGTGGCCTCCGGCGTGCCCTTGGAAAAGGCGAAATAGACGCCATCGGCACTCAGGTTGAACGCCAGCTCGACCGCGTCGGGCCGGTAGCCGGCGCGCTCCATCGACGCCGGCATCAACTCCTCGGCCACGAACCAGAAGTCGAAGCGCCGGCTCATCAGCATTTTGGCGGCGGTTTCGGCGTTGGTGACCTCGTCGGTGACGTTATAGCCCATGCGGCGCGGCAGGCTGACGAAGACGGTGCTGCGCTGACCGCCGGCGCGCACCTTTTGCTGGCCCGGGTCCGCGCGCCGCAGCTGCTCCAGCCAGCCCTTGACCACGTAGGCCGACACCCGCGTGGTGAACCACCGGCCCGACGAAATCGAGGATCGCCTCGCGCTCGGGCGTGCGCACCACCGCCGCCAGCATGACGTTGGGCTCGGCCTTGGCCAGCGCGTTGGCGCGCGTCCACGGAATGATCTCCCCCGCTCGGGCCGCCCCAGCTTCTCCTGGATGCGCGCCACCAACTCGACCGCAAAGCCGTCGGGCCAGCCGTCGCGCAGGAACTGGTCGGCTTGTTTTCCATGCCGTAGATTTTCAGCGGCGCCGGCTGCGCCGCCGACGGGCCGGCACGCAGCAGCAACGACAACGCCAGGCCGGCCACCATGCGCGCGAGCTTGCCCCGTTGCGCCGGCGCGGCCATCGTCAAGCGGGGGCCTTGACCGCGTCGGCGATGCGCAGCGGGCCGTGCGCGCGGGCGTGCAGGCGGAAGCCTTCGCGGATGTTCTCGCGCAGCACCGCGCCCTTCCACGGCTTGGTGTAGAAGCGGTCGATGGCGCCGTGGTTGATGGCCGCCATGATCGGCGTCAGGTCGGCGTAGGCCGACAGCATGATGCGGAAGGTGTCCGGGCACAGGTTCTTGACCCGTTCCATGAACTCGGTGCCGCTCATCAAGGGCATGCACTGGTCGCACAGGATCACCTGCACCCGGTGCTTGGCCAGGATGTCGAAGCCCTCGGCCGCCGTCTGCGCCGTCAGGATGCGGTAGCCGTCCTGCGACAGGAAGTCGGTCAGCACGTCGAGCATGAAGGCGTCGTCGTCGACGATGAGCAGGGTCTGCTGGTCGAGCACCGTCTCGTCGACCGGTGTCTGCAGGTGGCGCCCTTCGCGCATCATCGCCTCGAACTCCTGCTCCGGCAGCGGACGGCTGAAGAAGTAGCCCTGCAGCTCGTCGCAGCCGTGCCGGCGCAGGTAGGCCAGCTGCGCGTCCTTCTCCACGCCCTCGGCGATGACCTCGAGCTTGAGGCTGTGCGCCATGTTGATGATGGCCAGCACGATGGCGGCGTCGTCCGGGTTGCTGGTGACCTCGCGCACGAAGGCGATGTCGATCTTCAATTTGTCGATCGGGAAGCGTTTCAGGTAGGCCAGCGACGAGTAGCCGGTGCCGAAGTCGTCGATCGAGATCTTGATGCCCAGCGCCTTCAGGTTCTGCAGCACGGTGATGGTCTCTTCCGCGTTCGACATCAGCGAGCTCTCGGTCAGTTCCAGCTCCAGCAGCTCGGGGGCGATGTCGTGCTCCTTGATCGCCCTGAGCACCTCCTCCTCCAGCCCGCCGACGAAGAACTGGATGCCCGAGACGTTGACCGACAGGTGCACCGCCCAGCCGTTGGCGCGGCGCCATTCGGCGATCTTGCGGCACGCCTCGTGGATCACCCACGAGCCGACCCGCACGATCAGGCCGGTCTCTTCCAGGATCGGGATGAACAGCGCCGGCGACACCATGCCATGGCCGGGCCGCTTCCAGCGGATCAACACCTCGGCGCCGCTGATGCGGCCGCTGCCGATGTTCACCTTGGGCTGGAAGTACAGCACGAACTCCTCGTTGTCGATGGCGCGCCGCAGCGCGTTCTCCAGGTCCAGCCGCGCCAGCGATTGCGCGTTCATCTCGGCCGTGAAGAAGCGGAAGGCGTCGCGCCCGGCCTCCTTGGCGCGGTACATGGCGGTGTCGGCGTACTGGATCAGGGTGTCGGGGTCGTTGCCGTCGTCGGGGAACACGGCGATGCCGATGCTGGCCGTGACCGTGACCTCGTGGCCCTTGAGGTCGAACGGCCGGCGCATCGACTCGCGGATCTTGTCGACCACGGCGATGGCGTTCTGCGCGCCCTCGGGCAGCATCAGGATGGCGGCGAACTCGTCGCCGCCGAAGCGGCCGATGGTGTCGCGCACGCGCAGGCAGTCGACCAGGCGGCTGGAGAACTGGCGCAGCAGCTCGTCGCCGATGGTGTGGCCCAGCGTGTCGTTGACGTTCTTGAAGCGGTCGACGTCGAGGAACAGCACCGCCAGCGACCATTTGTGCTCGCCCGCCTGGCGCAGCGAGTGCGTCAGCGAATCGTAGAACTGGCTGCGGTTGGGCAGGCCGGTCAGGGTGTCGAAGTGGGCCAGCTTGAGCAGGCGCTGCTCGGCCTCCTTGCGCTCGGTGATGTCGCGCGCGACCGCCACCAGGATCCAGCTCGGCCCCGAGCGCAAGGTGCGGCGCTGCACCTCGACCGCCAGCGGCTTGCCGTCGCGGCATTGCAGCAGCAGCTCGGTCATGGCGCCGCTCTGGTCGCCCGACAGCAGTTTTTCGTACAGTTCCTCGAGCTTGCGCAGGTCGCCCTCGGCCGCCACGCCCGGGCCGATCTTGAGGAAGTCCTCGCGCTCGTAGCCGAGCATGCGGCAGGCGGTGGCGTTGACGTCGACGAAGCACATGCCGGCGCGATCGACCAGGAAGATGGCGTCGGCGGTGGCGTCCATCGCCAGCCGGAAGCGGCGCAGGTCCTCGTCGAGGCGGATGCGGGCGTTCATGTCGAGCGTGAGCTGGGCGTGGTGGCGCTTGATCTCCTCGTACAGCAGCAGGTTCTCGTAGGCCACCGAGATCTGCGCGGCCACCGTGGCGGCGACGCGCTCGTCGACCTCGGAGAAGCCGTCGGCGCCGAGCTTGTCGACCAGGTAGAGCCAGCCGTGGGTGCGCTCGCGCGAGGCGATCGGCACGCCCAGGAAGGAGTGCACCGGCGGATGGCCGGCCGGCAGGCCGATGGTGGTCGGGTCGCCGTCGAGATCGTTGATGCGGCACGGCAGGCGCTGGTCGAGCAGGCCGCGCAGCACGCCGGCGCGCGGCGACTGGGCGATCTGGCGGATCGGCACGCCGGCGCCGCAGCTGGCGTAGTAACTGAGCTCGGTCGCGCCGGCCTCCAGCACGCCGATGCAGGCGTATTTGGACACGCAGATGTTCTGCGCCACGCGGCAGCCGATCTCGACGAGCGCGCGCGGGTCGCGCTCGGTGCCCAATTCGATGCCCAGCTCGATGAGCGCGGTCAGCCGCAGGCTCACCGCCTGCAGGCTCGACAGGGAGCTCGACAGCCGCTGCGTCATCAGCGACAGGTGCTCGGAGGCGCCGTCGGCCGACTCGGTCGAGCCGTTGGCGAACTGCGTGATCAGCTGGCTGCTCGATTCGAGCTCGCCCAGGTACTCGGCCACCTTGTCGTCGATGTTGTGGAAGCGCCCCTCCTGCGGCGGCTCGGGCGCGAAGGCCGGCAGGTCGTCCCCATGCCCGCCGTCGCCGTCGACGACCGCGGCCAGCCCCAGCGCCTCGTGCACGGTGCGCAGGATCACGTCCGGGTCCGACGGCTTGGGCAGCACCCAGCGCACGCCGCACGACTGCGCCACGGCCATCGCCTCGCGCTCGCGGTAGGTGGCGGTGTAGAAGATCACCGGCACGTCGGCCGTCTCCGGATTGCCGTGCATGCGGGTGACGAACTCGTAGCCGTCCATGTTGGGCATGAGGATGTCGGAGATGACCAGGTCGGGCCGCTCGGCCAGCACCATCTTCAGGCCCTCGGCGCCGTTGGAGGCCTCCAGCAGGCGATGGCCGCCGTAGCCCAGCAGGGTCATCAGGAACTCGCGGTTGAGCACGTGGTCGTCCACGATCAGGATCGTGGCGATGTCGTTTTTAGACGGGGTCGACATCTCCCCGTCCAAAAAAGACTCGATTTGCGTCACGAAGGTGTCGGGTTCGATCGGCTTGCCGATGTAGCCGTCGAAGCCCGCCTCGAGCAGGCGTTCGCGGTCGCCGACCATCGCCAGCGCCGTCACGGCCAGGGTCGGGATGTGGCGCACCGTCGCGTCGCCTTTCAACGCGGCGACCACGCCGTAGCCGTCGAGCTTGGGCAGGTGGACATCGCAGATGATCAGGTCGGGCAGCTCGCGCAGCGCGGCCGCCACGCCCGCCTCGCCGTCGATGGCCGACAGCGGCGTGTAGCCGAACGCGCGCAGCAGGTAGACCATCAACTCCATGTTGGTGGCGTTGTCTTCTATAATCAGTATACGTGCTGACACCTTGTGACTCCCCTTGTCATGACCCCAGCGGCAGCGTCAGTGTAAAAATACTGCCGACGCCATACTCGCTGTCAAACAAAATTTCCCCATGTAGCAGGGTCGCCAACTTCTGGCTCAAATGCAGGCCCAGTCCCGTGCCCTCGAACTGGCGCATCGAACTGGCTTGCAACTGCGATACCGCCTGGTGCTGCCGCCCGCCCTGACCGGCGTCGGCACCGCCATCGCTATCGCTGATGCTGATGGTGGCGCGCGCGCGCCCGTCCACCTCCGCCGTCCCCAGCCGCACCAGCACCGTGCCGCTGTCGGTGAACTTGATCGCGTTGTCGACCAGGTTCGTCAAGATCTGCTGCAGCGCGCGGCGGTCGGCCTTGACCGTCACTTCCTGTTCGGAACCCACCAGCGCCAACCCCAGTCCTTTGTTGCGCGCCTGCGGCCGCAACAACGCCAGCACCTCGTCGATCACCGGCCGGCACGGCAGCGGCACCAGCTCGAGCTCCACCTTGCCCGACTCGATCCTGGTCAAATCGAGCAGGTCGTTGATCAGCGACAGCAGGTCGCGCGCACTGCTTTGCACCATGCGCAATTGCTTGGTCTGTTCCGAATTAATGGGGCCAGGCAACTTCATCAACATAGTACCTGTAAAACCGATGATCGCGTTCAACGGCGTACGCAGCTCGTGCGACATGCCGCCGAGGAAGCGATCCTTGGTCGCGACCGCCTTCGCCAATTCGACATTCTTCTCCTGCAGCGCCAGCTCAATCCGCTTGCGCTCGCCGACGTCGCGGATCGCGCTCATGATCAAGGTGCCCTCCTCCGTCTCGATCGGGCTCAGGCTGATCTCGACGGGGAACTCGGTGCCGTCGCTGCGCAAGCCATACAGGTCGCGGCCGCTGCCCATCGGCCGCAGCGTCGGCCGAACGCCGTAGTCGTTGCGGTGGGCCCGGTGGCCGTGGCGGAAACGCGCCGGCATCAGCATCTCGAGCACCACGCCGCGCAGGGCGCCGTGCTCGTACTTGAACATCGCCTCGGCCTGGCGCGTGGCCAGCACGATGCGGCCGCTGGCGTTGGCGACGATGATCGCGTCCGGCATCAACTCCAGGATGCCGTCGAAGCGCGCCTCGACCAGCTTGGCGTCGCGCAGCACCTTGAGCGTGGTGACGTCCTTCTTGCTCCACAAAATATATTCCGGCGCGCCGGCGGCGTCGCGCAGCAGCTTGCTGGTGCTGTCGATGTACACCAGCGCGCCGTCCTTGGCGCGGCGCACCGACTCATAGCTGGCCGCGCCGTCGCCAAGCGTCTGCCGCACCACGGCGCCGCCGTCGGCCAGTCCCGGCACCTCGATCAGCTCGGCCAGCTTGCGGCCCATCGCCTCTTCGCTGCCGTAACCGAACACCCGCCGCGCGCCGCTGGTCCAGTGCACCACTTCGCCGTCGAGCCGCGTGATGACCACCGCGTCGGGGGTTTCGTCCAGGATAAGGGTGCCGAAGTCTATAGCCATCGCTCCGCCTGTTTACTGTACTTCATTCGAGTAACCATACAGCAACAAATCACGCGAAAAATCACACAAAATCACACAGGTGTTGCGGTTTTGATTTCTGACAACGCACACCGCATGATTTCCGGGTGCCGGCCCAGCGCAACATGGCCAATTGCACCAAACACGAGATTGCGCGCCCCGGGTAAAACGCTCGAATCCTGGGGCGCGACGATGTTGTCGTGGACAGAGTAAATGGACGAAAATAATTTGCGTTGCAAATCCGCCTCAGTGCCCGCGAGCGAAGCCAGCCACGCGCTGTCGCGCCGCATCTGCACGGCGTTACTTCCAGGTCCGAGGCCGGCCAGCGTGGTGCCGTGATGGGGCGTGCCGAGCGTGATCACGCGGGCGACGCGGGCGTGGCCATGGCGGCGCAGATACGCGCGCGCCACCAGCCCGCCCATGCTGTGCGCGAGCACGACGACTTGCTCGCTGCCAGTCTCGGCGCACAAGCGCTCGACGGCCGCGCGCACCTGCGGCACGAAGTCGTCGATGGAAGCGCCGGGCGGCTCCAGGTCGATGCCGTAATGGCTGATGTGCGCTTGCGTCAGCAGCTTGCTCATCGGAAGCCAGTAGCCGCTGTTGCAGGCGTAGCCGTGGATCAGCAGCACCGGCAGGCCGCGCGCGTCCGGCTGCAGGCGCAGGCCCACCGGCCGCAGCATGTAGTAGGACGATGTCAACATCGATGACAAAAATTCATGCGCGAACAGTTTGATCGCGGTCAGGGGATTGAGCGCGTGGCCGGCCGGCGTGGCGCTGCGCGCGCGCCGGCTCAAGCGGAAGTTGTTGGCGTTGATGAGCAGGCGCACCAGCAGCACGAAGGCGGCGGCGATGGCCACGCATACGAGCGCCGCGACGGGCGCGCCGACCGCCGCGCGCCAGGCTGGATGCCACCAGCGGTACAGCGACAAGGACAGCGCCAGCATCGCGCCGATCTGCACCGCCAATAGAATGATGAGGAAACGTTTGATCATGGTCTCATCATACTCCGCGATATGGACGGAGGGAGCGGGTCAAGCGAACCGAACAACGTTGACGACGTTGACCACGTCATTTCAAATGTCTGCTAACTTGCAAGCCGTTGTGCCAGACCGCTGGCCAGCCTGGCGACCACGCCATACACCGACAACTGCGGATTGGCGCCGATCGATGTAGGGAACAGCGAGCCGTCATGCACCGACACATTGCGCAGGCCGCGATAGCGGCCGTCGGCGGCGGTCACGCCCAGCCGCTCGTCGGCCGACATCGCGCAGCCGCCCATCACATGCGCCGACACCACGCGCGTGGCCAGCAACTTGAAAGGCAGTGCCGCGATCGCGGACTTGGCCTGCCGCCAGCTGGCGTACTCGCCGGCCGCCTCGTGCACCGGCATGACGGTCCTGGCGCCGGCCGCGAACTGGATCTCGGCCATGCTCAGCAAGGCGCGCCGGGCGCCGTCCCACAGGTAGTCGCCGATCGGATAGTCGAGCACCGCCGCGCCATCGCCGGACAGCGCCACGCTGCCGCCCGGCGCGTCGGCGTGGAAGCCATCGCGCAGCAGCGCCAGCAGCGCCTGCGCGTGCGGGAATTGCGCCATCATGCGCGCGTGCCGGGCGCCGAAACCGGCCATCGTGGTCGACATCAGCACCGGATGCAGCGGCGGCACCTCGAGCTTGTAGCCGACGGCGCCATCGATGGCGTCCGTGTGCAGGAAGTGGTCGGAATACACCGACTGCGGCGCGCCGGCGTACGCCTCCACGCGCTGTTCGAAGACGGCGGCCGAGACCAGGGTCGGATGCAGGAAGGTGCGCTTGCCCAGCAGGCCGTGCGGATCGGGCGCGACGGAACGCAGCAGCAGCGCCGGTGTGTTGATGGCGCCGCCGGACAGCACGAAGTGCCTGGCGCGCAAGGCGATGCGGCGCCCGGTCGGCGCCAGGCCGGCGGCGTCGAGCGCCACGCAATCGAGCTGCGCCACCTGGTCGCCCTTGATCACCAGCCGCTCGGCGCGGGCGCGCGTGAGCAGGGTCGCGCCCAGTTCCAACGCGGCCGGGATCGTGGTGACCAGCATCGACTGCTTGGCGTTGGTCGGACAGCCCATGCCGCAGTAGCCGAGGTTCCAGCAGCCGTTGACGTTGCGATGGATGATGCCGGTCGGGATGCCTAGTTTCCCCGCGCCGCGCCGCAGCACATCGTTGTTCTCGTTCGGCGGCGGCGCCCACTCGGCGATGTTGAGACGGCGCTCCATCATGGCGAACCACGGCGCCATCGACTCCGGCGTGTAGCCGTCCAGGCCGTAGTGCTTGTTCCAATACGCCAGCGTGCCGGGCGGCGTGCGGAAGCTGCTGGTCCAGTTGACCGTGGTGCTGCCGCCGACGGTGCACCCCTGCAGGATGTTGATGCCCTTGTCGCGCGTCTTGCGCGCCGCCGACTCCTGGTACAACTCCGGATAGGCGTCGGCTTCGCGCATCTTGAAATCGGTCGACGACTTCAGCGCGCCCTCCTCGACGATCAGCACGCGCAGGCCGGCGCGCGCCAGGATCTCGGCCGTCACGCCGCCGCCGGCGCCGCTGCCGACGATCACCACGTCCGCTTCCATGACCAGGTCCTCGTTCAGCCGCGCGCAGTCGGTCACGTGCCAGCCGGCGGCCAGGCCGGCGTGGATCGGATCGGGGATGGCGCCTTTCTGGCTGGCGATGGGGATGTTGGTGTTGCTCATGCCAGCTCCTTGATCGGACCGGGGTAGCCGATCGCGGGCCAGTTGGCCGGCTGCGCGTACCAGGCGCCGATGATCAGGTCGTGCAGCGCGTGGTAGGCGGTTTGCAGCGTTTGCAGGCGGTGGTGGCGCCAGCTTTGCAGGAAGGCGTCCACCGCGTCCGGCGAAGCGTGGGCCCAGCCGCCGGAGACGCCGGCCAGCAGGCGCCGCACCGGCGCCATCGAGAGCAGGCCGAACAGGTCTTGTACTTCTTTTTGCGAGGACAACGGCAGGCCGGCGATGGCGCCGGCGACGTGGTCGACGGTTTGGCGGATGGCGGCGGCGCGGGCGGCCGGTTCGGTCGGCAGCACCGGGCCGAGCATGGATGGGATCACGGCGCTGAGCAGCGTCGTGGCGGGACCGTCGAGCGCGAGGCGGTGGCCCGGCGTCGGCGCGTAGGCCAGGCGGTAGACGGCGCCGCCGGCGGCAAGTGCGATCGCCCCGGCCACGCCGATCTTGAGAAAAGATCTGCGGTTTGAATCCATCGTCCCCACCCCGTCGTTATATTTTTTATGTGCTGTGTTTGCGTGTCGCCGACATTGCATCCATGGTCATGAATCTAACCCTTGCCCGCCTTCTGCTTGCCCGTCATGTGCCTGGCGATGCCGCGCAGGATGTTGACCTCTTCCTTCTCCAGCTGCGCGCGCGAGAACAACCGCTTCAATCGCGGCATCAGCTTGCGCGGATTGTCCGCGTCGAGAAAACCGATCTCCACCAAAGCCCGCTCCAGATGTTCGTACATGCCTTCGATCTGTGCCAGGCTGGCCGCCTCGCCGTGGAAGCCGATGTCGCTGGCGTCGCCGGCCGGCTGGCGCGGCGTGTGGGTCACGCCGGCGCCGTCGAGCACCGCCATCCGGCATTCGTAGGCCAGCACCTGCGCAGCCTGCGACAGGTTCAGCGACGAATACTCGGGATTGGCCGGGATGTTGATCAGCACATTGCATTTTTCGACCAGCTCGTTCGGCAGGCCGAAGCGCTCGTTGCCGAAGATTAGCGCCGCGCGCAGCTCGGGCTGCGCCACCAACTGCGTGGCCAACTGGCGAGGCGCCAGCACCGGCGGCGAGAATTCGCGCAGCCGCGCCGAGACGGCGGCGGCGAAGTTGATGCCGTCGAGCGCCTCGGCCATGCTGCCGGCCACCCGCGCGCCGGCCAGGATGTCCTGCGCGCCGCTGGCGAAGGCGACCGCCTCCGGGTCCTGCGCCGCGTTCTCGAAACGGGGCGTGACCAGCACCAGATCGCTGTAGCCCATGGTTTTCATGGCCCGCGCGACCGCCCCGATATTGCCGGCCCGGCTGGTTTCGACCAGAATAAATCGCAGTCGCGTGAAAAGATTCGTGTTGATTTCGGGCTGATTCATTTAGATGGCGGAATTGTTCAGTATCGATAAACAAGGGATGGCGGCATGCCCACAAGCCCGAATTCTAACCTGTCCCTCCCCGGCGGCCTAACTCGCCGGCGCGTCAAACCGCATTTGCCGGCGTATCCAGCGCAGGAATGTCGACCGCCGCGGATCGGCCTCGAACGGCAGCAACGATAACAGGCAGTATTCGGTGCCGTCGCGCACAAAGCCGAACGGCGCGACCAGCCGCCCGCTATCGATCTCTTCCCGGGCCATGAACACCGAGCCGATGGCGACGCCGAGTCCGGCGCCGGCCGCTTGCAAGGTCAGATAGAAATGCTCGTAGGTCTGGCTGCCGGTGTGGGCGGCCGTGGTCTTGGTGACGGCGCGCCAGCTGGCCCAGGCATTCTTGCGCGAGGACGTGTGCAGGATTCTTTGCGCCGGCAAATGCAGCTGCTTACGTTTTAACAACGCCGGCGCGCAGACCGGCCCCACCCATTCGTCGCACACCTTTTCCGCATGAACGCCGGCATCCCATTTGAAGTCGTTTCTGCGCAGGGCCACATCGACGCCATCGCGCTGAAAGGCGACCGGTCCGCCGGAAGCGAAGATATGCAGCTGTATGTCGGGATGCCGTTGATAGAAATCGCCCAGCCTCGGTATCAACCATTTCATCGAAATGGTCGGTTCGCAGGAGACCACCAGGGGCAGGTGGCGCACCGGCTTGCGCAGCGACTCCATCGCCGCGTCGAGGTGCTCGAACGCGTACTGCGCGGCGGCCCATAAATGTTCGCCCTGCGGCGTCAAAAACACGCCGCGATTGCGGCGCTCGAACAAGTCCACGCCCAGCGACTGCTCCAGCAGGCGGATTTGCCGGCTGACCGCCCCGTGCGTGAGCCGCAGTTCGTCGGCGGCCTTCACAAAGCTGCCGAGCCTTGCGGCGGCCTCGAAAAAACGCAGCGAATTCAACGGCGGCTGTCTGCTCATCTGTCAGTTTTTCTCACATGTTATCGAAAGGATAAATCGCTTTTTTCTTATTCTGAATATATCGATAATCGAAAAGCACTGCAAGACTATCGTCCGCCACGTTGGCCGGTCGATGATTTTTCACGGATAACCTGCGTCGCATGACGCGTGACTGGGAACTACAAACATGACCGAACTTATCGCCGTCGCCTTGATCACCATACTGGCCACCATCAGCCCCGGCCCGGACTTCGCGATGGTCACGCGGAATAGCTATGCCTATGGCCGCAACGCCGGCTTGCTTGCCGCGCTCGGCATCGCCCTCGGCGTGCAGGTCCATGTGTTCTATACGATGTTCGGCGTCGCGCTGATCATCGCGCATTCCCCCGCGCTGTTCACCGCCATCAAAATCGCCGGCGCCCTGTATTTGATCGTCATCGGCTGGAAAATCTTCGCGAACAAATCAAAGCTGGAGATCGACCTGCGCAGAGCGCGCGCCGTTTCACCGTTCAAGATGTTCAGCAACGGATTTCTAACCAACGCGCTGAATCCGAAGACGACCATGTTCGTTGTCAGCACCTACACGCAGGCGGTGCAACCGGGGACGCCGCTGTCGACACAGTTCGGTTACGGCCTGTTCATGTCGCTCACACACTTTTTCTGGTTTGGCTTGGTTGCGCTGTTCTTTTCGCGCCAGCTGCTCCGCTCGCGGATGGTCGATCATCAACGCGTGGTCGACAAATTCATCGGGTCGCTCCTGATGACATTGGGCATTTCGCTAGCGCTTGCCAACTTCAGCCACTGAAAGGAAGGCCAGAATGAGAAATACCGCGCGTGCCGCCCCCGGAGGCGAAGAAATAGCGAAATAAATCGCGGCCGCCCGAAAAGATTCGTGTTGATTTCGGGCAGGTTCATTTAAAATAGCGCTATTGCGCGGTATCGATACAATAACTTCAACCTTGCGGCCCGGCCAACAGCCAGCCCGCGAACCCGGATTTTACCCTGTCGGCGCCGCTCCGCTCTTTAATTCACTCTTGTCCTCTAGCGCGCCGCCGCGGCCCTGTCCGCCGGTGGGCGTTAGCGTTCTTTTAACGGAAAAGCTCACATGCACCCAATGCTCAACACGGCGATCAAAGCCGCCCGCCGCGCCGCCGCCGTCATCAACCGCGCCTCGTTCGACCTCGATCGCGTCATCGTGACCGAGAAAAACCACAAGGATTTCGTCACCGACGTCGACCAGGCCGCCGAACAGGCAATCATCGAGGTGCTGTCCAAAGCCTATCCCGACCACGCCTTCCTGGCCGAGGAATCGGGCCCGTCCAAGAACGCCAACGACGAGACCGAATACACCTGGATCATCGACCCGCTCGATGGCACCACCAACTTCATGCACGGCTTCCCGCAGTATTGCATCTCGATCGCGCTGTCGCAGCGCGGCGTGATCACGCAGGGCGTCATCTACGACCCGGTGCGCAACGACCTGTTCACCGCCACCAAGGGCGCCGGCGCCTACCTGAACGACAAGCGCATCCGCGTCACCAAGCTCGACCGCATCGCCAACGCCCTGCTCTCGACCGGCTACCGGGCCGGCAACGCCAAGGCGCTGGACGAATACTTGAAAATGTACGGCATCATGGCCGAACGCTCGCACGGCGTGCGCCGTCCGGGCAGCGCCGCGCTGGACCTGGCCTACGTGGCCGCCGGCCGCCTCGACGGCTTCTACGAGAAGGGCCTGAAGCCTTGGGACATCGCCGCCGGTTCGCTGATGGTGACCGAGTCGGGCGGCATCGTCGGCGAATTCAACGGCGAGTCGGACTACCTGTACAAGGGCGACATCATCGCCGCCAGCCCGAAAATCTTCGGCCAGATGGTCGGCCTGCTGACCCCTTTCGCCTGATCCACCGCGATTTGCCCCGGAATGGGGCGTAAATAGACAATCTGTTACAAAAAAAGGGAGCGTATGCTCCCTTTTTCATTTCCTAATTGAAACATCAAGCGGACTTAGCTGATATACTGACAGCTGCGGCATCTGACCAGTCCTTTGCGCCGCAATCCAAAAATCCGATTGCCTGCGACTGGCGCCCTTCGAGGCGACAGGCCGATCCTCATATAAAGTTACCATGTCATTCTCTTCCCTCGGTTTGTCCGACGCCATTGTCCGTGCCGTGACCGAAACCGGTTACACCACGCCGACCCCGATCCAACTGCAGGCGATCCCCGCAGTGCTGAACGGCGGCGATTTGCTGGCGGGCGCGCAAACCGGCACCGGCAAGACCGCCGGCTTCACCTTGCCGCTGCTGCAGCGCCTGTCGACCGACGCCAACGGCGCGGCGCAGACGAACAACACCACCCAGCGTCCGATCCGCGCGCTGATCCTGACCCCGACCCGCGAACTGGCGGCCCAGGTCGAGGAAAGCGTGCGCACCTACGGCAAGTACACCAAGCTGAACTCGACCGTGATCTTCGGCGGCGTCGGCATCAATCCGCAGATCAAGCAGCTCAAGCACGGCGTCGACATCCTGGTCGCCACGCCGGGCCGCCTGCTCGACCACATGGAACAGCGCACCGTCAACCTGTCGAAGGTCGAGATCCTGATCCTGGACGAGGCCGACCGCATGCTCGACATGGGCTTCATCCGCGACATCAAGAAAGTGCTGGCCGCGTTGCCGGCCAAGCGCCAGAACCTGCTGTTCTCGGCCACCTTCTCGGACGAGATCAAGGCGCTGGCCGACGGCCTGCTGAACAAGCCGGCGACGATCGAAGTGGCGCGCCGCAACTCGACGGTGGAAGTGATCGCGCAAAAGATCCACCCGGTCGACCGCGACAAGAAGCACCCGATGCTGGCGCACCTGATCAAGTCGAACGACTGGTCGCAGGTGCTGGTGTTCACCCGCACCAAGCACGGCGCCAACAAGCTGGTCGAACAGCTGGGCGCGGACGGCATCGGCGCCATGGCGATCCACGGCAACAAGAGCCAGTCGGCGCGCACCAAGGCGCTGTCCGAGTTCAAGGACAACAAGCTGCAAGTGCTGGTGGCCACCGACATCGCCGCGCGCGGCATCGACATCGACCAGCTGCCGCACGTGGTCAACTACGACCTGCCGAACATTCCTGAAGACTATGTGCACCGCATCGGCCGCACCGGCCGCGCCGGCGCCACCGGCGAAGCCGTGTCGCTGGTCTGCGTGGACGAGCACGACATGTTGAAGGACATCGAAAAGCTCATCAAGCAAACCCTGCCGCGCGAAGTGATCCCGGGCTTCGAGCCGGACCCGACCGCGCGCGCCCAACCTGTGCAACTGCGCAGCGCCGGTCACCGTCCCGGCGGCGGCCGTAGCGGCGGTGGCGGCGGCCAAGGCCGTGCCAAGAGCGGTGGCGGCGGTGGCGGTGGCAACAAGCCACGCGCGCCTGGCGCTTCGGCCGGCGGCAACGGCGGCGGTCCGCGCACGGGCACCAGCGCCCCGCGCCCGGCGTCCCCGCACCGCTCTGGCGGTCGCGGCCGATAAGCCGGCCCCGCCCCCATGCAATGCCGTTCAATGCGAATTGAACGGCATTTTTTTCGCCCCACCCCGGGGGGCAGTGCCGACATTCGGACATCGCGGAACTTTTTTCACACTGAAAGGTTCCGCATCTCGTCGGATTTGTCCGAATGTCGGCACTGACCCCGGGGTTGAGAAGCTTTTTTGGGTGGCCGGGCAAATATCGTTTACGATATCGTATTGCTAACGCTTATCGGAACGTCCATGCCCCGCTTCGCCGCCAACCTGTCGATGATGTTCACCGACGTTCCCTTCCTCGACCGGTTCGCGCTGGCGCGCGAGGCCGGCTTCGATGGCGTCGAATTTCTCTTTCCTTACGCTTACGAGGCGGAGCGCATCGCGGAACGTTTGCGACGCCATGAATTGCGGCTGGTGCTGTTCAACCTGCCCTGCGGCGATTGGGATGCCGGCGACCGCGGCATGGCCTGCGATCCGCTGCGCATCGACGAATTCCGCGCTACCGTGCGGCCGGCGCTGGATTACGCGCTGGCGCTGGGCGTGACCCGGCTGCATTGCATGGCCGGCAAGGTGCCGGCCGGCGTAGCGCCTGCGGCGGCGCGCGCCACCTATGTCGACAACCTGCGCCACGCCGCCGATCTGGCGCTGCCGCACGGCATCGACCTGCTGATCGAGCCGATCAACCACTTCGACATGCCCGGCTATTTCCTCAACCGCAGCGCGCAGGCGCTGGACATCATCGCCGAGGCCGGCCGCCCCAACCTGTTCCTGCAGTACGACATCTATCACATGCAGCGCATGGAGGGCGAGCTGAGCAACACGATCCGCGCCAACCTGCCGATGATCAAACACATGCAGATCGCCGACACCCCGGGCCGCCACGAACCGGGCACCGGCGAGATCAACTACCGCCACCTGTTCGCCCTGATCGACGAACTCGGCTACACGGGCTGGCTGGGCTGCGAATACGCTCCGGCCGGCGACACCATCGCCGGCCTTAGCTGGCGCCGCGCCCTGACGCCGTGATCTGTGCATTCGCAAAGCAGCCGTAAACACCCAGCATAACAATAGTCCCAACCCTAGAGGAGCACCCATGAAACTGCCGCGTCTTTTCCTGCTACTCGGATTGCTGGCCCTGCTCGGCGGTTGCGCCAGCAGCACGCCGCGCATGGCCGAGGTGCGCGCCTTCGCCGCCCAGGCGCCCAAGCTGAACGCCTATCACGAACTGACCGAACGCTACCGCACAACCTACCAGCGCGAACAGCCTTTCCTGACGGCCGCCGCCGACGCCCGCGAGGCCGAACTGGACGCCAGGCGCCGGCAGGCGTGCGACGATTTCGTCAAGCTGCAATACGGCGTGCAGGCGTACATGCAGACGCTTGGCGTGCTGGCCGGCGACGAGCAGTACGAGCTGCGCGACCAGCTCAAGACCATTGGCGGCGGCATCAAGGCCTGGCCCGACTCCGGCATCGAGGAGAAACACGTCAACGCCTTCACCCGGCTGACGACGCTGATCGCGCGCGCCATCACGGCCCCGGCGCAGGAGCGCGCCGTCAACCAGGTCATGCGCGACGCCGAGCAGCCGGTGCGCGACCTGCTCGAGGCGATGAGCACGCTGCTGAGGCTGTATGACAAGTCCAGCGAGAACGAGGAACGCATCGTCATCGGCATGCTGGAGTCGGAGATCCCATTCCTCGACCCGACCCGCGACCGCTTGCTGACGGCGCTGGCCAAAAGCCAGCAGCAGACAAAACAAGCCGAGTACCGCCTGATCGGCCTGCGCCAGACCCTGGCGCAGAAAAACCTGGCGGCGATCGAACAGAGCCACCGCGCGCTGCTCGACCAGATCCCGCCCAACTAAGCCCACACAGGAGCCGCGATGACTACCAATCCCATCCAACTGGACATCGAAGCGCTGGCCGACAGCCTGTCCGCCAGCGCCGACGCCCTGCACACCCGCCTGATGCGCGATATCCGCCAGAAACCGCCAACCGTCGCGCAGACGGTCGCGCAGGCGCTGTTCGAAAACGAAGTGGCGCTGCGCCAGCGCGCCAACAGCCTGTACCTGGAGGCGGCGGTGCTGGCCGCGAGCGGACTGGGCGGCGCGCAGCGGCAGTTGCTCGACGTGACCGCCCGCGCGCAGGAAAAAATCCGCAAAATCCAGCACACCAAGGATTTGATCCAGCTGACCGGCGAGCTGCTGTCGCTGGCGGCGGCCATCGCCACCGGCAAACCCGACAAGCTCGCCAAGCCGTTCGAGGCCATCAAGCACCACCTGGAAGCGATGGACGCGCCGGGCTGACGCCCACGCCAACGCTGGGCCGAACGAAGCGCGCCGTCTCCGGTCCAATGACGTAAGGAGCGCGCGGCATGAACGGACTGGAAGAACATCAATGGCAGACCTTGCAGGGGCGGCTGGAACGCGCCCGCAAGGCCCTGCTGAGCCAACTAGCGGACGATCTGGACCGCAGCACCGACGTGCGCCTGCCGCTGCCGCACGAGGCCGAAGCCTCGCCGGCCGACAACGCCAGCCAGCGCACGCTCAACGCCCTCGTCCACGAGACGGCGGCCCACACCGCCAAACAGTTGTCGATGGTCCGGCGGGCGCTGTCCAAATTCGACGACCAGAGCTACGGCCTGTGCGAAAACTGTGGCGAGGAGATCGGCTTCTCGCGGCTCGACGCGCGGCCGGAGGCACGCCTGTGCATCGGTTGCCAGACGCGCATGGAACAACGACGGCGATGACGCCGGCGGCCCGCGGTCAGTCGTTGCCGAGCCAGGGCTGGCTGCGGATTTTCGCCACCTGGCGCCGCGCCATCAGGCGCCACAGTTGCAGCGCGTCGGCTTGCGCCAGCGCGGTCATCGTGCGGGGATCGGCCAGGGCGATCTCGCAGTCGCGGTCCGACCATTCGGCGAAGCGCACCGCGCCGCCGCTCGACACTTCCATCTCGTACATGAGGCCGTCATCGTACCCGAAGCGCAGCACGGCGCTGCCGGGAGCGCCGTAGACCTCGTCCAGCGCCGCCGCCATTTGCGCCTCCGACGGCGCGACCACCTCGCGCCCGTCCGCGAGGGTTAGCACCAGCCAAGCCTGTGTCATAGCTGCATCCCCTCCAACCAGCGCAGGTGTCCCCGGAAAATCCACGGAAACACGTAGGGCGGATTAGCCGGAACGGCGTAATCGGCCATGAGCCGTTGGCGGCTCGGCGATGGCCGATTACGCTGCGCTAATCCGCCCTACGTGACTCCACGCGGCGCGCACGATCGCGGCCAACGCGTGGTGCGGTCGATTGTAGCAACGATACCGACGGAAATCGCGCTGGCGCTTGCACAGTCTCGCTTTCGCAACAACAGCGCATCACGCGGGCACCGGCCGCGAGTTCGGATTGAAGTCGCGCCAATCGCCGCCGCTGATGCTGCCGTCGGCCCGTTCGACATCCTTGGCGCCCAGCCCGCGCAGCACGTCGAGCGCCTTTTGCTCCTGGCCGCTGTCGACCACCTCGACGGCGATCATCATGCCCGACTTGCGCGGCGCGCGCAGGTTCTCGGCACTGCCCTCCTCCGCTTCGCCGGCGTCCTTCATCTTCGAAAAACTGAACAGCGAACCGACGTGGGCGCCGACCAGCGCGCCGACGACCGGACCCAACGGGCCGGCCACCGGAATCGCGGCGGCCCCCGCCACCGCGCCGGCCACGGCGCCCGTGGCCCCGCCCTGCACCACGCCCTCGTCGGTTTCCTTGGCGCCGGGCGACTTGTCGTGGTCGCCGCCGAGTTCATACATATCGTGCTGCCCCGGCGGATTCACGTAGAACGCGCTGATGCGGTCGGCCGCGAAGCCGGCGCGCAGCAAGGCGATGCGCGCATCCGCGATTTCATCCTGTAACTGGAAATGCCCCGCAATAATATTGCTCATGCTGTTCTCCCTGGTTTCGGCCGAAGCCCGATCAGCGCAATATGCGCCCGCGCGGCCCGCGTTTCCGTGCGCTTACGCACTGTGGAGGCCTGTTTCGCCGGCACGGCCGGCTTCCGGGGGCACTGTCCGATGTGTGCAACGAGTTCGTACCGGATGACAACTAAACCCGGCTTGGCCGTATAATCGACCGCAGACGGCAGAGGTTTTGTTGCAGCAATCAGCTTGCATTTCAATAGGAACGCCGATGACTCCCGCCCCATTCCCGCGGTCCCTTTTCGCTCCGGCCACCGTGGCCGACGATACCGCCAGCGCGACGCGCGCGCCGCTGATGGCGTCGCCTCCGTGCGGCGAGGACGCGGACCTGGGCGCCGGCCTGCGGCAGGCGCTGGCGTCGGACCAGCTGGTGCTGCTGTACCAGCCGCTGGTCGATCTGCAGACCGGCGCGGTGGCCAGCCTGGAGGCGCTGGTGCGCTGGCGGCACCCGCTGCACGGCATGCTGGCCGCGCGCGAATTCCTGGCGCTGGCCGACGCCGCCGGCCTGGCCGGCGCCATCGACGACTGGGTGCTGGGACGCGCCTGCCGCGACCTGCACGCGTGGCACGCAGACGGCCTGGACGGCTTGAAGGTGGCGATCAACGTCGCCCCCAGCCAGTTCCGCGATCCCGCGCTGGGCGCGGCCGTGGCCGCCATGCTGAAGGAGTGCGAGATCGCGCCCGACAGGCTGACCCTGGAAGTGACCGAGAGCGCGCTCACGCAAGCCGGCGCCGACTGCGACGCCCTGCTGGCCGGCTTCAAGGCCTCGGGGCTGAGCCTGACCCTGGACGACTTCGGCACCGGTTACGCCTCGCTGAGCAACCTCAAACGCTTTCCGTTCGACGCGCTCAAGATCGACGCCCACTTCATCCGCGACGTCGTCACCAGCGGCCACGACGCGGCCATGTGCAAGACCTTGATCGCCATGGCGCACCACCTGGGCATGAAGGTGGTGGCCGAGGGCGTCGAGACCGAGGCCCAGTGCGACTTCCTGCGGCGCAATATGTGCGACCTGATCCAGGGCTATTTCTTTTCCCCGCCGCTCGCGGCCGACGAGGTTAGCCAGCTGCTGGCCAGCGGCCGCGCGCTGGCGCCGCACCTGCGGCGCATGCACAAGCCGCCGCGGCGCCTGTTGCTGGTCGACGACGAGCCCAACATCGTCTCCGCGCTCAAGCGCCTGCTGCGCACCGACCAGTACGAGATCTACAGCGCCAACGACGGCCAGCAGGGCCTGGAACTGCTGGCCAGGCAGCCGGTCGACGTCATCATCTCCGACCAGCGCATGCCCGGCATGCTGGGCGCCGACTTCCTGCGCAAGGCCAAGCAGCAGTATCCGGAAACCATACGCATCATGCTCTCCGGCTACACCGAACTGCAGTCGGTCACCGACGCCGTCAACGAGGGGGCGATCTACAAATTCCTGACCAAGCCGTGGGACGACGAACTGCTGCGCGGCCACGTGGCCGAGGCGTTCCGCCTCAAGGAAATCGCCGACGACAACCAGCGCCTGCACCTGGAGGTGCGCAGCGCCAACCTGGAGCTGGCCGCCGCCAACCGCCAGCTGGAAAAGCTGCTGCTGGAAAAGCAGCGCCAGATCAGCCGCGACGAGGTCAGCCTGAGCGTGGCGCGCGAAGTGCTGCAGCATCTGCCGTTGCCGGTGATCGGCATGGACGACGCCGGCATGATCGCCTTCATCAACGGCGCCGCCGAGGGCTTGTTCCGCCACAGCGGCGCGCTGCTGGGCAACGAAGCGGGCAGCGTGCTGCCGCAACTGTTTCCACCGGCCGGCGCCAGCGGCCCCGCCGCCGGCGAACCGCCGCGCCACACCAGCCCGACCCGCCACCTGGCCGACATCGACGGCCGGCGCTACGCGGTGGTGGTGTATCCGATGGGCGAGAGCTCGGCCTCGCGCGGCAGCCTGATCACACTGAGCCTGACGGGGGAGACGCCATGAACGCCGGGACCAAATCGACCGAGATCGACATTGACCAGGCCGCCGCCGGCATGACCCTGGCCAGCGCCCTGCTCGATGCCCACGGCGGCGTGCTGCTGCCGCGCGACGCCGCGCTGACCGACAGCATGCTGGCGTCGCTGCGCCGGCGCGGCGTGGAACGCTGCGTGGTGTGGGCCGAGGAAGAAGCGGCGGCAGTCGATCCGGCGCAACGGGCGCGCGAGCGCGCGCTGCGCATGCAAAGGCTGGAGCGGCTGTTCCGCCACAGCGGCGACGACGGCGCCGACGGGCCGTCGCTGCTGCGCGTGCTGCGCGCCTACCGCGACAAGGACCCGGCGTGATCGCGGCCGACGATGTCATCAAGTGCGTGCGCGACCTGCCGTCGCTGCCGGCCGTGGTGGCCGAGCTGCTGGCCACGATGGAGCAGGAGGACATCGACACCCATGTGCTGGCGACCAAGATCGCGCTCGACCAGGCGTTGACGGCCAAGACGCTGCGCCTGGCCAACTCCTCGTTCTACGGCCTGCAATCGAAGGTCACCACCATCCAGCAGGCCATCTCGGTGCTCGGTTTCCACAGCATCCGCACCCTGGTGACGGCCTGCTCGGTGACGGCCAGCTTCACGCCGAGCAAGGACGTCGAGTTCGACTTCCAGGCGTTCTGGCGCCATGCCATCGGCAGCGCCGTGTGCGCCCGCGTGCTGGCGCCGCGCTACGGCATCAATCCGGACACCGCCTTCACCGCCGGCCTGCTGCACGACCTCGGCACCCTGGTGCTGTGCACCCGCTTTCCGGCCGACTACCGGCGCGTGGCGGCGTACCGGCGCGAACACGATTGCGTCACCTCGGCCGCCCAGCTGGCCGTGTTCGGCATCGACCACGCCGCCGTCGGCAGCGCGCTGACGGCCCACTGGAAATTCCCGCAACAGATCCAGGCGGCCGTGGCCGGCCACCACCTGGCCGACGCGGCGGCCGCGCAGGCCACCGGGCGCGCCCGCCCCGCGCCGACGCTGACCACGGTGATCTACATGGCCAACATCCTGGCCCACGCGCTCGACATGTCGGGCCAGGAGGACGACCAGGTGCCGCCGGTGTCGCCCGAGGTGTGGCAGGCGCTGGACCTGGGCGACGGCGCCTGGGAAAGCGCGTTCGCCGAGGCCGAGCAACTGTTCCACGACATGTGCCAGACGTTGACGCCATGAGCCACGCCACCACGTCCATGACAGCCGAGCACGATGCCCCGACGGCCATCGCGCTGTCGGAGTTTTTCGACGGCCACCCGGTGCCCACGTTCGCCATCGACACCCGGCACGTGGTCACCCACTGGAACCGCGCCTGCGAACAACTGCTGGGCTGGGCCAAGGCCGACATGGTCGGCACCGCCAACCACTGGCAGGCGTTCTACTCCAGGCCGCGGCCCTTGCTGGCGGACCTGGTCATCGCCGGCGGCGCCGGCGAACTCGAGAGCGAGCTGGAACGGCTGTATCCGGGCAAGCACCGGCGCTCGCCGCTGATCCCGGACGCCTACGAGGTCGAGGAATTCTTCCCCAACATCGGCGCCAGCGGCCACTGGCTGCATTTCACCGCCGCCCCGCTGCGCGACGGCGGCGGCCGGGTGGTCGGCGCCATCGAAACGCTGCGCGACGTCACCGAGCGGCGGGTGGCGGAAAACGCGCTGCGCCGCGCCCACGACAACCTCGAGCACGTGGTCGAGAAGCGCACCGGCCAGCTGGCCGACATGAACGCCAAGCTGCAGGAGGATATCGCCCAACGCCTGCTGGCCGAGGCGGAGCTGCGCCGCAGCAACCTGGAGTTGACCGAACTCAACCAGCAACTGTCGCGCGCCCAGCAGCAATTGCTGCAGGCCGACAAGCTGGCCTCGATCGGCCAACTGGCCGCCGGCGTGGCCCACGAGATCAACAATCCGATCGGCTACATCTTCTCCAACTTCCGCACCTTGCAAAACTACCTGGACCAGCTGTTCGGCATGCTCGACGCCTACCAGCGCGCCGAGCCGTCGCTGTCGGCGCCCGACGCCGCCACGCTGCGCGCGATGCGCGAGCGCATCGACCTCGACTTCCTGCGCCAGGACATCCCGACCCTGATGGCCGAGTCGGGCGAAGGCATCGTGCGCGTGCGCCACATCGTGCAGGACCTGAAGGATTTTTCGCGGGTGGACGCCAACCAGGAATGGGTCTGGGCCGACCTGCACCGCGGCATCGACTCGACGCTCAACATCGTCAGCAACGAGGTCAAATACAAGGCCGACGTCATCAAGGAGTACGGCGACATCCCCGACATCCAATGCCTGCCGCTGCAAATCAACCAGGTGGTGATGAACCTGATCGTCAACGCCGCCCACGCCATCGGCGAGCAACGCGGGCGTATCACCGTGCGCACCGGCCGCGACGGCGACGACCACGTCTGGCTGGAGATCGGCGACAACGGCAGCGGCATCGCGCCGGAGACCGTGTCGCGCATCTTCGACCCCTTCTTCACGACCAAGGCCGTCGGCAAGGGCACCGGCCTCGGCCTGTCGCTGGCCTACGGCATCGTACAAAAACACAGCGGCAGTATCGACGTCGATACCGCGCTTGGTCAGGGCACCCGCTTCCGCGTGCGGCTGCCGATCCGCCATGGCGCCGCCACCGAGGACCCACCACCATGAATCAAGCGCTCTCCCCGTCGACCCCGTCGCTTTCGCCGAACGCCCCGGCGTCGCCGGCCACCGTGCTGTGCGTCGACGACGAACCGAACATCCTGTCGTCGCTGCGGCGCCTGTTCCGCGCCAACGGCTACCGCGTGCTGACCGCCGAGGGCGGCGCGCTGGGGCTGGAGGTGCTGGAGAAGGAGGCGGTCGACCTGGTCATCTCCGACATGCGCATGCCGGAGATGGACGGCGCCCGCTTCCTGGCCAAGGTGCGCGAACGCTGGCCCGACACCCTGCGCATCCTGCTGACCGGCTACTCCGACATCCAGTCGATCCAGGACGCCATCAATTGCGGCGAGATCTACCGCTACATCACCAAGCCGTGGGAAGACAGCGACATGCTGCTGCTGGTGCGCCACGCGCTCGAGCGGCGCCAGCTCGAACTGGACAAGCAGCGCCTGGAAGCGCTGGCGCTGCGCCAGAACGAGGAACTCAAGCTGCTCAACCAGAGCCTGGAGGCCAAGGTCGAGGCGCGCACCAGGCTGCTCAAGGTCGAGCACGAGGCCACGGTCGCGGCCAACAACAAGCTCAAGACCAATTTCGTCACCACCATCAAGATCTTCTCGACGATGATCGAGCTGCGCGCGCACAACCAGCCCGGCCACGCGCGCCAGGTGGCCGACCTGGCGCGCCAGCTGTGCGTGCGCCTCGAGCTCGACGCCAAGGAAAGCCAGGACGTGTTCATCGCCGCCCTGCTGCACGACATCGGCAAGATCGGCTTCAGCGACGACATGCTGTCGACGCCGCTGACCATGCTGACCGGCGACGCGCTGGGGCTGTTCCGCAAGCATCCGATCCGCGCCGCCGAACTGCTGATGCCGCTCGAAGAGTTGCGCGGCAGCGCCGCCATCCTGCGCGCCCAGCTCGAACGCTTCGACGGCAACGGCTTCCCCGACGGCCTGGCCGGGCTGGCGATTCCGCTGGGCGCGCGCATCCTGTCGCTGGCGGTGGACTACTACAACCTGCAACAGGGCGGCATGGTGCAGCGCCACCTGCGCGCCGACGAGGCCAAGTCGCTGATCCTCGACGCCAGCGGCAAGCGCTACGATCCGAACGTGGTGGCGGCCTTCCGCCAGATCATGGACGGCGGCGTCAGCGCGGCGGTGGTCGGGGTCGAGGTGCTGTCGGGCGAGCTGTTGCCCGGCATGGTGCTGGCGCGCGACCTGGTCAGCCGCGACGGGCTGATGCTGCTGACGGTCGACCACACGTTCGACGCCCGCATGATCCAGCAGGTGCAGGATTTCGAATCCAAAGCCGGCGGCCGGCTGTCGATCTGGGTGCGCAATCCCAAGGTGGAGTGAGCGCCGCCGGCGGATGCCGGCGCCCGGTCACGCCTTGGCCGGCGTCTCCAGCGATTGCGGCGGACGCACCGGCAGGTGCACCGTGAAGCGCGTGCCCTTGCCGACCACCGAGGCGACGTCGATGCGCCCGCCATGGCGGTTGACGATGCCGTAGGACAGCGACAACCCCAGCCCCGTGCCGCTGCCGACCGGCTTGGTGGTGAAGAACGGCTCGAAGATGCGCTTGAGGTTGGCCTGCTCGATGCCGACGCCGTTGTCGCCGACCTCGATCCATACCCAGCCGTCGGCGCCGCTGCCGGTGGTGCCGGTGCGGATCGTGATCACGCCCCCCTGGTCGCGCAGCGCGTGGGCGGCGTTGACCAGCAGGTTCATGAACACCTGGTTCAGTTGCGAGGCCAGGCAGGTGACCGGCGGCAGCACGCCATACGCCTTGTCGACCCGCGCCTTGTACTTGATCTCGTTGCTGACGATGGTCAGCGTGCTGTCGAGGCCGTGGTGCAGATCGGCCACCTGCCATTCCGTCTCGCCGACGTGCGAAAAATCCTTCAGCGCCTGGACGATGTCCTTGACCCGCTTGAGCCCGTCCATCGATTCGCGCACCAGGTCGGTCACGTCTTCCTTGAGGAATTCCAGGTCGGCCTGGCTGCGCAGCGCGGCCAATTGGGCCGCCAGGTTGGGATGGGGCGCGGCCGCCTGCTCGTACTTGTCGATCACGCCCAGCAAGGTGCCGACATAGTTCTTCAGCGAACTCATGTTGGAATTGACGAAGCCGACCGGATTGTTGATCTCGTGGGCGATGCCGGCGGCGAGCTGGCCGATCGAGGCCATCTTCTCCGATTGCAGCAGCTGCTCGTGGGCGCTGCGCAGTTCGCCGATCAGCTGTTGCTGCTCGATGCCGCGCGCCTGCAGCGCCTCCTCCATGAGCTTGCGCTGGGTAATGTCGGTCAGCGAGCCGATCACTTCGAGCGGCGCGCCCTTCTCGTCGCGGATCAGGCGCAGCGAATCGTGCATCCACAAGTAGCTGCCGTCATGGATGCGGAAACGGTATTCATAGGCGCGCTGGCCCTCGGTGAATATCAGCGCCAGGCTGGAGAAGATGTTGGGCGCGTCGTCCGGGTGGATGTGGTCGAACCAGAAGTTGGGGTCGGCCACCATCTGCTCGGGACGGTAGCCCAGCACGTTGAAGGCGTTGTTGCTGACGAAGGTCATCTTGAAGTCACCGCTGGGCACGGTGCAATAGATGATGGCGGGCGTGTTGTCGACCAGGTATTGCAAGCGCACGAGGGGCGACGTCGCCTCGGCCGCCGCGGCCGGCGCGGCGCGCGGCGCGCTGGCGTCGGAGGAAAATAATTCGAACTCGTCAAATTGCATGGTGATAGCCTCGCTGGCGTCGCGCATTGAAACCAATTATGCCTCAACAGTGCTCGCGTAGGGCGGATTAGCGTAGCGTAATCGGCCATGCGTGCGTCGCGTTGACGCACGCATGGCCGATTACGGCGTTCCGCCTAATCCTCCCTACGTGGTTCCACGCGCTTCGACCGTCAGCGGGCCCGGGTCAGTGCGACCAGGTCGGAGTCCAGGCGTACGACGGATCCGCTGGCGGCTCCGGCGGCGGTGGCGGCGGCAGCCAGTCGCGCGGATCGACACGGTAGTATTTGAGGAACTCGGCGAACAGCTCGCCGTGGTGCTCGGCCATCTGGTACGGCTTTTCAAAGAAGGTTTCGGTGGCCACGGCGAAGAACTCGGCCGGATTGGTGGCGCCGTAATGGTCCATCACGCTGTGCTGGCGATACATGGCGCTGTGCCGCAGGTTCTGGAAATTGCGCGACAACACCTCGGCCCACTCGTTATAGCTGTCCGGACTGCCCAGATACGGGGCGCCGTTGGCGCGGCCCGATTCGCTGTCGAGCTGGTGCGCGAACTCGTGCAGCACGATGTTGTGGCCGTCGGTCCAGTCATCGGCGCCGCGCCGCACGTCGTCCCACGACAGCACGACGCGGCCGTCGTCCCACGATTCGCCCAGCATGCTCTGGTGTCCCGGCGTGACGACGCCGCCCGGGCCGACCTCCGCGCGGCGCGCCACGAACTCGCTCGGATAGACCAGGATGGTGTGCAGCGCCGGATAGACCTTGGTCGGACGGTTGAGCAGCAACAGGCAGGCCTGGCCGGCGATGATGACGGCCATCTCGTCGGTCACCTCGACGCCTTCGCAGCCGACGAATTTTTTCTGATGTAAAAATTGCACGACCAGCCGTTGCAATTGCTGCTGCAACTCGGGGGTCATGCGGCGGTAGACGGGGATGTTGCGGTGTAAAACAGCTTGCGCCTCGGCCGGCAACGGCCTGGCCAGCACCCGCCGCAGGCGCCAGCGGGGCACATAAAAAGGCAGCGCTATCGCCAGCGCCGTCAGGCCGATCCAGATCAAAGCTTCCATGTGCCGCGCGTCCGTGTGATATCCATTGCTGGCTAAGTGGGGCGGCTTGTCTGCTTTTCAATATGCAAACAGCCGGGCATGCCCGGCTGTCGATGATACACGTGTGCGCTGGCGTCGGCGGCCGGCGGCCTAGTCGGCGGCTTTTTGCTCCGAAGGGGCCGAACCGAACAGCGCGGCCACCAGCGGATCGCGCATGACCGGGCCACGGTTGACGCGGATCGCGTAGTGGGTGTCGTCGGCCAGGATGTGGAAGTGGCGGCCGCTGCCGGCCATGGCCTGTTCACGGATGCCGGGACGTTCCTTGCGCGGCGGCGCGCCTTCGCGCTTCGGCTGGACGATCGCGGCCAGGAAGGCGGCGACGCGCTCCGGGTCGGGGGTCAGCTGATAGACGGCCTTGCCGAGGTAGGTGGCGGTGCCTTCGACATAGCGGGCCAGCTCGATGACGCCGGCTTCGCGCAGGTCGCGGATGTATTTGCGGGCGCCGGACGGCGAGAACTTGAGGAACCAGGCGATTTCGTCGGCCAGCATCTCGTGCATGGACAGCTCGCCGATCAGTTTTTGCATATTTTCGATGCGACGCAAGGTCGCGGAGGTCGAACGCACACGCTCGATAGACGCCATCGACAGCGCCGGTTTGCGGTCCAGAGGAGCCGGGGCCGGACGTTCCACCAGCATCAGCTTGGTGGTGGCCTGCATTTCCGGCGAGGCTTTCATCTCGTTCTGAACCAGATGTTGAGGTTGTCTAACTGCATGCATTTGAACACTCCTTATAACAATTTGCCGAGATTAGTGGCAGCAAGAGGGGTGGCCTACAATTTGAAACGCCACAGTCTCTGCATCTGACTCAAGAATGCCGTTTCGCAGCGCACCAGTCTGTGCGGCAACGAACATTAGTGACAGAACTTCACATTTATTCAATTGAGCACTGGACCACGGGGGCTTTCCGCGCCCGGTCTCCGACCCTGTAGTCTTCGGACAGCAGGAATCAAGCAAAAGTTTCACTTTTTGTGTACGATTTGATACAGCGCAAGCTTTTGTGCGGTAGCGAACCGACCACATCATGAAAGCTACCTATTCTTCGGTCCAACAGCGGTAAAACACTGCACTGCTGCTGATGAAGCAACAAAACCGCCATATTTATTAATCGGGAGCATACTTTGAATAAAACTAAGAAAATCGTCCTCGCCGTCGCAGCCCTCTGCGCGTCGTTCTCCGCCGTCGCTCAAGACGCGGTCATCAATCCATCGTGGTACGTACAGCCGAGCATCAACGGCATGAAGCCTGACAACGACGCATTCGGCGTTGACAAAAAAGGCTACGGCGGCGGCCTGAAGTTCGGTAAAGCCCTGAACGAACAGTGGGACGTCCAGTTGGGCGGCACCTACGCCCGCTCGAAGGAAAACGGCGAGCGCTATCAGCAACAGAGCCTGGGCGCGGACGCCCTGTATATGTTCTCCCGTAAATCGTTCCGTCCGTTCATCCTGGTCGGCGCCGGCGTCGAGCGCGACAAGTCGAACCTGAACACCTTCGGCGAAATCGCCAAGAACTCGCCGTACGTCAGCGCCGGTGTGGGTTTCCAGGCCGACCTGAACGAGCGCACCAGCTTCCAGGCGGACATCCGCAACCAGCACGGCTTCCTGCGCGGCGATGCCTTCCCTCCTAGCAAAGCGGACAACGTCTACGTGACCGTCGGCCTGAACTTCGCGTTCGCCGCGCCACCGCGCCCTGCCCCACCGGCACCGCCGCCTGCGCCGGAAGCCGTGCAGCCGCCACCGCCGCCAGCACCGGTCGCCCCACCGCCACCACCGCCAGCGCGCTTCGAAAAAGTGACGATGTCGTCGACCGAGCTGTTCAGCTTCGACAGCGCCAAGCTGAACCCGAACCAGCCTAAGCTGGACGAGATCGCCACCGTGCTGAACGCCAACCCGACCGTCGACAACGTCGTCATCACCGGCTACGCCGACCGTCTGGGCAGCGACAAGTACAACCAGAAGCTGTCCGAGAAGCGTGCCAACTCGGTCAAGGACTACCTGGTCGGTAAAGGCGTCGCCGCCAACCGCCTGGTCGCCGAAGGCAAGGGCGAAGCCAATCCTGTTGTCACCTGCGACAACAAGAAGCGCGCCGACCTGATCAAGTGCCTGGAACCTAACCGTCGCGTCGAGGTCGAACAGATCACGATCGAACGCCGCGTCAATTAATTAATTAATTGGGGAGCCCCGCGACGCGAGTCGCGGGGCTTTTTTTTTATATGAACAAAAACATCATCTCGGTGCTCAAATGCACCGTCTCCGAATGGTTCGACCACCGCGGCAGCAGCATGGGCGCGGCGTTGGCCTTCTACACGCTGTTTTCGCTGGCGCCCATCCTGGTGCTGGTGCTGGCCATCGCCGGCTGGTTCTACGGCCCGCAGGCGGCCCAGGGCGAGCTGTTCGCGCAGTTGCGCGGCCTGGTCGGGAACCAGGGCGCCGAAGCGATCCAGCTGGTGCTGGCCGGCGCCCGCAGCAAGGAGGAAGGACGATTGGCCACCCTGATCGCCGGCGGCCTGTTGCTGTTCGGCGCCACCACCGTGTTCGCCGAGCTCAAGGCGAGCCTGGACGCGATCTGGCAAGTGCCGCCGCTCAAAACGGGCACGGCGTGGGACGTGGTCCGCACCCGGCTGCTGTCGTTCGGCATGGTGCTGGTGCTGGCGTTCCTGTTGATGGTGTCGCTGGTGGTCAGCGCGATTTTGACGGTGCTGGAAAAATACTGGCACAGCGTCTGGGTCAACGCCGGCGACCTGCTCACCGGGGTCAACTACGCGATCAGCTTCATCGTCATCGCCGCGCTGTTCGGCGTGATCTTCAAGATGCTGCCGAGGGTAAAGCTGTCGTGGCACGACGTCACCATCGGCGCGCTGGGCACGGCGGCCTTGTTCGCGTTGGGGAAGTATGCGATCGGCGCCTACATCGGCAACAGCGGCGTGGCCAGCAGCTATGGCGCGGCCGGCTCGGTGATCGCGCTGCTGCTGTGGGTGTATTACTCGGCGCAGATCTTTTTCTTCGGCGCCGAGTTCGCGCGCCAGTACGCGCTGCAACTGGGAAGTTTGCGCCACCGGCCACCGGCGCAAACCAAAACGATCACCCCGTGACGAAAAAAAGGCCGGCGAGTAGCCGGCCTTTCCGTATTCCGGACCCGCCGGCTACTCGCCCAGCAACTCCGCCACCACTTCCATCCCCTCGACCCGCTCGGCGACGACCTTGACGATGACGATCACCGGCACGCCCAGCAGCAGGCCCCAGACGCCCCACAACCAGCCCCAGAACAACAGGCTGACAAACACGGCCGCCGCGTTCATGCGGGCGAAGCGCCCCGTCATCCAGGTCGTGATCACCGTCCCGACCAGGGTGGCGATGGCCAGCGAACTGCCCATCACCAACAAACTCATCTGCAGCGATTCGAATTGCAGGAAGGCGACGATCCCCGTGGCCAGCATGATCAGCAACGGACCAAAATAAGGCATCAAATGCAGCAGGCCGGCCACGATGGCCCAGGCGCCGGCGTTCTCCAGGCCGATCCAGCGCAACGCCACCCACATCAGCAGCGCCAGCATGCCGTTGGTGACCAGCAGCATCAGCATGTACTTCTGAATCGAGGTGTTGATGTCCTCGAGAATATGCACGGTGATCTTTTTCTTCGACAGCGACGGCCCGGTCAGCTTGACCAGCTTGCGCTTGAAGGTGTCCCCCGACAGCAGCAGGAAAAACACCAGGAAGATCACCATCGTGGCCTGGCTGAGGAAACCCACCAAGCCCATCGAGCCGGCCCACACCCAGTCCATCAGCGGAAAATCGGAGGCCGGGGCCGGCGTCGACCGGCGCGCGGCGCGCCGCTCCTGCGCGCCGGCCGTGGCCTGCTGCAATTCGGTGGCGACCGCCTGTATGCGCTGCAGCGCGCTGGAACCGCCATGCAGGCGCTCCGACAACAAGCGCGACAATTTATGTCCGGCGCTGGGCAGCTCTTCGACTATCGCTTCGAATTCGCCGTGCAGCTTGTCGACCACCATCGCCGAGCCGCCGACCAAGGCGAAGGTGATCATGGTGGCGGCGATCAGCCGGGGAATGTGGCGGCGCTCCAGCCAGCCCATCAATGGACTGAGCGTGTAACTGATCAGAATGCCGAGCAGGAGGGGAACCAGGAAGCCGCGCGACCATTGCAGCGCATAGATAAAGGCGACCGTGGCGATGACGCCGAGCGCGAGGCCGCGGGCGTTGACATGTAGGGGAATGCGGGGGGCGTTACTGAGATCGGGTTCGGCGACGGGGGCCGGACCGGTGGCCACATTGCTGGCCGGAACAGGAGGGAGGGAAATCTCTACAGGCGGCTGGCTCATGACGACTCACAAAAAAATCCCGGCGCGGCATGCTCGAACGAGCACGGCGCGCCGGCGGATGAAGCTTACTTGACGCGGATGTCGTTCTTGACAGCGGTCACGCCTTTGACGCCACGGGCCACTTCGCCTGCTTTGGCGATGTCGGCCGGCTGGGCGACGAAGCCGCTCAGTTGCACGGTGCCTTTGAAGGTTTCGACATTGATTTCGGTCGACTTCAGGGTAGGCTCGTTAAAGATGCTGGCTTTCACTTTGGTGGTGATGACCGAATCGTCGACAAATTCGCCGGTGCCTTCTTTGGTGGACGTCGAAGCGCAGCCGGCGGTGGCCAGCAGCGAGACGGTGAACAGGGCGGTGGCGATTTTATGTGCGATTTTCATGGCGATTCTCCTTGGAGTTATTAACTAATGAGTTTGTCAGCCAGCGGGACGTTTGGACATCTCTGCTACCGATGTAGACGTTTTACGTGGTTTCCAAATGGACATCTGTACGGTACCGTACACAGATGAAATTTTGGCCACAGGCACGCGTCCCGCGCCCTCCTCCCAACTTGGCAACATTCGTGCGAGACCGCACAGACCCACCGATGCCGCCTGACTATTCTGGAATCACATTTTCAGGAGAACAACATGAACCACACAAAAACCCTGGCCGCACTGATGATCGCCGGCACCGCCGTGTTAAGCGGCTGCGCCAGCACCAACAACGCGCCGCAACAAGTCTCGTACCAAAATCAAAACGAATCGGCCAGCTACGGCACGATCGAATCGATCCAGATCAAGCAAGCCAAGGCGGGCACCAGCGGCGCCGGCGCCGTCGCGGGCGGCTTGGTGGGCGCCCTGCTGGGTAACCAGGTCGGCTCGGGCAGCGGCCGCGCCGCCGCCACCGTGGCCGGCGCCGTCGGCGGCGCCGTGGTCGGCAACACCGTCGAAGGCAACCGCAACGAGGCGAAAGAGGAATATCAAATCAGCGTGCGCATGGACAACGGCGACTACCGCATGGTGAACCAGGACAGCGTGTATGACCTGCGCGTCGGCAACCGCGTGCGTCTGGTCGATGGCCGCCTGTACCGCTATTAATTCGCGCCACAAAACCCGGCTGAAAACCGCCGCTTGAAACAGCATCCAAAAAACATATACTAAACAAGGGGAACACCATGGGCACCATCATTCTGATTATTCTGGTCCTGGCATTGATCGGCGCGCTGCCGACCTGGCCGCACAGCCGCAACTGGGGCTACGCGCCGAGCGGCATCACCGGCTTGATCGTGCTGATCCTGCTGATCATGCTGCTGACGGGCCGATTGTAAACAAGGGAGGACATATGACTCGTTTCCATCACATTGCATGCGGCTTCGCGATGGCCTGCGCGGCGGTGTTGGCGCAGGCGCAGGACAACACGCCGCCGCAAAACGTCCAGCTGCAACAGCAGGAAATCGCCAAGGGCGATCCGGCGCGATGGTATAAGGAAGACGCCACCGGCGCCGAGCAAACGCGTACCTTGCGCAAGGAAATCGGCGCCGCGCTGGCGGAGGCCACCAACGCCTGCAAGAAAGGCCCGGCCAGCGAACGCGCCGCCTGCATCCGCGAAGCGCGCGAGACCTACAAACGCGACATGGACAAAGTGCCGCAGATTCTCGCGGAGAACAAACGGCAGTAATTGCTATGTCGTGGGTACCGCAAGCCGCCTGGGCGATCAGGCGGCTTTTTCACGTGCGGCGGCCGGCTTGGCGGCGGGCAGCGGCGGCAACTCGTGCACCACCAGCGGCGTATCCTCCGACACAAAGGTCAGCCACCCCGCGGCCTGGACCGCGCGCATGCCGTCCTGGTAGCCCTGGTCCCAGCGCCACTCGGTGGAACCCTTGGAAAAGTTGATGTCCTTGGCCGCCATGTTCCAGTCCCGTCCCGCGTATTCCAGGCGCACCACGTGCAGCGTGGTGCCACAACCCAGTTCGGCCAGATCCTGCTCGCCCTGCTCCGTCTGCGCGTGCTCCGGCAACGCGGCGTACAGGCCGCGCAGCTTTTGCTGCAGCTTGTGGCGGGCGACATAATCGTCCAGATGGCGCTTGGAGCGCGAGGCGAAGGTGACATCCTTCTGCCGCGTCTGCACTTCGTCCAGCGTGGTGGGTTCCTCGCCGTCGGCGCTCCACAGGTCGACCATGAAACACAAGGTGTCGACCGGCTCGGGGTCGTCCAGCACGGTCTCGAGCGGCGTGTTGGAGTACAAGCCGCCATCCCAGTACAGGTCGCCGTCGATGCGGACCGGCGGAAAACCCGGCGGCAAGGCGCCGCTGGCGCGAATGTGGTCGACATTGATGTCGAGGTCGCGGTTATCGAAGCTGCGCAGCGTGCCGCACGTCACCTTGAGCGCGTTGACGGTCAGGCGCATGCCTTCCGCACCATTGAGGTAGTCGAAGTCGATCAGGGAATTGAGTGTCTCGCCCAGCTCGGCGGTATCGTAGAAGCTGGCTTCCTCGGGCGGGACGGCCATGCCGGCGGCAAAGGGGCTGAACATGCGGGGCTTGAAAAAGCCCGGCACGCCGCGCAGCAACGTATCCCAGGTTTGCAGCAAGATATTGGAGCGGCGCTGCGCGTCGGGCAGGCGCCGCATGTCGACCGGGTCGCGGTGCGAAATCCCTTCCCAGAACTGGCGTAGGCGCGCCAGCCGGGTTTCGTGCGGGTTGCCGGCCAAAATAGCGGCGTTGATGGCGCCGATCGAGGTGCCGACGATCCAGTCGGGCGCCAGGCCATGCTCGTGCAGCGCCTCGAAGACGCCGGCCTGATAAGCGCCCAACGCCCCGCCCCCTTGCAGCACCAGCACTATGCGCATGCCCGAGGGGTTCAGTTTGTTGGACGACGAACTCAAGACACTAGTCCGTGGTGCGTTTGCGGCGCATCAGCCAGGCGGCGCCCAGTCCCAGCACCGTGGCCACGCCGAGCGCCGGCTTGACCAGCTTCTTGCGGGCGATGAACGAACCCACCGTCAGCGCGTACGGCATCAGCGCCTTGTAATTAAAGCCGCTCAGGCCGCCCGGCTGCAGCAAGCCGCCCAGACGGGCTTGCGCCAGTCCGACGGCGTGGTCGACCGCGCCATGAAACAGCGCATCGGGATGCAGCGCGTTGGCCACCAGGGCCTTCGAGTGCACCACCTTGATGCGATACAACTCGCCTTCGCGTATCAGCCGCTGTTTGTCAGCGGCGAATGCCGCGCTTTCCGCGTCTTTCGTCATATGCGCTCCTCTTACAACAACATGTCGCGGTCGGATTTGAGTTCAGCCATGGTCGCGGGCATGCCAAGCTTGCCGCTGCGGACCAAACCGCGCGCGTACAGCATCAGGCCGATCGCGAGCAGCAGGAAGACGCCGGTCATAATGGGCAGAATTGTCCAGCCCAGCGCATCCCACGCCAGATAAGCAATCGTGACAGTGGCATAGGCGAGCGCGAAGCAGCCCGCCACCACCGCCAGCGCGAACGCCAGCACCAGATGCATCAGGTGATTGCGCACCTGCGACAGTTCCAGCGCGGCCAGCTCCAGCCGCGTCAGCAACAGGCCGATGCTGTTGCGGGCGATATTGCCCAGCGACGCGATCAGGCCTGGCGGACGATTCAACTCATCAGCTTGCGCCATGGATTACTTGCGGCCGATGATGACACCGATCAGCAGGCCCACGGCTGCCGCGCCGGCGATCGAGCGCCATGGGTTTTCCTTGACGTAGACATCGGCCTGCTTGGCCGCTTCCTTGCTGGCGGCGAGGGCGCTGATCTGCGCGTCGTGCGCCTTGGCCAGCGCGGTGTCGAGCGCGCGCATGCCGCGGCCGCGCAGTTCTTCCGCTTTTTCACCGGTCAGGGCGGTGGCGGCGGTAAACAATGCTTGCGCATCTTTGACCAGAGTTTTCACGTCGTTATTCACGGTACTGATGTTTTGTTCCAGCATGATGGAGCTCCTATTATGGTTGTGAGGTGTGAAAACTTTACAGCAAAATCAAAATGTTAGTCGTTATTCAAGCAAATCGCGCATATCATCGGCGTGTTCTTCTTCCACGGCCATGATACTGATCAAAAGATGGCGCGTGGTCGGATCGGTATCGCCGATCTGTTCGATCATCTGGCGGTACGATTCGATCGCCACCCGCTCGGCGATCAGGTTCGAGCGGATCATCGCTTGCACGTCTTCCGATGCATCATACTCGGCATGGCTACGATCGAGCAACGTTGCAGGATTGAAATCAGGTTGGCCGTTCAGCTGAACGATGCGTTCGGCCAGCGAATCGGCGTGCTCCTGTTCCTGCTGGGCGTGTTCGAGGAACTCGGCCTTGATCGGACCGTTCTGCAAACCGCTGACCGTGTAGTAGTGGCGCTTGTAACGCAGCACGCAGACCAGCTCGGTCGCCAGCGCCTCGTTGAGCATCTTGATGACGGCGGCGCGGTCACCCTTGTAGCCGGCGGTTACCGGACCGTCCTCGAGATTGCGGGCGGCGGCGCGGATGGCTTCTCTATCGATGCCTGCCGGTTGGGTGGGGTTGGATTCAGCCATGATATTTTCCTTAAAAAAAGTACAGAAAGTCTTGCGGGCGGGACCGCCCGGACGCCACGCCGGAATTACCCGGCGCGGACGGCCCGCGGCCCGCCGCCGCGGTTAGCGGCGGTTGGCGATCGGCGCGCCGTTTTGCGACAGCACGATTTCGACGCGACGGTTCAGCTGGCGGCTGCCGGCATCGCTGTTGCTGGCGACCGGAAACGCTTCGCCATAGCCACGGGTGGAGACCTTGTCGGCCTTCACGCCCAGGCCGATCAGCGCGTTACGCACCGATTCGGCGCGGCGCTGCGACAGCTGCAGGTTGTGCGCCGACGAACCGGTGGAGTCGGTAAACCCTTCGATCAACACGGCGCTCTGTGGTTCCTGCAGCAGCACGTCGGCCATCTTTTGCGCGGTGCGCATGCCTTCGGCGCTGAGCTCGGCCTTGTCGGTGTTGAACAGCACGTCGCTCAAGGTGATCACCAGGCCACGGTCGGTTTGTTTGGCTTGCAGGTCGGCCAGCTGCTGTTGCAGCGCGGCGCTCTTCGATTGCTCTTCGCGCACGCTGGCGGTGGCCGCCTCGGCTTGGCGGCGGGCGGCGTCGGCGTCGGCCTTGGCTTGCTCGGCGCTCATCTTGGCCTTGTCGGCTTCCTGGGTGCGCTGCTGCAGGCGGATCTCGTCGCGCTGACGGCCGGCGTTGGCTACGTCGGATTCGGCTTGCTTGCTCTTGGCCACTTCCTGGGCCACGGCGATTTTTTGCTTGGCCAGATAGGCCAGCTTGTCGATCGCTTCCACGCTTTCCTTCTTGTCGGCGGCGGCGTTGGCGCGGTCCAGCGCCTCGGCGGCGGCTTTGAACTCGACCGGCGCGTTGGCGGCGACCGATGGATTGCTTTGCGCGGCAGAGAAGTCGCCACGGGTCTGGTCGAGCAGGCTGGTGGTGGTCGGCGCGGAGCTGCAGGCGGCAAGCATGATCGACATCGCCAGCACGGTTGGCATGACGCTCAGTTTTTTCAGGTTCAGTTGTTTCATGATGATTGCCTCGTCTCTATTATTGGGTGGTGGTGCTATTGCGGTTCAGCTCTTCGCGCAGCACGCGGATGCTCTGTTGCAGCTCGTCGGCGGCGGCGGTCGCCTTGGTCGAATTAGCCTTGCTCTGCGCCAGTTGGGCGTCGGCCTGGGCTTGCGCAGCCAGATCCTGGGCGGTCTTGTAATCCTTGTTGGCCAGCGCCTGGTTGGCGCGCGCCATCTTCTCGCGGGCCGACTGCATTTCGGCAGGGGCCAGCTCGGCGGCGCCGGCGGAGGTGGCGTTGGCCACGGCGGCGCGCGATACGGCGACATCGGCGGTGGCCGGGGTTTTGTTGCTCGCGCAAGCGGTCAGGCCCAGCAGCACTGCGGCGCCGCAAAGCATGGTCAGTCTTTGGTGTAAGGTCGTCGTCATTATTGTTCTCCTTGAAAGTTTATGTGGACAAGTAACGTTATAGGCCCTTGCCTGCGGTGCTTCAGTACGCTGCCGCACATTGAACAGGGGCAGCCGCACGGGGGCGCCCCACAGCGTGCGCCAGCGCACAACCCGGCCCGCTTGCGCCGCGTAGGGTGTGTAAAATGCCGTTACCAATAAGAAAGGCCAACCCATGACCCCGCAGGACCAGAACCGCAACCAGCCCGCCTCCACGAGTCCGCGCCGTTTTCCCCGCCGCACCCGCATTGCCCTTGCCGTCGCCGGCGTGGTGGTCGCCGTTCCCGTGATCGCGGTGATCGTGCTGGCCAACTACGACTGGAACAAGGCGCGTCCGTGGCTCAACGACAAGATCAGTGAATCGATCGACCGTCCGTTCGACATTCGCGGTCACCTGTCGCTGACGTGGCAACAGCAGGGACTGTCGGGCGCGGACCGCACCTGGCGCGACTACCTGCCGCTGCCGCACCTGGTCGCCAAGGACGTCCACGTCGGCAATCCGGCCGGCATGCGGGCGCCGGCGGAAATGGCCAGCGTCGGCCAGTTCGCCTTCGCCGTCGAACTGCTGCCGCTGCTGCAACACAAGATCGCTATCCCGGTGCTGCGCTTCGACAATCCCAGCGTGCTGCTGCAGCGTGATGCCGACGGCAAGAACAACTGGACCTTCAAGCAGGCCGACAAACCGTCGCCGTGGAAGCTCGACCTGCAGCGCGTGGTCTTCTCCAAAGGCGCGGTGCACTACGTCGACGCCATGACCCATGTAGACGCCACCGCCGCCGTCGATACCATCAACGCCGATCCGACCTACGGCGTGTCATGGAAGCTGCGCGGCAAGTGGAACAATCAAACCATCACCGGCAGCGGCAAGTCCGGCGCGGTGCTGTCGCTGCAACAGCAGACCGTACCCTTCCCGCTCGCCGCCAGCCTGAACGTGGGCGGCACCAGCATCGCCGTCGAGGGCACCCTGACCAAGCCGACCGCGCTGACCGCGCTCGACATGCGCCTGAAGATTTCCGGCCCCAGCATGGCGCGCCTGTACGGCATCACCGGTGTGCTGCTGCCGGAGACGCCCGCTTTCGCCACCGAGGGCCATTTGACGGGCAACATCGGCGCCAACGCCAGCCACTGGATCTACGACAAGTTCACCGGCCGCGTCGGCAACAGCGACATCCACGGCAAGCTCGACTACCGTTCCGGCCAGCCGCGCCCGGTGCTGACGGGCGCCGTGGAATCGAAGCTGCTGCAGTTCTCCGACCTCGGGCCGCTGGTCGGCGCCGACTCCAACGCCAGCAAGCAGGCGCGCGGCGTCGAGGCGGTCCAGCCGGGCAACCGGGTGCTGCCGGTCGAAACCTTCAAGACCGAACGCTGGACCGCGCTCGACGCCGACGTCAGCTTCAAGGCGCAGCGCATCACGCGCGATGGCGGCCTGCCGATCCACAACCTCGACACACTGATCCACATGAAGGACGGCGTGCTGTCGCTGACACCGATGAATTTCGACATCGCCGGCGGCCGCTTCACGTCCAACATCATGCTCGACGGCAGCGGCAAAATCAATCCGAACGCCATCCGCGCCGAGCTCAAGGCGGGCGCGCGCAAGCTGCAGCTCAAGCAACTGTTCCCCACCATCGACGGCATGCAGGGCACCGTCGGCCAAGTCAACGCCGACATGTCGCTGTCGGCCACGGGCAACTCGGTGGCCAGTCTGCTGGGCTCGTCGAATGGCGAACTCAAAGGCGTGATCAACGAAGGCAGCGTCAGCAAACTGCTGCTGGAGGAAATGGGGCTCAACCTGGGCAACGTCGTGCTGACCAAGCTGATCGGCGACAAGCAGGTCAAGCTCAACTGCATGGTGACGGACTTCAGCGTCACCAACGGCTTGATGCGGTCGCGCCTGTTCGTGGTCGACACCTCCGACGCCAAGATCGACGTCGCCGGCACCGTGAATCTCGAGAACGAGAAACTGGACCTGACCTTGCGGCCGGACGCCAAGGGCGTGCGCGTGATCTCGCTGCGGGCGCCGATTTACGTGCGCGGCACCTTCAAGGACCCCGACGTCAGCATCGACAAGGGCGTGCTGGCGATGCGCGCCGGCGGCGCGCTGGCGCTGGCCGTGGTAGCGCCGATCGCGGCGATACTACCGCTGATCAACGCCGGACCGGGCGAAACGACAGGCTGCGAAACCTTGCTGGCCCAGGGCGGCGGCAAGCCGGTGGCGCCACCGCCGGGCCAAACCTTGCGGGCCAAACCGGGCAAGAACGCGCAGAACGTCACGCCGCAGCCTAAAAAGTAACAAGGTGTTTCAATGTGCGCTGTCGTACGGAAATTGGTGACGTGGAGTCGTACTCTGTAGTCATTGGAGCGGGCCAGACGCCGCGCCTTCACAGCGTAAGGAGAAGATCATGAACATCAAACGTATCGCATCGACCGCGGCAATTCTGGCCGCCACCCTGGGCCTGAGCGCTTGCGCCGGCATGTCATCGCAAGATAAAAGCACGGCCGTGGGCGCCGGCGTCGGCGCGGTGGCCGGCTCGGTGCTGACCGGCGGTAGCGCGGTCGGCACGGTCGGCGGCGCCGCTGTCGGCGGCGTGATCGGCAACCAGGTCAACAAGCCACCGCGTTAATAGCACAAGCGTCGCCGCCGCATTCAATGTGGCAAACGAACCGCCCCCGTCAAGCCGAAACCGGCTTGACGGGGGCGGTTTTGCATTCGCGCCCGATTAGTATCCGACGGTGCTGGTGTAAGCGAACAGGCTGGTGCCATAGCTGCCGCCCCATTCGTAACCGTAACGGCGCTCGGCCTCGACATTCATGATGTCGTATTGTTTGCCGGTGCCCGGAGGGTTATCGGTCGGCAAACGGCCGCTGAAGAAGCCGGTATCGGCGTTCAGGTCGTAAAAGCGATACCACGTGGTCGATCCCGCCTTGGTGATGAACGGCGAGGTGTTGGTCGCTTTGGAATTGGTCTTCTCATACGCCGTGTTCTCCAGCTTGACCTGGCTGCTGTTGTACCAGGCGATCGCCGCCTTGGCCGACGCCGCGATGGCCGCCGACTGCGGACGCGTCATCAGGAACGCCACGATCTGCGCGGATTCCTTGCCGCTCTTCGACGGCAACTCATACGAACGCGCGCCGCGCGGCGCGAAATTGACGGGATCGTGCTGCGCGCACCACACCGTCTTGACACCGTTCTGCACGATTTGCGCGTTGAGGATGTAGCCCACCGCCAGGTTGAGCGCGTTCGTCATGCGGGTGCGCTGCGCCGAGGTGAAGAAGTCGCCGGTGAACGGTGCTTTCTGTTTCGCCGCGTGGTCCAGCAGCACCAGTGCGCGCACCATCGCGTTGTCGTTGAAGGTGACGTGGTTGGAATACGAGGTGCCGGTACGCGCCGGATACACTTGCGGAAAACCGCCCGACGAATACTGCATGTTCAGAATGAAGTCCATCGCCTTGCGGGCGCTGTCGCGATAGGCCACCGTTCCGCTGCGCGCGTACACATCGCCCAGGAACATGATCTCGGTGACGGTGCCGTCGTTATCGATGGTGCCCAGTTCGACACCGTTGGCGCCAAACCATTCCGAGCGCGATGCGGAGCCGTTCCACGGCGCGTTGTACCAGGCCGGCAGCTTGTAGAAACCGCCGTGCGGCATTTGCCACGAAACGATGTTGGTGGCCTTGGTCTTGTCGGCGGCCAACGCCGCCGCGCTGTCGCTGTTGGTGCTGAGCCAACTCTTGTAGCGCTCGATCTCTTTGTAGACCGGGTTGCCTGTCTGGTTCAGTATGGGATCGGCCGCCGCCGCGCTGACGGTGACCTCCGCCGCGGTGCTGATCGAACCGGCGCTGGCGGCTGCCGTATCGGCGGACCCTCCGCCGCCGCAACCGGCGAGCGTCGCGCCTACGACCAGAAATGCCCCCAAATAGTTATAGTTTTTCACGATGTATCTCCTCACATTGTTTTTGAAAGATCGGGTACGGCCAGCCGATGCTAGCCGTAATGTCTTCCTTAAACATTGCAAAATAGATACAGTTGCCTATAAACTCAAGCAAATGATTGATTGTGCGCTTAGCGCAACGCTCCCGCCGGTTTTCTACAAAAACACGTTGCCCATGCCGATGGCGCCGTCGTCCTTTACCAGTTCGTAGCAGCGGCACGATACCGCTTCCAGCCCGGCCGAATCGAGGATTTCGATATTGCCCCGGCTGTAGGAAATCAGTTTTTGGTTTTGCAGGGCGCTGGCGGCCTTGGTCACGCCGACGCGGCGCACGCCCAGCGCATGCGCCAGGAACTCGTGCGTCAGGTGGAATTTTTCCGATTGCAGACGGTCGCGGGTGATCAGCAGCGAGCGCGCCAGGCGCGCCTCCAGCACATGGAAGCGACTGCACACGGCGATCTGGATCGCCTGGGCAAGCAAGGTGTCGGTGTAGCGGTACAGCAAGCGCTGCAACGCCTCCATGCGCGTGAACTCGGTGGCGAATTCGGCCGCGTCGATGCGGGTGGCGCGGCCGGCGCGCTGCACCACCGCGCGCACCTGCGCCATTTCGTGGCCGAGCACCACCGAGGCGCCTATCATGCCTTCGCGGCCGACGGCGCCCACTTCCAGCGTCATGCGGCCTTCGGCCACGGCAAGCAGCGAGATCAGACTGTCGATGGGAAAATAGATGTAACGGATGCTCTGGCCGGGTTCGTACAACACGTCGCCGACTTCGACTCTGACGGGTTCGCTGAGCCTGGCGAGCTGGCCTTGTTCTTCCTCTGGCAAGCTCGCCAGTAAGCGATTGACCGCCGGTCGTGACTGGTTCCTGTCTTCTTCGGATAGGTGTGTGAGATGAGTATGCATGAATCGAGCGTAAGGGTAATCATTTACCATGTATGTACGCTGACGCACGGAAGCTAAACATGTCCTATAGGAAAATTCCGCGCGTAAGTTAAGAGCTTACAAACGAGCGCACAACACGAAAAAAGGACACCCTCATGACTACCCCGAACACCCCAACCAAACCGACTTTGCACCCGTTGATGATCATCGCCGCCGTCGCGGTGGTGCTGTTCTGCGGCGTGGGCACCGCCGCCATCATGGGCTGGCTGCCGACCTCGAACGCCAACGGCAGCGTGCCCGGCGCGGCGCCGATGCCGGGCCAACTGTCGTCGGTGCCGCCGGCCGCTGAACAGCCTGGCGCCAACAGGCTCGCGGCCAATGGCGACGCCGGCCGCAACGCCGACAACAATTCCCAAGGCCGCGACCAGGACCGCGCGCCGGAACCCGAAGTCAAACAGGCGGCGGCCGTCTGCAAGAGCTGCGGCGTGGTCGAGTCGGTGCGCTCGATCGAGCACCGGCCGCAGGGTAGCGGCGTCGGCGCGGCCGGCGGCGCCATCCTTGGCGGCCTGCTGGGCAACCAGGTCGGCGGCGGCCATGGCCGCCAGCTGGCGACGGTGGCGGGCGCCGTCGGCGGCGCGGTGGCCGGCAACCAGGTCGAAACCCATATGAAGACCACGCGCACGTGGCGCATCGTGGTTCGCATGGACAATGGCACCACCCGGACGTTCAACCAGTCGGCACAGCCGGCATGGGGCTCGGGCGACGCCGTGCGCGTGGTCAACGGCCAGCTGCGTTCGGCCGACTGATAGGGATTTGCAAATTATTCAGCCGAAATCGATCGTGCGTACGGCACCGTACAGAAGCTTAAGCTGGTTTTAAAGATAATAGATTCCAAGATACGAACAACAGTTCGACATCGCCTTCGATGCCCGGAATGGACGTCGCAATAACAACTTGAGGAGAGAATCATGCTCTATACCATCGCTGTAGTTCTGCTTATCCTGTGGCTGCTGGGCCTGGTCACTTCGTACACCATTGGCGGCTTCATTCACGTACTGCTGGTCGTTGCGATCATCATGGTGCTGCTGCGCCTGATTAGTGGACGCGGCGTGTAGCACACCGCGATCCGATCGAGGCGGCGCCCCACCCTAGCGGTGGCGCGCCGTTTTTTCGTTTATGCTGTGCGCTGGCTTTTCCATGGAGTGACTATGAAACGTTTTTTGATCGCGCTGGCCCTGATGTCCACGGCCACGGCAGGAGCGCAGGCGCAAACCATCAAGCCTGGCTTATGGGAACTGAATAACACGGTCAAGACCGGCGATATACAAACGGACGCCGCCATCCAGATGGCGATGCAGCAGCTGGCCAGCATGCCGCCGGCGCAACGCGCGCAGATGGAGGCGATGCTGGCGCAGAACGGCGTGTCGGTGCCCAAGGTCGGCGGCGACGGCAGCATGACGGTGACCGCCTGCGTGACACCGGAAATGGCGGCCAAGAAAGAGCTGCCGCTGAATCAGAAGGGCAATTGCACCTCGAAGACGACGCCGGCGGCGGGCGGGCTGGATGTGTCGTTCAGCTGCACCAATCCGACCTCCAGCGGCCAGGGGCAGATCCGCTTCAGCGACGACAGCCATTACACGATGATCATGGATGTCAACACCGAGGCGACCGGCGCGCCGCAGAAGGTCAAGGTCAATTCGGCCGGACGTTGGGTCGGCGCCAGTTGCCCGGCCAAGCCAAAGGGTTGAATCGTTATTGGCTATCCGAGAACGCCATGTAACGCTCGCGCGCCAGGGTGGCGATCGGACCGACCGCCAGCTCGCGCGTTTCATAGCGGATGCACGGCATGACCTTGCCGTAGTTGCCGGTGTTGAAGATCTCGACGGCGCTCTCCAGTTCCTCCGGCGCCACCGCGCGCTGCTCGACCATGATGCCCTCCTCCGCCAGCAACGCGATCACGCGGGCGCGGGTGATGCCGGACAGGAAGGTGCCGTTGGCCGCCGGCGTCACCACTTTGGCGTCCGGCGTGACGAAGAACAGGTTGGCCGACGCGAACTCGGCCACCTTGCCGGCGCTGTCGCAGACGACCGCGTTGTCGAACCCGCGCTTTTGCGCTTCGCGGATGGCCTTGGCGGTGTTGACGTACAGCGAGGACGCCTTGGCGTCGGTCGGCGCCATCAGGGCGTCCGGCCGCAGCTGCGCCGACAGGCAGGCGGAAAAACCGGTGAACGCCGGCATCGGCGCGTCGAACAGGGTCAGCGCGAAAGCGCTCTTCTCGGGAACGGGCACCAGGAAGCCGTCGGTGCCGAACACCAGCGGACGGACGTACAACTCGGCGTCGGCCGGGAACTTCGCCACGCCCTCGCGCACCAGCTTTTCCATCTCATCGACGCTCAACGGACAGGCCAGCCCCACCCGCTCGGCCGACGTGATGACGCGCTGCAAGTGCAGGCGCAAGTCCGGCAGATGGCCGCGTATCGCGCGCGCGCCATCGAACACGGATGAACCCAGCCATACGCTGTGGTCCATCGCGCCAAACAGTGGAGTGTTGCCCTCGGCCCATTCGCCGTTGAAGTAAGTCAGATGCATGCTTGTTCCGAATTCAGTAAAACAAGCAATTTATCACGTTTGCGCGGGCATCCCTAAGTACGGCTTAGAACGTACCGCTCAGAACGCATGCCGCATGCCGATGTTGAACGCCTTGTCGCCGCGCCCCTGGCTGGTGGCGTTGCCGACCGCGTAGGCGCCGCCGTTGCGGTTCTTGATCTTGGCCAGTGAGGCGTAGAAATCGGTGCGCTTGGAGAGCGCGTAGCTGGCGCCGATGGCGATCTGGTCGGCGTCGCGGTCGAGCATCGTGCGGTCGTCCTTGCGGATGAACGACGCCAGCAAGGTGGTCGCGCCCATCGGTATGGCCACGCCGAACAGCGCGTCGCGGCTCTTGTCGGTCGGCAGGGTCTGGGCGACCGCGCCGTAGGGATTGGACATGTCCCAGTGCGAACTGCCCTCGCCACGGCTCTGGCCGAATGCGGCGTAGCCGATGAAGCGGCCGAAATCGATATTGGCGGCCACCAGGGTGTTGCGCGCCGACTGGTCGACCGCCGGCGTGGTGCCGGTGGCGTCGAGCATGTTGTCCTTGCGCTGGTGCGTGATGCCGATGTTGATCGGTCCCTTGTTGTAGCCCAGGGTGCCGCCGTAGGCGCGGTTGACCTTGCTGTTGAACGGCGACTCGCCGAAGCTGTATTGCACCGCGCCGATCAGGCCGCTGCGGGCGCGCTTGGTCTTGTACTTGACGGTGTTGTCGTAGCGTTTGGTGGTGTAGCCGACCAGGTTGGACGCGGCGCCCGCCATGCCGCCATGGAAGGGGTCGGCCACGTCGGTCAAGGTCTCGTAGACCAGGTTGTATTGACGGCCCATGGTCACCAGCCCCATCGGCCCGTCGATGCCGACATAGGCCTGGCGGTTGAACAGCTTGCCGTCTTGCTCGGACGCGCCGGTATCGTTCAGTACGCCCGCCTCCAGCGTGTACACCGCCGACGTGCCGCCGCCCAATTGCTCGCGGCCGCGCACGCCGATCCGGGAACCGGAGGCGATGCCGCTGTCGACCCTGGTCCGGGCGCAGTCGGTTTTGCAACCGCTTTCCACCACAACACCCGCGTCCAGCAACCCGTAGACCTCGGCAGAGGACGACTCTTGCGCTCCCGCGGCCAGCGGCGCGATCAGGGACAGCGCGGTAACGAGAAGGTTCGGTTTCATGATGAGCAGGGAGCTTTAGTAAATGGTTAGGTTCATCATAGGTCGCCGTTGGCCCCCGCTCTGTGCGGCCTAACACGTTTACGTCAAATTCTTCGCGACTTGGTTTATAGTGGGATTTCATTATGTGAAAGGCAAACGCCATGCATGTTGAATACGCCAGCAAACGCTGCTCTCCCGACCAGGCATTGGAATTGTTGAGGAACGGCGACACCATCATCGTGCCGACCGGCGCCGGCGAGCCTCCCTCGCTGCTGCACGCGCTGTCGGCCAGGCGCACCAGCTTCCGGGACGTCAGGGTGGCGCAGATCCTTGCGATGCGCAAATACGCCTACTTCGACTGCGACACGGTCGACCACGTGCGCCACGTCGCGCTGTTCTTCGGCGGCGCCTCGCGCTCGGCGGGACAGGCCGGCTGGGCCGACTTCATCCCGGCCTATTTTTCCGAACTCCCCGGCCTGATCCAGCGCGACCTGGTCCCGGCCGACGTGGTCTTCTCGATGGCCTCCCCGATGGACGAGCATGGCAATTTCGCGCTCAGCCTGGCGGCCGACTACACGATGGCGGCGATCCGCAAGGCCCGCGTGGTGGTGCTGGAAGTCAATCCGAACGTGCCGGTCGCCCATGGCGACTGCATCGTCCACCTGTCGCAGGTCACCGCCATCGTCGAGAACGACGAGCCGGTGATCGAGGTCGGCCTGCCGGCCATCGGCGCGGTGCAGCAGGCGATCGGCAAGCACGTGGCCGACATGATCGAGGACGGCTCGACCTTGCAGATCGGCTACGGCGGCATTCCCGACGCCGTGGTCCAGCAGCTGACCTCCAAGCGCGACCTCGGCGTGCACACGGAAATGATCGGCGACGGCATCCTCAAGCTGGTCGAATGCGGCGCGGTCAACAACAGCCGCAAAACCTTCATGCCCGGCAAGATGGTGGCCACCTTCGCGCTCGGCTCGCGCAAGCTGTACGACTTTATGCACCGCAACCCGATGCTGGAGATGCATCCGGTCAGCTTCACCAACGATCCCTACCTGGCCGGCCAGAACGACAAGCTGGTCGCCATCAACGCCAGCCTGCAGGTCGATTTGCTGGGGCAATGCGGCTCCGAGAGCCTGGCCCACCTGCCCTATTCCGGCACCGGCGGCCAGGTCGACTTCGTGCGCGCGGCCAACCGCTCGAACGGCGGCAAGGCCTTCATCGTGCTGCCGTCGACCGCCAAGGACGGCGCGATCTCGCGCATCGTGCCGACGCTGACACCCGGCACCCACGTCACCACCGGCAAGAACGACGTCAACTATGTGGTCACCGAATACGGCGTGGCCCAGTTGCGGGGCAAATCGGCGCGCCAGCGGTCCGAGGCGCTGATCGGCATCGCCCATCCGGACTTCCGCGCCGAGCTGCGCGAGGCGGCCAAGAGAATCTTGTTATGCTGAGCAGTGGAATTTCCTGACAGATAGAAATATGTTCGACAGCGTACATACTGAGTAATGCCGAGTGGATATACTGCGTTTTTTAGTCAAAACTGCGGTAAGTCCGCCCTTTGCATGCTCGAAATATTACAACGTATAGACGCGGAAAGCACGGACATCGGCCTGATGGTCGAACTGTTCGATACACTGCGTCCCAAGCACCCCGGCGATGGCGCGCGCGCCACCGCCAACGTGCGCACCCTTGCCCAATTGTTGAAGGGCAGCCCCGCGCACGCGCTTGCGTTGCGCGGCTACGCCTGCAGCCTGCTGACCAGCCGCCGCCATTCCAGCCTGTACACCGAGATCGGCGTCCTATCGAACGACGGCTTTTTCACCGAACTCAAACGCCGCATCGCCTTCCGCGTCCTGCCGCCGGCGCTGGGCAACGATTACCTGAGCGAAGCGCTCGACCAGGTGATCTACAAGCGCACCGACCGCATCTGGATCAGCGCGGTGCCGGCCCCCGACTGGCTGGCGTTGATCGACGTGATCTGCCATCCGCCCGACCGGCGCGAAGCGAGCCGCGACGACGCCACCACCCGCTGCGGACCCAACCTCATGCTGCCCGGCCTGCTCGAAGCGATACGGACACTGTCCTACCGCATCTGCGCGATCGGCCTGGAACCGAAGCTGACCAATTTCCACACCGAGATGGAGACCTACGAATCGCCCTTCATGGGACAGAATTTCGAGGTCAATGCCTATCTGGACAACTACCAGCGCAACCTCGCCGGCGAGGATGTCGCGGTCGAGGACGCGCGCCACCTGCTGGTGATGCTGGACCAGTGCGACGTGGTGGTCGGCAAGATCCGCAAGAAGGCGCTGCACCAGGGAACCAGCATCGCGCTGACCTATCTGCTGGTGGCGCTCACGCAAAGCATCGCCCGGCTGCGCAAGCTGCTGTTCCTGGTCGACGTCAGCGGCGAGCTGAAGGCGGAGTCCGGCGCGTCGGCCGCGCTGCTGATCGCGCCTGAGGAGCTGCAAGCGCAGCATCCGCACCCCTCCGGTCAGCAAGGCCAGCAAGGACCGCCGAGCCCGCGCCGCGCGGCCGCCGTCGGGCTGGCGCTGGAACTGGTCGAGGCGCACAACAACAAATACGCCGTCAGCGATCTGCTGCGCGACAATATCGACCTGCTGGCGCGCAACGTCACCGAAAACGCCAGCCACACCGGCGAGCACTACGTGGCCGACCACCGCAAGGAACTCGGCGGCATGTTCCTGTCGTCGGCCGGCGCCGGCGTCATCATCGGCTTCATGGCGCTGTTCAAGATCCTGATGTCCTACCTGCGCGCGGCGCCGCTGGTCGAGACCTTCCTGTTCAGCATGAACTACTCGCTCGGCTTCATGTTCATCCACGTGTTGCACTTCACGGTCGCCACCAAGCAGCCGGCGATGACGGCCTCGCGCATCGCCGCCGGCCTGCACAGCAGGGACGGCCGCAACATCGACATCGAAAGCATGGCCGAGCTGTGCAACAAGGTCATCCGCACGCAGAACATGGCGGTGCTGGGCAACCTGGCCACCGCGATTCCCACCGCGTGGCTGATCGCGATGGCCTGGCCCCACCTGACCGGCCACCATCTGGTGACGCCGGACAAGGCCATGCATCTGCTGGCCGATATCGATCCGATCCACGGCCCGGCCCTGGTGTACGCCGCCATCGCCGGCGTGTGCCTGTTCGTCGCCGGCCTGATCTCGGGCTACTACGACAACAAGGCGCTGTACACGCGCTGGGCGCAGCGCATCGCGCAACTGCGCGGCCTGCGCTGGCTGCTGGGCCGCGAGCGCCTGGACCGCTTCGGCGTCTACATGGAAAACAACCTCGGCGGCCTGATGGGGAACTTCTTCTTCGGCATCCTGCTCGGCGTCATGCCGCTGCTGGGCTTTTTGCTCGGCATGCCGCTCGACATCCGCCACGTGACGTTCTCGTCGGCCAACTTCGCCACCGCCATGGTTGGCCTCGACTACAACGTCAGCTGGCAGCTGGTGGTGACGTCGGTGGCCGGCTTCGTCCTGATCGGCACGGTGAATTTGCTGGTCAGCTTCGGCCTGGCGTTGTGGGTGGCGCTGCGCTCGCGCCAGGTACGTTTCAAGCACGGCTGGCAGCTGATGAAGGTGCTGGGCCGCAGGTTTATACAAGGGCCGATCTCGTTCTTTTTCGGCTCGGCTGCAGAAGAGGCGGCGCCGCTGGCGCTGTCCGATGAATCGAAATCACCCCAAAAGGCAAACAGATGAAATCCTCAAGCATGCGTATCTGGCTTCCCATGTTCCTGATGTGCTGGGGCTTGCTGGGCGCATGCGCCTCGCTGCCCGACGTCGCCGCCATGGGCGACAAGCTCGAACCGGCCGCCGCCACGCCCAGCGTCAAGGGCAAGAACGGCGACCTTGGCGCGGCGCGCACCAGGGCGCTGCTGGCCAAGCGCTGGCCCAAGGGCTCGCTCGACCTGAAGCAGCAAGCGGTGCTGGAGGAAGCGGCCACCGGCGTGCCCCTGATCGACGGCAACAAGGTCACCCTGCTGTTCGACGGTCCGCAGACAATGGGCGAAATGCTCAAGGCCATCAACGGCGCGCGCAACAACATCAATCTGGAAACCTACATCTTCGACCAGGATGAACTCGGCATGCAGTTCGCCGACGCGCTGATCGCCAAACAGCAATCGGGGGTGGTCGTCAACATCCTGTACGACAGCGTCGGCACCATCGGCGTGCCGGCCGAATTCTTCGACCGCATGCGCAAGGCCGGCATCAACCTGCTCGAGTACAACCCCATCAATCCGGCCAAGGTCAAGGGCGACGAGTGGAAAGTGAACAACCGCGACCACCGCAAGGTGTTGATCGTCGACGGCAAGACCGCCTTCACCGGCGGCATCAACATCAGCGCCGACTACTCCAAAGGCTCGCTGTTCCGCTCCCGCGGCAAGCAGGCCAAGCAGAAGGACGACGTCGGCTGGCGCGACACCCACATCAAGATCGAAGGGCCGGCCGTGCACGCGTTCCAATGGCTGTTCGTGCGCCAATGGGCCACGCAGGACCGCACCGACCTGCCGGAAGCGGAGTACTTTCCGCAACAGGTGATCGCCGGCGACAAGGTGGTGCGCGTGCTGGCGAGCGATCCGGGCGGACAGTTTGAAATCTTCAAGGCCTACAGCCTGGCGATCCAGGAAGCGAAAAAGAGCATCCACCTGACGTCGGCGTACTTCGTGCCGGACCGTCAGACGGTGGACGCGCTGATCGCCGCCGCCAAACGCGGCGTGGACGTCACGATCGTGCTGCCGGGGGTGTCGGACAGCGGACTGGTGTTCCACGCCAGCCACGCGCTGTATGACGAGCTGCTGTCGAACGGCATCAAGATCTACCACCTCAAGCTGGCCGTGCTGCACGCCAAGACCGCCGTCATCGACGGCACCTGGTCGACGGTGGGCTCGACCAACATCGACACGCGCAGCTTCCTGCACAACAGCGAGCTGAACGTGGTGGTGCTGGGCGCGGCGTTCGGCAACGAGATGGAGAAGGCGTTCCAGGAAGACATGCGCGACTCGAAGCAGATCACGCTGGCGGACTGGCGCAACCGGCCGCTCACGGACCGCATGAAGGAATGGGCGGCGCGGATTATGAATTATTGGTTGTGATGCGTGCGGCGTGCGGGCGTGCGGCGGCCACACAATTCGCCAACACCTAAACCACGTAGGGCGGATTAGCGTAGCGTAATCCGCCATGCATGCGCCGTCAGCGGCTCACAGATGGCGGATTACGGCGTTCCGCCTAATCCGCCCTACGTGTTTCCGTGGCTACTCGAAGCGTCAGGCCTTCGCGGCCATATGCCATGCCTCGCCGATGCGGCGGAAACACTCGGTCATCACGCGCTCGAAACTGCCGGTGCCGTCGACCCAGCTATACCGGTCGACCTCGATCTGCTCCGCATCCACCCGGATCACATTGAACGAATTCGATTCCCCCCGCCCGCGCGTGGACGTGGCCGTACCGGCCTGCACCACCAGCGCCGCATATCCGCTGAGCTTGTAACGATCGGCGCTATTGCCGGCGTGGCTAGAATGCAAATGCCCCGCCAGCAGCAAATCCACGCCGCACTCGGAAAACGCCCGCATCGCCATCGGCGCACGGTCGACCAGGTCGTCCTTGTCGAACTTCTCCGGCAAATCGAACGGATGGTGCGTGACGATGATGCGCGTGAGGTTGGGATTGACCGCGCTCATGCGCTGGCGCATCTGCGCCACCTGCTCGTCATTGATGCGTCCGTCCTTGAACGTCAACGAGCGCGCGGTGTTGATGCCTAGGATGGCGATCTCGTCGTCGATATATTCCGGCGCCAGATCCAGCGTGACGTAGCGCGTGTACTTGCGCAGCGGCGTCAGGAATCGCGTGGCGACGTTGTACAAGGGGATGTCGTGATTGCCCGGCACCACGATCTGCGGCCCCGGCAAGGTGTCGAGAAACGCGCGCGCGGCCTTGAACTCCTCGGTCTTGGCGCGCTGCGTCAGGTCGCCCGAGACCACCACCACATCCGGCGCCAGCCTGGCGGTCAACTCCTGCAACGGCGCCAGCAAGGCGTGGTCGACCCTGCCAAAATGCAGGTCCGATAAATGGACGATGGTTCGCATGCTCTCCCTCCTACGTGGCCGGCACGACAGGAACTATCACGCTCAGCGCCTTGGCTCTGGAACGATAGCATAACGGCGGCGTCATCACGGTCACTTCACCGTCCGTGGCGACGCGCATTTGCCGATGGCGCGTTTCGATCACCAGATCGGTGGACGAGAGCACGTCGAAATCCTTGGCCTCCGACAGCCGGCCGAACAAGGCGTGGATGGCGTAGCGAAGCAAGCCCAGCCGTGTGGGCTTTTGCGCGACGTACAAATACATCTTGCCGCTGTCGAGCCGCTCGCGCTCGCCCATGGTCAAGCCCTGCATGTATTCGTTGTTGCCGATGAAGACGAACGGCGTGCGGCGCAGATGCTCGCCGCCGTTGATCTTGAGCCGCACATTCATGAACGGAAAACGCCGCGCCGCGACGAACACGGCGCGCGCGAACGCGGGCCACTTGCCGCGTCCCAGATGCTTCTGCTGCTTTTCGCGGTCGCGCACGATGTCCGGATAGATGCCCAGGCTGGAGTTGTTGAGGAAGATGCGGCCGTTGACCTCGCCCACGTCGACCTGCGCCGTCGCGCCGTGTACCGCATTGGCGACGGCCTCGTCCAGGTCCAACGGAATATTCAAATCCTTGGCGAAGTGGTTCAAGGTGCCGAGCGGCAGCACGCCCAGGCGGGTCCGGCTACCGACCAGCGCCGACGCCACCGCGTTGATGGTGCCATCGCCGCCACCGGCCACAACGACCGGCGCGCCATCGGCCACGGCGCGCTTGGCGCGGGCGATCATTTCCTCGCCGCTCTTGGCCAGCGTGATATCCGCTTCGGCGCCTTGCGCGCGGAATATTTCCGCCAACGCGGCGGACCAGCCGCCGCAGTACCCCTGCCCGGCGCCGGCGTTGACAATGACTACAATACTGTTCAGAGCGTTCCCCCGGAATCATTCGATAAGCTTTTCGCCTCGCGCCGGCGGCGCAGCGTGGAAATCGCCGTGATGCAAATCGTCAGCCACGCCGCGCTGCCCGCCATGCCGGCGAGAACATCGCTCAAATAGTGCGCGCCAAGATAGACGCGACTGAAGGCCACCAACAATACCATTACTGTACAGGCCGCCGCTGTGCCCAAACGCACACTCCACCCCTTGCAGGCGATCATCACATAGCACGCCAACAGGCCGTAAAACAGGGTTGCCGCCGACGCGTGCCCGCTGGGGAAACTGTACGTCGCCAACGTGACCAGTGGCTCATCGAACACTGGACGGCTGCGCTGGAAGGTGTATTTGAGCAGCACGTTCAGTAGCATGCCGCCCGGCACGCCCAGCAGCAACGCCCAAATCCAGTAGACCTGTCCGCGCTTCCACAGATAGTAGCCGAAGGCGGACGCCATCAGGATCACGCCCGGCATCATGTGTATGGTCGTTATCACCATCATGATGGACGTCATCGGCTCGAAATGGTTGGCGTTGAACCAGTTGGCGATGTGCAGGTCGAGCACGGTGATCTCTTCCTGCCCCATGACCTCGGACGCCAGGTGGCCGAACATGGACACGGTGGCCACCATCATCAGCAGGCCGATGGTCAGGTGCAGGCCGAATTCGCCGCCCGGCGACAGTCTTGCTTCGATGAAACGAATGGATTTGCTGAAAATTTGGTGCTCCCGGTTGGATGGCCGTCGAAGTTGGCGTAAAAACTACGAAACAACGAATTTACTGTTTATTTACACAGTACCTGTTTATTCATACAGTACTTATGCTATTCTGAACTCCTCGTTAAACGCTTCTCCCAAAAGGAAAATGTCATGACAACAGTTAATAACAGCTTCAGCTCCCGCTTCGGCCTGGAATATATGCCTACTTCCTTCCTGGTCCGCATGGGCAAACGCGAATTGCTGGTCTGCCGTGATTTCCGCAAGCGCTACTACGCGGTCAACCCGGTCATCGAATGCGACACCGGCGTGCAAGCCGGGCATCTGGAGGTTCTGCTGTGCCGCCGCTGGCTGTTGATCCTGTCGAAGGCGCACTAATGGTTGCCGGTGCCAGCTGCCCTATCCAGTCGCAAGACAGGCCGGCCGATGCCGCGACCTCGCTCGCGCTCCTCACCTGGATCTGGCAGCTGGCGAGCCGTCATCAGCCCGACGCATCTTGCCGCAGCCCCGCCGTCGAGCGCGCCCAGCCAGCCGTTGAGGCGCAATTCAATGACACTCAACATTGAGCCATGAAGCTATGTTAAGGGGTTTTGCCATCGCCACAAGTATGCGCGCTGTTGCTTTAATGACTTTTTAAGCGAATTTGTAAGCACTAGCCGCGCCCACTCAATGCGGGCGCTAAGCCTTTTCGCATTGCGCGCGCAAAAAATCCCGCAGTTGCAGCACCGTCGGCGTGATCTGCGAGCGGTGCATGCACAGCATGTTCAGCGGCGTAGGTTCGCCGAGAACGTCCGGCATCAGGATGTGCAGACGCCCGCCGCGGATATCGTCGCGAAGATCGAGCCGCGATTTGTAGGCCACGCCCAGTCCCGCCACCGCCCAGCGCCGCACCACGTCGGCGTCGTCGGCGCTGCGGTTGCCGTTGACGTGAACCGCCACCGGTTCGCTGGCGTCATCCGAATAAAAACTCCAGCGGTCATGGATCACATCCTCCAGCATGAAGCGCAGGCAGTTATGGCGCGCCAAATCCTTTAGCTCGGTCAGTCTGCCATGCTGCTTGATGTAGTCGGGCGAAGCGACCAGCACGCGGCGGTTGTCCGGCGCCAGCGGCAGCGCGATCAGACTGGAATCCTCCTGCCTGCCGTAACGGATGGCGATATCGACCGGCTGCCGGTACATGTCCGAGACGCGGTCGCTGATGCTGAGCTGGAAGCTCACCTTCGGATACTGCGCCTGGAACTCGTCCAGCCAGTCGACCAGCATATTGCGCCCCAGATCCGACGGCATCGAAATCTTCAGCGTCCCGCCCAGGCTCTCCTGCCCCTGGATCAGCGCGTCGTGGCCATCCTTCAGCAGCCGCAGCGCCTCGCGCGCGTGCCGCAGGTAGTGCTCGCCCTCCTCCGTCAGCCGCAGCGAGCGCGTGGTGCGGGCGAACAAGCGCAAGCCCAACTCCCGCTCCAGGCGCTTGACGCCGGCACTGGCCAGCGCGGGGGAAATCTCCAGCTCGCGCGCCGCCGCCGACAGGCTGCCACGGTCGGCGGTGCGGACAAAAACAGTCAAATCATCAAGTCGTAGCATTTTCTTCGTTTTTTTGAAAGTGTTTCGCTGAAGCGCCCCTTTTTCCGCGTCACGAAATAAATGATGATACTCCCATCCGCATCCCATCCCTATTCCCAGGAGAAGTCCATGAAAGCCGTTGCCTACCGTAAGTCCCTCCCCATCGACGATGCCGACTCGTTGATCGACATCGAGCTGCCCGCGCCACAGGCCCAGGGCCGCGATCTGCTGGTCGAAGTCAAAGCCATTTCAGTCAATCCAGTCGACGTCAAGATCCGCGCCAACGCGGCGCCGGCCGAAGGCGAGGCCAAAGTCATCGGCTGGGACGCGGCGGGCGTGGTCAAGGCGGTCGGTCCGGACGTGACCTTGTTCAAGCCGGGCGACGAAGTCTGGTACGCCGGCGACCTGACGCGTCCCGGCACCAACAGCGAGCTGCACCTGGTGGACGAGCGTATCGTCGGCCACAAGCCGAAGAATATCGACTTCGCCCAGGCCGCCGCGCTGCCGCTGACGGCCATCACCGCGTGGGAGCTGCTGTTGGATCGTCTGGAAGTGAGCCGGGACAAGGGCGTGCAAGGACAATCGCTGCTGGTGATCGGCGCGGCCGGCGGCGTCGGTTCGATCCTGGTGCAGCTGGCGCGCCAGTTGACCGGGTTGACGGTGATCGGCACCGCCTCGCGTCCGGACACGGCGGCTTGGGTAAAGGAGCTGGGCGCCCATCACGTGATCGACCACAGCAAACCGCTGAACGAGGAAATCGCCCGCCTTGGCCTACCGCCGGTGAGCCATATCGCCAGCTTGACCCACACCGACCACCATTGGAGCGCGATCGTCGAAGTGCTGGCGCCGCAAGGCAAGGTCGCGGTGATCGACGACCCGGCCGCGATCGACGTCCGCCTGCTCAAGCGCAAGAGCGCCTCGCTGCACTGGGAATTCATGTTCGCGCGCTCGATGTTCAACACGGCCGACATCCAGAAGCAGCATCAACTGTTGAACGATGTGGCCGTGCTGATCGACACCGGCGTGCTCAAAACGACCGTGGGGGAACATTTCGGCACGATCAATGCCGCCAACCTGAAGCGGGCGCACGCCCTGCTCGCGAGCAATCGCGCCAAGGGCAAGATCGTGCTGGAAGGGTTTTAAGAGGCGGACCCAGCGGCCGCGCGCTCGCGCTCGTGAATCTGCTGGGCCCGCAGCACGGCCAGTACCGCGCTGTCATGCGCCACCAATGCTTCCTGCATGGTGCTGGCCGATACGCAAGACGTCTCCAGCACCTGGAGAAAGATTGCTTGCCGGCGTCTCAGTCCCTGCGACTGGTAGCCGAGCTGCTCGAACATGCGGCCGACGTCGATACAATAGCCGCGCAGTTCCCACATCGTTTTCTTGGTGACTTCGATATCGTCGCGCATGCTGTGGTCGACATCGATCAATTCCAGCCGCGCCGGCCCCTCCTTGCCGAAATCGCGTATCGTCGGCAGCCATTGCTCGAACTTGCCGGCGATACGGCGGATGCGGACGATTTTCTGATCGAGCGTACGGCAATAGTGCCAGCATAGCCAGCACACTGGCAGGCGCGCCACGAAGCGTGGCAGGCCGACCGTGTTCAAGGTGGTCTCGAGTTTTTTTACGGCGGCGATGAGGCGCCGCGTGCTGTCGCCGATAGGCAGTGGGGGCATAATGAAGCTCCTGTGTTGGTTCAGGAGCTACATTAGCCGCCGCATCGGACCTCGCGTTTGATGCGGCTTAAAGAGCGCGCAGATTTTTGCTACACTTTGCGCAACATGGCTTTGATACCACGCAACCCTTGGCGTATGCGCGCCTCGTTTTCGATCAAGGCGAAGCGAACATATTCGTCGCCGTAGTCGCCAAAGCCGATGCCCGGCGACACGCAGACCTTGGCCTCGGCCAGCAGCAGCTTGGAGAACTCCAGCGAACCGAGGTGGCGGTAGGCCTCCGGGATGCGCGCCCAGATGTACATCGACGCCTTCGGCTTGTCGACCGGCCAGCCCGCTTCGCACAGCCCCTTGTGCAGGACATCGCGACGGCTCTGGTACATCGCGCAGATCTCGCTGACGCTGCTCTGGTCGCCCTCCAGCGCGGCGATCGCGGCCACCTGCACCGGCGTGAAGCTGCCGTAGTCGTGGTAGCTCTTGATGCGCGCCAGCGCCGCGACCAGCTCCTTGTTGCCGACCATGAAGCCGATGCGCCAGCCGGCCATGTTGTAGCTCTTGGACATGGTGAAGAATTCCACCGCCACGTCGCGCGCGCCCGGCACCTGCATGATCGACGGCGCCTTCCAGCCGTCGAAGGTGATGTCGGCGTAGGCCAGGTCGTGCACCACCAGGATGTCGTGCTGCTTGGCCAGCGCCACCACCCGCTCGAAAAACTCCAGCTCCACGCATTGCGCGGTCGGGTTCGACGGGAAGCCGAGTATCATCATCTTCGGCTTCGGATAGCTTTCGCGCACCGCGCGCTCCAGTTCATCGAAGAAGTCGACGCCGGGCGTCATGCGCACCGAGCGGATATTGGCGCCGGCGATGACCGCGCCCCAGATGTGGATCGGATAGCTCGGATTCGGCACCAGCACGGTGTCGCCGGCGTCCAGCGTGGCCAGCATCAGGTGCGCCAGGCCTTCCTTCGAGCCGATCGTGACGATCGCTTCCGAGTCCGGATCGAAGTCGACCTCGTAGCGGTTCTTGTACCATTTGGTGATCGCGCGCCGCAGCCGCGGGATGCCTTTGGAGGCGGAGTAGCCGTGCGTGTCGGGACGGCGGACCGTGTCGACCAGCTTGTCGACGATGTGCGACGGCGTGGCGCCATCCGGGTTGCCCATCGACATATCGATGATGTCTTCGCCGCGACGGCGCGCCGCCAGCTTGAGCTCGGCGGTGACATTGAAAACGTAGGGAGGCAGGCGATCGATGCGCGAAAATCTGCGCGGAGTTTGGGTGTCAGTCATGAATGTCTCACGTAAGCGCCCGGAACCGTCCGAGCGACGTCGATGCAATGTTGCATCGGCATCCATACTAGCCCATCAATTCACGTTCTGGCAAGACCTTACGCGGGCGACTGGTTTTGCTCGTCGCTGAACCATTCGAACAGGATCAGGCCGACGATCGACGCGATCGGAAAGCCAAACACAGCGATCACCACCCACAACGCTGGCGAGCGGCCCAGGCGCTTGGCGGCCACGCCGACAAAGATCAGATGCAAGATGGAACTGACGGCGATGCCGAGTCCGGCGAGGATGATCAGCGCGACCGAAGCCGTCGTGTGCTTGACGAGCGGCGGCAGAAACGCTGCGATGCAGCCGATCCAGATGACCAGCGTGACGGCGGCGGCGGCGATCGGTTGTTGTGCGCGGGCGACTTGCATGGCTTCTCCTGGATCAAGCGACCATGCTGCCACGATCTGGCACCAAAAGCAACACTAGCGGTAGGGCGGCATCTGGATGATGATCGGGGCTGGCGGAGGCGCCGGCGACGCTTTCGGTACCGCGTTGTTTAACACAAACGTCATTACCGTGACAGCCGCGACGCTCATGCCGACCGCCATGCCGACGATCCACTTGACCAACGTGGCGCTAAGCTCGGCCAGATCGGCCTTGGTCGCCATCTGTTCCAGGCGAGCCTCGATTTTCGCGAGCCGTTCGCGCGTCTCGACGGCAAACTCTTCAAGCTTGTCGAGTCTGCTTTCTATCTTTGCCAATCTGAGGTCGAGATCCATATGAACATGGTAGGCCGACGATGCGCTCTCAGGCAAGCTGAGCCAATTTGACTTATCTCAACGTCGTCAACCCCGACGCCAGCACGATCGCGGCGATCGCCAGCCACTGCGTCAAGGTCAGATGCTCGCCCAGCAGCAGCATGCCGGCCAGCGCGCTGAGCGCCGGCGCGGCGCTGCTGAACATGCTGAACGTGCGCGACGACAGGTTGCGCATCGACAGCATCTCCAAGGTGTACGGCAAGGCACTCGACATCACCGCGATCGCCAATCCGATCGCCATGTACGACGGCGTCAACAACACCGCGCCCGAGTACCATGCGCCGACCGGCAAGATGAACAGCGACGCGGCCGTCATCCCCCACGCCACCGACTGCCCGCCGTGCATGACCGAGACCCGCTTGCCGAACACGATGTACAGCGCCCAGCACACCGCCGCCCCGGCCGCGTAGGCGACGCCGACCGGATCGAGCTGATCGACATGGCCGTGTATCGGCAGCAGAAAATACAGCCCCGCCACTGCCAGCGCGATCGCCACCACATCGCGCGGCCGGCGCGACGACAGCACCGCCACCGTCAGCGGCCCGGCCACTTCGATCGCCACCGCGATCCCCAGCGGTATCAGATTGAACGAGCGGTAGATCATCAGATTCATCAACCCGATCACGCTGCCGTAGACGGCCACGTTGCAGGCCTGCGGCCACGTCAGCGGCGTGCGCCACGGCCGGAACACGGCCATCATCAGCAACGCGGCGAAGCCGACGCGGTAAGCCGTCACGCCCTCGACGCCGATCAGCGGAAACAGATGCTTGGCGACGGCCGCGCCGACGTTCAGCGACAGCTGGCTGCACAGCAGCGCGAATCCGGCCAGCAGCGCGCCGCCGCCGACGTGTGATTTTTCAGCGGCCATCTATTTCGCCGCCAGCCCGAGCTTGAGCGCGACCGGCTTGCCGGTGGCGGCATCGGTCTTTTCCGGCGCCGCCGTCTGTATCGCGGCGGCGTTGACGCCGGCCTCTTTCAGGGCCGCCACGATGGCGGTGGCGCGCCTGGCGCCCAGCTCCGGCAAGGCGCCCTCCGGCAACGGCTGGCTTTGTTCCAGGCGTTCCTGCAACTTGCCGTAGAACGCGGTGGCGTCGGCCACTTGCGGTTCGCCCTGCACGATCTTGCCCAGACGCTGCAGCATCGGCAACTTCTTCCGGGCCACGGCATCGGCGGACCTGGCCTCGTCGTCGGCGTCCGCCGCCGGCTTGGCGATCGCCGCGCCCTCGGCCGCCTTCTTCTGTTTATCCAGCTCGGCCGCGCCGAAACGCTCGGCATACAGGTCGCGCAAGGCGCCGCGCACTTTGCGCTGACCGATATCGAGCGGGCCCGGCTGTTCATCCGGCGCCAGCTTGATCTCCGCCCGCGTCACCACCAGGCGGCGCACCGCCTGCATGCGCAGCGCGGAGCCATCGGCCGCCTCGTTGTACTGGCCCGGCACCGACAGTTTCAGCTGCGGTTTGCCCGCCAGGATTTTCGCCACCTGGCGCAGCTTTTCACGCTCCGGCGGCAGCACGGTGTCGCTGCCGGCATCGAAGTCGACCGCGTCCAGCTTGTCGCCGCTGACGCCGAACAGATTGCCCAGCGCGCGGAACGGCGACAGTGCCACCTTGCTCAAGATGTTGCCGATGGCTTTCCACACCACCGAGCCGTAGCTGAATTGCGGATCGTTCATATTGCCCGACACGGGCACGCCGAGGTCGATGCGGCCGTTGCTGTCCTTGAGGATGGCCAGCGCCAGCTCCAGCGGCAACTTGATCGCGTCCGGACTGTCGATGCGCTCGCCCAGGGTCAGGTTGTCGAGCACGATCTGGTTGTTGCCTTCCAACTGGCTGTTGCGCACCTTGTACTGCAGATCGAGCGAGATTTTTCCCTGCGCGATCTTGTAGCCGGCAAACTTCATCGAGTACGGCGACGCCGACACCATGTCGACGTTCTTGAACACGACGTTGACATCGGTGTTGTCCGCCGGGACGAAGGGATTCAACTGGCCGCGTATGCGCGCCAGACCGAAATCGTCGACGCGGCCGTCGAGCTCGATCTGGCTGCGCGCGTCGGCCTTCGACGACAGCCCGGTGATCAGACCGCTGAGCTCATAGATCTTGGCGCCGAACTGCGGGCGCAGGCTCAGGTCGGTGAAGTCCAGCTTGGCGTTCTGGAAGCGCACGCGGCGTATACGCATCGGGAACGGCTCGCTGGCGGCCGGGGCGGCCGGCGCGGTGGCCGGTGCGGACGGGGCCGGCTCGGACTTTTTCACCAGCAGCCGCTGCGCGTTCAAGCTGCGGTCGTTCTCGATGATCAAGATCGCGTTCGGTTCGACCACGCGCAGCTCGGCGACATCCAGCAGATTCGGCGACACGCTCAGCGCCAGCTTGTCGGCGCGCACCGACTTCCAGCGCGCGAAGTGGTCGTTGTCTTCCTCATCAAGCGCCAGCTGGGCGACTTCAAACGAGCCATCGTAACGCACGGCGGGATTGGCCCGGCTGCCGCCGGCGCCGGTGCGCAGGCGGCCCTCGCCGGAAACGCTGCCATCGGCCAGCTTGAGCTTGACGTACTTGCCAAGCAGCGGCTGCACCGGCGCCAGCGCCAGCTTGGTCAGCTTCAACTCGGTATCGACGGCGCCGGTGGCCGGCACCACCTTGCCTTTGGCCGTCAGCTGGCCCCCCTCACGCAAGCCGACGCCGCCTTGAAACGCCAGCGGTTTTTTCAGGTCGCTGCCGACGTCGGTCAGCTTCAGATTGAAGTCCTGCAGATTGGCCTTGATGCCGGTGCTGGCGTCGTCATAGCGCGCGCCGAATTTGCTCAGCTCGACCGTTTTGACGGAGGCGGCCCACGCGGCCTCGCCGGATTTGACGGGCGCCGATGCAGCGGCCGGCGTCGCGGCGACGGTGCCCGAGCCCGAGCCCGGCAAGCGGTCGAGGAACAGGAACCGGCCGGCGCTGTCGCGCGACAGATCCAGCAAGCCGCCGTCAGCGTACAGGCGGTCCAGGCTGACATGGCGCGCGGCCAGATCGAGCGCGCCGTCCTCAAAGCCCAACCGTCCAAGTTTCAATGGCGCCATCGCGCCGCTGACCAGCGCCAGATTGTCCATCGAGAAGGCGGCGTCGCCGATATTGAGCTTGAGCCCGCTCGCGGCGGTTTCCAGCTGCAATTGCAGCTTCAGCTTGAGCTTGTCGGTGCTGATCTTGAGCGCGGGACTGGCGGTTTCATCGAGCGCGTTGACGGCGATGTCGTCCAGGCCGATCTGCTTGAAGCGCACTTTCCAGCCGCCCTCCTCTTTCCGCGCCGGCTTGGTCGCGGGCGCCGGGGCGGGCGCAACAACGGGCGCCGAAGCGGACGGCGGCACCATCAAATTCGCCAGATCGATACGGCCCTGTGCATCGCGCCGCATCGCCAGCGCGCCACCGTTCAAACCCAGCCCATCGATCTCGACCGAGCGCTTGCCCAGATCGACGCCGACGCCGCTCACATCCAGCGACTTCAGTTTGACGAACGGGGCCGCCACGCCGGTGTGCTGGATCGCCAGGTCCCGCAACGCCAGGCTGGCGCCGGCCAGCTTCGCGTCCAGCTTGCCGTCCTTGTAGGCGAATTGATAGGGCAACTTGGCCGACAAGCGGCCGTCGCTGACGGCCACCCGCATGAACGACTTCAGATACGTCGACATGCCCGGCAACGCGACGCTCTCCAGCGACAACACGCCGCTGCCGCCGATCGGATTGAGCGCGGCAGCGCCCTTCCAGCGCAGCTTGCCGCCCAGGCCGGCGTCGGCGCTCAAGGTGTAATTGCCGTTCTCGTCCGGCAGCGTGCTCAGGTGGTTCAGCTCGAAAGCGATGGGCGCGAACGTGTCGTTGTAGCCGGCATGGCGGTCATGCATCTCCACCTTGCCTTGCTCCAGCGCGAAATGCTCGATGACCAGGCGCGGCATGCCGCTATCGCTGTCGTCCTTCTTGCGCTTGTCCAGCGTCTCCATCAGCTGCGCGATGTTGAACTTGCCGTCGGGCGAAATGGCCAGTTGCAGCGACGGCGCGGTGACGCGGATCTCGGCCAGGCTCCACGCGCGGCGTACCAGCGAGCGCCACTGCATCTCCACCACCAGCGCGCCGACGCCGAACAGCGGCGCGCCGTTGGCCTCGGTCAAACGCACGTCTTTCGCCTCCAGCCGCAAGGTGAACGGATTGAAGCTGACATCGCCGATGCTGGCTTTGCGCTCCAACTCGGTTTCGGCAAATTTGGGCACCTGACTCTTGATCAACCACGGCAACGCCCAGCCGCCCGCCAACGCATATACTCCCACCGCGCCGGCCATGCCCAAGCCCCACCGCTTCCATCGTATCGTCATCGCCCGCAAAACTGGTCCCCGTCATTTGTGTTCAACAAGTAACAGTATAGCAAGTGCAAGGCTTCCTCACCGACATCAAAAAGATGTCCGAAAACAACATAATTGTGTTTCTTACTGTTGCAGGTGTCCGCACAAGTATTTCTAGATGTAAATTTGATGTCTCGTGGAAATTGGAGTTGCTACCGTCGCGCAGCCTTGCCGTTGTTGTTCATTCCCGTCGTTAATCCGTTGGAGACTTTATGAAAACCTCAACCCGCGCCAAAGCGCGCTCCGCCGCCGTCGGCGGCTTCCTCGCCCTGCTGTCGGTCGCCGGCTATTGCGCCGAGCCGCAAGCCCACCCGCACTGGTCGTACAGCGGTCCCACGGGGCCGAACAAGTGGAGCGAAATCGACAGCAAATTCACCTCGTGCGGACAAGGCAAAGTGCAGTCGCCGATCGACATCCACACCGCCGACGCCAAGCATGCCGCGCTGTCCGCGCTCACCTTCGACTACCAGGCCAGCCCGCTCAAGCTGATCGACAACGGCCACACGATCCAGGTCAACTACGCGCCCGGCAGCTTCATGACGGTCGACGGCAAACGCTACGAACTGCTGCAGTTCCACTTCCACAAACCGAGCGAGGAACGCATCGACGGCAAGCGCTACGCGCTAGTCGCGCACCTGGTGCACAAGAACGCCGAGGGCGAACTGGCCGTGGTCGGCGTGCTGATGGAGTCGGGCGCCAAGCGTCCGATGATCAAGACCATCTTCGACAACCTGCCGCTGCAAAAGGAAAAGGAAGTCGAGGTGCCGGGCGTGAGCATCAACATCGCCACGCTGCTGCCGGAGAACCGCGCCTACTACACCTTCAGCGGGTCGCTGACGACGCCGCCATGCAGCGAAGGCGTGACCTGGTACGTGATGAAGAACGCGGTGCCGGTCTCGTCCCAGCAGATCGCCCAGTTCGGCCATGTCTACAAGATGAACGCCCGTCCGGTGCAGGCGTCCAACGGCCGCGTGGTGCAAGTGAACGACTGACGAGCATCCGATGCGCCGGCGCGGCGGCCTGCGCCAGGGTCAGCCGCGCCACACCGTGCCGATCGAGATCGACTGGAGTTTCTTCCTGCCGCCGTACCAGAGGTTGACCACGCCGCGCGAAACGAAGACGGCCGAGAACATCGACGTCAATATCCCCAGGCAGTGCACCACGGCGAAGCCGCGTATCGGGCCGGAGCCGAATATCCATAAGGCCGCCCCGACGATCAGGGTGGTGACGTTGGAGTCGAGGATGGTCGCCCAGGCGCGGTCGAAGCCGACGGCGATCGCCTTCTGCGGCGGGGCGCCGCCGCGCAGTTCCTCGCGGATGCGCTCGTTGATCAGCACGTTCGCGTCGATCGCCATGCCCAGCGCCAGCGCGATGGCGGCCATCCCCGGCAACGTCAGCGTCGCCTGTATGCGCGATAGCAGCGCCACCAGCAGCAGCACGTTGCAGGCCAGCGCCAGCACGCTGAACACCCCGAACAGCATGTAGTAGGCGATCATGAACACGGCGATCGCGGCAAAGCCGTACAAGGTCGAGTTGAAACCCTTCTCGATGTTCTCGGCGCCCAACTGTGGCCCGATGGTGCGCTCCTCGATCACCTCCATCGGCGCATACAGCGCGCCGGCGCGCAACAGCAGCGCCAGCTCGGCGGCGTTCTCGGCGCTGCCCATGCCGGTGGTGCGGAAATGGCTGCTCAATTCGCTCGTCAGGGTCGCCACCGAGATCACCTCCGGCTTGCCCTTGTCCAGCAGCACGATGGCCATCTGCTTGCCCACGCGCCCGCTGGTGGCGTCGCGCATCTTGCGCCCGCCCTCGCTGCTCAAATCGATGAACACGGCCGGTTGTTGATTGTCGTCCAGGCCGGCGGTGGCGCTGGTGATGTAGTCGCCGCTCAGCACCACTTCCTTGTAGAGCACGGCCGGCGCATCGCGGCCCGCCGTGTACAGCCGCGAGTTCAGCGGAATCGCCGCCGACAGCTCGGTGCCGCGCGTGACGCTCTCGTCGACCATATGCACCTCCAGCGTCGCCGTGCGGCCGATCACCGCGCGCGCCCGCGCCACGTCCTGCACGCCGGGCAATTGCACCACGATGCGGTCGGCACCCTGCTGATGGATGATGGGCTCGGCCACGCCCAACTGGTTGACGCGCTTGGACAAGGTCGCGATGTTCTGCTTGATGCCCTCCTGGATGGCCTGCTTGAGCGCCTCCGGCTTGAGCGTGACCACGGTTTTCAGTTCGCCGTCTCCGCCCTTGTCGGCAAAGGCCAGATCGGCGCTTTGGCGGGACAGCACATCCCTGGCCTTGCGCCGCGCGGCCTCGTCGCGGAACTGGATTTCCACGCTATCGCCGACGCGCTCGATGCCGAGATGGCGCACGTTCTGGTCGCGCAGTTGGCCGCGAGCCGACGCCTGGATACCCTGCAGCTTGCTGGCCAGCGCCGCCTTGGTATCGACCTGCATCAGGAAGTGCACGCCGCCGCGCAGATCGAGGCCCAGGTACATCGGCAGCGCGTGCAGGGAGCGCATCCACTGCGGCGTGTCGGCCTGCAGGTTGAGCGCCACCAGATAGGCGGGATCGTCGGCGTCGGTGTTGAGCCCGCGCTCCAGCACGGCCTTGGCGCGGAACTGCGTGTCCGTATCGGCGAAGCGCGCCAGCACGGAGGAGTAACCGCCATCGTAGACGATGCCGCGCGTTGGAATCTTCGCCTGTTCCAGCACCTCGGCGACCCGCCCCACCATGGCGCCATCCATGCGCGCGCTGACTTTTCCGCTGGTCACCTGCAGCGCCGGCGACTCGCCGAAATAGTTCGGCGCCGTGTACAGCGCGCCCAGCAAAATCGCGATGACGATCGCCAGGTACTTCCACAACGGGTAACGATTCATCTTAAGGTCTTTTTAAGAATTTGACCGACCTCATCTTTGGCTACCCGAAGCGAATTACAAGCCTGACATTGAATTATTTTTAACACCACGCATCGGCCGTGGTTTTCCGGTTTTGCCTTACACTATGCGACCTCCCTGACCATCGGACATCCATGCAAGCGCAACTCGACCCGTTTCACGCCGTCGGCATCAGCCGCCTCGCCCACGCCTTGAAGGCGCAGGGCCGCTCCATCATCCACATGGAATTCGGCCAGCCGTCGACCGGCGCGCCGAAGGCGGCCATCGCCAAAGCCCACCAGGTGCTCGACGCCGACAACATGGGATATTGGGAAAGCACGCCGCTGAAGGAACGCCTGGCGCGCTTCTACGACGAGCGCTACGGCATCAAGGTCGACGCCAGCCGCTTCGTCATGACCTGCGGCGCCTCGCCGGCGCTGGTGCTGGCGTTGAACTCGCTGTTCTCGCCGGGCGACCGCATCGCGCTGGCGCGGCCGGGCTACGTCGCCTACCGCAACACGCTCAAGGCGCTGCACATGGAACCGGTGGAAATCGCCTGCGGCGCCGAGGTGCGCTACCAGCTCACCGCCGCCGCGCTCGAGGCGATCGAGCCGGCGCCGGCCGGCGTGATCATCGCCAGCCCGGCCAATCCGACCGGCACCATCATCGCCGCCGACGAGCTGGAGGCGATCGCCAAGGTCTGCCGCGCGCGCGGCATCCGCATCATCTCGGACGAGATCTACCACGGCCTGAGCTACGTCGAGCCGGCGCAGACCATCCTCGCCTACGCGCCGGACGCGCTGGTGGTCAGCAGCTTCTCCAAATATTTCAGCATGGCCGGCTGGCGGCTCGGCTGGCTGCTCGTGCCGGCCGAACACATCGAACGCACCTGGACCTATTGCGGCAACATGTTCCTGACGGCGCCGTCGCTGAGCCAGCACGCGGCGCTGGCCGCCTTCGACGCGCTCGACGAGCTCGAAGGCCACCTGACGGTGTACACGGAGAACCGCCGCCTGTTGCTGGACGCCTTGCCGGGACTGGGCCTGAACGCCATCGCCCCGCCGGACGGCGCGTTCTACCTCTACGCCAGCATCGCCCACCTGACCGACGACAGCCTGGACTTCTGCAAGCGCCTGCTCAACGACACGGGCGTGGCGACGGCGCCGGGCATCGATTTCGATCCGGTCGAGGGCAAGCGGTTCATTCGCTTCAGCTTTGCGGTGTCGACGCCGGAAATCGCCGAGGCGATCCGCCGCATGCAGCCATGGTTCGCCGCCCAGGCGGGCGCGATGGTGGCCGGCCAGTGAACCGGTGGCTAGGCTTCGGGCATTCCGCGCAGGAACTCGATATCGGACACGGCGCGCGACCATGCCGCCTCCGGATCGAGCGCGGGGGTGTTGTGGATATCGAGTTGAATGTCTTTCAGCACCCTGCCGTCCAGGGAGATCCGGTAGCGCAGCGCCGTGTATTCGACGTCATAGGTGTTTTTCAACCCTTGCTGACGGGTGTAGGTGTCGTGGGAAGCGGGCATGATGTCCTCCTTACGAAAGTGAGGAAAAGCATAGCACGAAGAGATTCGGCGTGTACTTGCCGCATGACAAGCGAACCGGGCTGCGCCGTCGATGGGTGCGGAGTAAGGTGTCGTGGCGATTCGCGCATTTCAGGTATCGTAGGGCTCCGACCGAATACGATCAGGAGGCCATATGCTGACCGGACAATGTTTTTGCGGCGCCGTCCGATACGACACCGCCGAGCGCATCCGCAACCAGACGCTATGCCATTGCACCATCTGCCGGCGCACCACCGGCGCGCCGGCGGTGGCGTGGTTCACCGTGGCGACCGACGACTTCCGCTTCACCGCCGGCGAGCCGGCCAGCTTCCGCTCTTCTTCGCACGCCACGCGCACATTCTGCCCGCACTGCGGCACGCAACTCACCTTCGCCGACGATGATAGTCCCGACGAGATCGACATCACCACGAGCAGCCTGGACAGCCCGGAGAAGGCGCTACCGCAGACCGAGATCTTCGTGGCCGATGCGCTGCATTGGCCGGACGATCTGCCGCGTTATCAGCAAAGCAGAACAACGTCGTGAAGGAACCGAGTGAACGTAGCAAGCCCGTTCTTGTTTGTTCACCGAAGCGAAATTTCACTAAGGTAGGGAATACGGAACAATCACGTCCACATTGTTGTAACCGGCGGGGACCTGCGCCAGCGGCGTAAAGTCGCGTGGATTTCGAGTCACGATAGGCCATCCGTTTAGCATTGCCGTTGCGTGGATTACAGTGTCCGGCAGTTTCTTTTTCGTCTGCTTGCGAACCTCGATCGAAAGGTCTGCCGTCTCCTCGTCGATCGGCAGCACCTTGAACGTGGAATTTATCCAGGCACGAGTCATGTTTTCCACCGAGGCGAGGATGCGCTCGAATTCTTCGGGCGACGCGACGCGAGCTAAAGCGAAGTATTTGCACCCGACCATGACTTCCATGTAAACGATTTTACTGATGGCGGGATTGGCACAGCCATCAATAATCGAAAGAGCCTCTATCTGGCCGCTCAAATAATCGATCAGGATGTTGGTGTCGAAGACGAGATGAGTCATTCAGAACGCAACTCATTCTGGTACTCGACTCCATCAACACCAGCCCCCTTCCATCCACCAAACATCGTATTGTCCCGCTCAGGATGCTTTAATGCGGCAAAAGCGGCTTTGCGCCGCATTTCATAGTCAGCGTCCAACAAATACTTAGCGACGGCTTCGCGAACCAGCGACTGAGGCGATTCGCTTCGCAGACGGGCCAATGCCACCACCTCAGCATTTTGTTGCTCATCCAACTCATAGACTTTATCGGGTGCACTTTGTTCCATGAACACACCTCATTACGGTTTGGTAGAACAAGTCTACACCCGTCGTCAATTTTTTTCACCTGTAAAGAGCGTATGCCTATGGCGGTCTACCCGCCGGGCAGCACCTCAAAAGCCAGCAACTGCGTCACCTCGTCGGCGCTGAAATTGTCGTCGGAGATCAGCACCAGGGTGCGATGGCCGTTGGCCAGCGTTGGCCCCCAGCTCATGCCCTCCAGGTTGTCGACCTTGTCCAACCCGGCGCGGTTGAAGTCCATCAGCAGGCGTTTTTTGAGTGGCGCGTAGGTGGCGCCATCCAGCGTCGGAAAAGCGGCGACATCCGTGGCGCCATCCAGATCGACCAGATACAAACGGATGAAAAACGCAAAGCGCCCCGCCGCGTCCTGCACGCCCGAGCGCTCCAGCGCCAGCAGATGGCGGCTATCGACCACCAGCATCTCGGACACGCCGTTGTCGCCGAAGCGCCCCGGCGCCGGACGCCCTTGCACGCGGTCGATCGGATAGGCGTATTGCCCCAGCACCTTGCCAATGCGATCGAACCGCGTGAAGCGGCTCACCGCGCCGCGCTCCGGACTGGCCGGCGCGCCGTCCTGGTACAGCGGCGCCTCCATGCCCACCCACAGCGACCGGCCATCCGGCGCGAACGCCATCGCCTCGAAACTGAGATTGCCGCGCGGTCCGGCCGTTTTGTCACGCCGGGCCTTGAACATGTCCGGCAATGGCAGCGACGAACGGTAGGCGCCGTCTCCGTCCGCCCGCTTGACGAACGGTCCGGTTGCCAAAGCGTCGCTGCCTTCGCTGGCGTACCAGACGCCGCCGCCCTGTGGATCGAAGCGGATCGCCTCGATATCCGCCACCTCGCCGCCGCGCGTCGCCGCGTCCTTCAACGCGGGATAGGCGCTGCCGCCGGCTTGCCGGAACGTGTGCACAGCCTCCAGCGCGACTGCCCTGAACCCGCGCGCATCATAATCAAGCCGCGCCGTGTAGAACCGCGCGGGCCCAAGCTCGGAGCGGTCGTCGCTGGCCGCGATCCAGGTGCCGCTGCCGGGGTCATAGTCGATGCTCGACAGGCCACCCACCAGCGTACCCTGGAACACCTGCCGGTGCGGTATGCGTTGTTCGCCAATGAAGCGCAGCCCCGCCACCGGATGCGTGGCCTCGGGCTTCCGCGCCGCGCACCCGCCGAGCCAAGCGCCCGCGCACACCGCCACGAAAAGGGCACGGGACAACACGGATACAGTCATCAGAAGCGCACACGCATCGAGGCGTACAAGGTGCGCGGACTGCCCAGGAAATAGCGCCCCGTGGTGAGTGGATTGGAGCTCGACAGCTCGGCGCCTACACCGCCCAAATAGTGGCGATCGAACAGGTTGTCGACGTTGAGCGCGAACTCGGTGCGGCTACCGTAGCCAAACAGGCTGCCGCGCGGCTTGTAGGTGAAGTTCAGGCCGACCAGCGTGTAGGCAGGCATGTACTGGCGCGGATACACGGCCGGCCCGCCGGCGATGACGGTGTTCGCCACCGTGCCGTAGGTGCCGGCCGCCTCGCCCACATAGTGCGCGTTGGCCGTCAGCCGCCATTCCGGTGTCGGCTTCCAGGTCGCTTCGACGAAGGCGCTGCGGCGCGGGGCGCCTAGCACGGGGTCGCCCGACTTGATGCCTTCGGCCGGCGTGTCGCTTGAATAGTGGGCGTCGTTGTACGAGGCGTTGGCGTACAACTCGTAGGCCGTCCCCATTGCGCGCAAGGTCAGCTCCACGCCCTCCGAACTGATGCCGCCCTGGTTGGCGAACGTGGTGGTGGCGTCGCGCGAGAAGATGTCGCCATTCGGATTGCCGTTCTGGATCGAGATGCGATCGCGGTAGGCGATCTTGTAGGCGGTCAGCGCGGCGCCGTAGCCGTTGTCGCTGGTCCAGCGCACGCCGACATCCTTGTTGACCGAGGTTTCCGGCTTGATGCCGTTTTTGGAATCGACCGCCGCCGTCCCCTCGAACACGCTGTCCGGAATCGCGCTGAAGTTCTTCGAGCCGCTGGCGAAGACTTCCCAGTCGTCGTTCACGCGATACAGCGCGGCCAGTTTCGGCAGCAGCTTCGAGCTCACCTTCAACGACCGCGTGCCGCTGAACTCCACCGGCGACGAGTAGTCCTCCTTGAAGCGCTGATAGGTCGCGCCAAGATCCAGCAGCAGCCGGTCGTCGAGCAGGCTGACCTTATCCTGCGCGTAGACCATGGCGGTGTCGGACGAATAGTGGCGGTCCTGGGTGATCGAGTACAGCGCGCTTTCCTCGAAGGCACCGCTGACCTTCGGATCGGTGACCGCGAACCAGTTGCGGTCCTTGTCACGCTTGGTGCGCTCGATCCAGCCGCCGACGCGGATGCGCTGGTGCTCGCCCAGGCTGTCCGAGACCTCCGCCAACGTTCCCTTGCGGTCGATGGCGTTGTCGCTGCGCCGCGTGCTGGCCTCGCGCGCGCCCCACTGGCTGACGGGATTCATCGCATACCTGGCCGCCGCCGGACAACCTGCCGACGACAACGCCGCGCTGCTGGAGCCGGGCGGAATCGTCACCGCGCCGACCGGGATCAAGGCGCCGTTGGCGTCGCGCCGGTATTGGTTCTGGTAGCACTCCTGGACCGTGGCCGTCGGCCTGGCGCCCGGCGCCACGACGCTGTACACCTGGCCATTGCTCGGCAACTGCACGTAGGGCACATAGAACCAGCCGTTGCCCTCTTGCTTGTGCCAGTAAGGCTTGACGGTCAATTTACCGCTCTGGCCGAAGCGCTGGGTCCAGTCGACATGGGCAAGGATATCCTCGCTGTTGATGCCGCGCGTGCCGCGATAATTCTGGTCGATGGCGGGATTGCCGGTCCAGTGGTCGGTCAGGCCATCGGTGGTGGGATTGCCGTAGAACGTGGCCTTGTACAACCTGGACGATTCGGCCAGCAGCGCCACCGCATCATAGTCGTTGTCGCTGAATTTATTGTAGCTGACGGTGCCGCGCAGGCTGGAGCCGCCGCCCAGGTCCTGCAGGACGCGCAGGTCGGCATGACGGCGGCTGTTGCGGCCCGATTCGTCGCCCGGCCAGGTGCGCACGTACTCGTGCGAGTAGTCCATGTAGGCGCTGGTGCCCGCCGCCGATTTGCCGGTGTCGACACGCACGAAGCCACGCCGGTAGCCGAAGCTGCCGGTCGCCAGTTCGATCTCGCCGCCGCGCTCCTTGGACGGATCGCGCGTTTTGAAGTCGATGTAGCCGCCCAGGGCCTGGTTCGACGGCGTGCCAAGGTCGCCGGCCGTCTGCGAGGCGTCGACGCGTACCAGGTTGGCCGGGTCCCCCAAACGGTTGGGCATCGTGCCGCCGTTCGACAAGGTCGAGCCGTTGGGGATGCCGTCGATGGAGATGCCGATCTGCTCCTTGTTAAAGCCGCGCATCGACAAACGCATCGAGAAGCTGCCCGTCAGCGCGTCGCTGGAGCTGACCTGCATGCCCGGCACCCGCGCCAACAGCTTCAGCGGATCGAGACCGGCCGGCTGCTCGGCGATCACCGCCAGGTCGATCACGCTGTTGGCGCGCGCCTCGCCCTTGCCCAGGGCCTGGCCGGTGACCTGCACCACCGTCGGCGCCACCTCGCCCGCCGCCTCCGTGGCCGGCTGCTGCGCGTGCGCCGCCCCCAACTGCAACACCGCCGCCGATCCGGCAGCGAACATCCCTAGTCGTGCATACATCGAATTCCCCTAATTGTGGTTTCAGCGCCATGTGACTCCGGCGAATTTGTCGTGTCGGACCGCCTGTCTCCGGCCGTCTCGTTTAATTTGAGATCATGTTATAGTGGTTCGTACCACTTTGCAATACAAACTAAAATCCGCTAGATATTTCTGAAGGTTACTAACAGAAAGGTTCGTACCAATGTAACAAAACTGTCATAATCCTGGTGGTTCCTTACGCGCTTTCACCGGGCCGCAAACCATTTGGTTACAATATGCCTTCATCCATCATTCGCTCGACAGCAGGTACATTGAATGCGATCACGAACCACCGACACTCCCGCCACCACCACCAAGGCCGCGCCGCTGTACCAGCAGTTGGCGGAAACCTTGAAGCAGCTGATGGAGTCGGGGAAAATCGGTGCCCGCGAACCGATGCCGGCCGAGCGTGACCTGGCGATCACCTACCAGGTCAGCCGCGACACCGTGCGCAAGGCGATCCGCCTGCTCGAGGAACAGGGCCTGCTCTATAGCGACCATGGACGCGGCACCTTCGCCGCGCCGGAGTCGGTGCGCCAGATGTCGCGCTTCCTGGACAGCTTCACCGACGACACCATCAAACGCGGCGGCGTGCCGGGCCAAACCATCCTGGCGATGGAGACGGTGGCGGCCAACATGGCCGTGGCCAGCCTGCTGCACATGCAGCCGGACGAGCCGCTGCTGCGCATCAAACGCGTGCGCCTGATGGACGGCAAACCGATCGGGCTGCAGGAATCGTTTTTGCGGCTGCCCGCCGGCGCGCGGCTGGAGCAGAAGGAGCTGGAACAAGTCGGTTCGCTGTACCGCATCCTGATCGACAAGTTCGGCATCAAGCCATCCGAGAGCCTGGAGAGCGTGGGGGCGGTGGCCGCCCATGCCGAAGACGCGGCGCTGCTCGGCGTGCAGGCCGGCACCCCGCTGCTGCTGTGCGAGCGCGTGATGCTGTCCGACCGGCGCGAACCGGTCGAGTATTGCGAGATGAAATACGTGCCGCCCTACCGCTACAAAACCCGCATCAGCAAGGGCAGCGCGTCCTGAGGTTCAGACGATGGCGCCGCGCAGCACCAGGTACAGCACGAACACAGCGTCCAGCCCCAGCACCATGGCGCCAGGCCAACGACGCCGCGCGGCCAGCATCAGCGTGTAGACAAAGCAGCCCAGCGCCAGCGCCACCATCAGGTCCGCGCAGCAGGCGGTGACCAACAACATCAGCAACGGCGGCAGGTAATTCTCCGGCGTACTGGTATCGAGATCGCGCAAGCCGTCCAGCATGCACAACCCCACCATCACCAACACCGGCGCCGTGGCGCAGGCGGGAATCGCCGTCAGCAGCGGTCCAAAAAACAGCGCCAGCCCGAATAGCGCGGCCACCACCACGCCGCTCAAACCGGTGCGCGCGCCCGCCTCGACCCCGGCCACCGATTCGACGAAAGCGGTGACGGTGGAGGTGCCGGCGGCCGCGCCTATCACGCTGCCCAAGGCGTCGGACGCGAAAGCCGCCCGCGCGCTGGGCAAATCGCCGTTAGGCTTCAACAGCCCGGCGCTGCGGATCACGCCGAACATGGTGGCGGTGCCGGAGAAGAATTCGATCAGCAGGAAATACAGCGTCACCGGCAGCAGCAACATGAAGTGGGAGAAAAATCCACGGAAGTCGAGCGCGAACAGCAGTTCGCCGGTGAAGACCGGCACGCCGAACCAGTGGTCCGGCAAGCGGGTCAACGGGCGCCCTTCCGCGTCGGCGACGAACAAGCCGACCGCGCTCACCACCAGCATCGTCAACAGGAAGGCGCCCGGCACGCGCCGCACCAGCAGCATGGCCGTGAACAGGATGCCGCCCAGCGTGAGCCACGCGGCGCCGTCGTGCAGCCGCGAGAAGGCCACCAGCGATCCGGCGTCGCCCACCAGCAGGCCGCCGCTGCGCAACCCGAGCCAGGCGATGAACACGCCGATCGAGCATTGCATTCCGAGTTTGACCGGCTCCGGAAAAGCGGCCACGATGCGCGCCCGCCACTTGGTGAGCGACAACACCAGGAACACCAGCGCGTTGAGCAGCACCATCGCCAGGCCGGTTTGCCAGGGCACGCCCATTTGCGCGACCAGCACCTGGGCGAACACGATGTTGGTGCCCATGCCGGGCGCCAGTGCTATCGGCAGATTGGCCCACAAGGCCATCACCAGGGTGGCCGCCATGGCGGAGACGATGGTGGCCAAAAACAGGCCGTTGCGGTCCATGCCGGCGGCGGCCAGGATCAACGGATTGACGACCACGATATAGCTCATCGCGGCGAAGGTGGTGCAGCCGGCGATCGCCTCGCGCGCCGCCGTGGTGCCGCGCGCGCTGAGCTGGAAGTAGCGGTCGGCCCGCGCGGCGAGGCTCATGCGGCCTCCCCGGGTGGTGGTCGGGCTATGCATGGTCGAGCAGCGCCTGGATCTGAGCGCGCGTGGGCAGCGCCGAGCGGGCGCCTGTGGCGGTGACGGCGATGCTGCCTGCGGCGCAGGCATAGCGCAGCGCTTCCGCCGCCGCCTGGCCTTCCAGCAGCGCGGCCAGGAAGGCGCCGTTGAAGCTGTCGCCGGCACCGGTGGCGTCCACCACGCGGGCGGGAAATGCCTGCTGCATCATCGCCCGCGGCGCGGAGGCTTGCCCGGGATCGCGCGCCGACAGCATGGCGCCGCGCGCGCCGCGGGTCACCACCAGCATGCGCGGCCCGCGCGCCAACAAGGCGGCCATGCCGGCGGCATCCGGCTCAGCGCCGATGACGGTCCGGTAGGTGCTGTCGTTCATGAACACCAGGTCGGCCATGGACAGCAAACGGTGCAGTTCATCGCGGCCCGCCACCATCGCCGCCTCGATATCGATCGCCAGCGGCACGCCCGCCTCGCGCGCCAGCTGGTGCAAACGCTCGAACTCCGGCAGGTCATAGGGCATCGCATACAACAGGCGGCATTGCGCCAGCGCCGCCGCGAAAGTCTCCTCGTGCAAGGTCGGCCCCGGCATCGGCGAGTACACCAGCGCCTTCTCGCCACTGGCCTCGATGATGATCAACGCCGTCGGCGAGGTCGCCCCGGGGACCACCCGCACATAATCGAGCACGACGCCGAAGCGTTCGTACTCGCGGCTCAGGAACGCGCCCTCGGCATCGCCGGCGATACGTCCGTAGGCCAATGTCGGCCGGCCCAGCAGGCTGGCCGCGCAAGCCACGTTGGCGACCGTGCCGCCGGCGAACGGCGGCAGGCGCCGGCCCAGCACCTTCTGGTCCGCCGCCGGCGCCCGTTCGACCTTGAACAGCAGGTCGATATTGGGGTCGCCGAAGGCCAGCAGGTCGAAGCGGCGGCCGCCGGGGAAACTGAAAAGATCACGCATGCACATATTCCTGAGAGACCGTTCCGATCAAAAGCGACGGCTGAACTGCGCGCCGAAGATACGCGGGTTCGAATCGTTGACAAAACCGGTCAGATTATTGAAGTCGATGCCACCCACCAGTTGCACGCGATTGGTGATATTGCGGCCGAACAGTGCCACCTCATTGCGGTCATTGTCCCATTTGTACCCGAGCCGCAATCCCCCTGTCAACAAGGGCTTGCCGCTGAATTCGGCGGAACGGTACAAGGTGAAGTTGACGGCGCTGCGATAAACCCAGTCCGTGTAGACGTAGAATTCGCCGTTGGCGACCGGGTAGGTGTATTTCAACGAGGTGTTGGCGCTCCAGCGCGGCGCCTGCGGCAACGGATTGCCGTCGATCAGAACCAGCGTGGAACCGTCCTTGACGACGGTGGGATTGAGCACCGTACAAGCGGCGCAGGCGCCCACCGTCAGGCCGGCGTCCTTGATCCTGGTGTGGTTGTAGCTGCCGCCGAAACTCCACAGCAGGTTCTCTCCCAGGTAAGCGTCCAGGTCCAGCTCCGCGCCACGGCCGGCGCTGCGCTCGGCGTTCAGCAGGATCGCCGAATTGGAGGTGCCGCCGACCGCCGTCAGCTGCAGATCCTTGACCGTGTAGCTGTAGATATCGAAGCTCAGGCGCGCCTGGCGCTGAAACAGATCCGTCTTGAAGCCCACCTCATAGGACGTGATGGTTTCCGGCCGCGCCACCGACATTGGATTGAAGGTGGCCGCCGGCTGGATGGTCGCGCCCCGGAAGCCGGTGGCGACGCGCGCGTACAGGTTGGCCGCGTCGGTGAGCTTGTACACGCCGCTCATATCCCAATTCACTTTGGAGACGCCGGTGCTGGTGGCCAGGCCGGTCGAGGCGTCGATGTCGGAACCGCCACCTGGCTGGTTGTTCGGCTCCGTGACCAGATCCTTGTTGTCGCGCGTGTAGCGTACGCCGGCGCGCAGGTTGACGCGCGGCGTGACGTCGTAGTTGGCCGATCCGAACACGGCGTAGGCGTCGTTTTTCTGGTGCGAACGGATGTCCGACGTCAGCGCGCCGCCGCCCAGCGTGTCGTAGCTGTAGCTGTCGATCTGGTAGCGCTCGTCGAAGTAAAACAAGCCGGCCTGCCACTTGAGCGCCTGCGCGGCATCGGATTCCAGCCGCAGCTCCTGGGTGAACTGGTGATGGCCCTTGGTGCCATCCGCCGATTCGACCAAGAACGGGATAAAGCCCGGACCGGAGGGCGGCGCGTAGACCGCGCCGTAACCGCCATCGATGTCGCCGCGGCTGAACACGCGCACGGTTTCGTAGCCGGTCACGGAATGCAGGGTGACGCCGTCCAGGCGCCACTTCAGGCGCAGGTTGCCGCCGTAGTTTTTCAGGTACTGGCCGTTCTGTCCATCGGTGGCGACGCTGCCGACGTCGAAACCCGGCACCAGCGCGTCGCTACCCTTCTGGATGATATTGGCGCGGAACAGCGACGCGCTGCCGTTCATCGTGCGCTGATGCAGATTGGCCAGCGCCTCGAAACCACCGCTCGGCTTGTACAGCAACTGGGCGCGCACGGCGGTGTCGTTGTAGCCGCCATATTGATCCGACGTGCCCTGGCGCGAATTGCCGATCCAGTCGTCGCGGTGCTGGCCGAGCAGCGACACCCGGGCCGCCCAGTCGCCGCCCAAAGGCAAATTCAGCGCCCCCTCGACGCTGGAGGTGTTGTGGGTGGCGCCGGACAAGGTGAGATAGCCGCCCGGCGTTTGCGACGGCCGCACGGAATCGAATTTGACCACGCCGGCCGGCGTGTTGCGGCCGAACAGGGAACCCTGCGGACCACGCAGCACCTCGATGCGCTCAAGGTCGAAAGCCGGGAACCCCTTCAGCACCGCGCTCTCCTGCACCACGTCGTCGTAGATCAGCGAGACCGGCTGCGACGCGTTCTGATGGAAATCGACGTTGCCGTAGCCGCGCAGATAAAAGCGCGGGAAGCCGCGTCCGAATGAGGACTCCACCTGCAGGCTGGGCGCGCGGCCCGCCAGCATCTGCATATCCTGCCCACCGGAGTTGAGCGCGTTCAGCGTCTCCTCGCCGATGATGGTCGCCGAGACGGGCACGTTCCGCACGTTCTCCGCGCGCCGCTCGGCGCTCACGGTCACGGTCTGCAACTGGCCGGCGGGTGTCGGCGGCCTGGCTTGCTCCGTCGTCGGCTCCGCCCCCCGCTCCTGCGCCCGCACGGCGGGTGCCGCGCCCACGGCCAAGGCCATCCCGATCATGGCCGCGCCTTCAATTTTCAACATCCGCATACAAGTTCCTCCCGCGTTGGTTCGATTAGCTTTTATGTCCGTAGTAAATTCTATAATGGTACGTACCTCAATTGATTTTATTTTTTATTTTTTGGATATTTGTTGTGTTTACGGCGCATTGGTGTTGAATTTTTCCCGCATCGATGCGATTATGGTACGTACCACAAGACATATAGGCCAACATGACAATCGCTTACACACCACCCGCCTACATCACCTTCACCGGCATCGACCGCGCCGATCTTCTGCCTGGCATGCTCGCGCTTTCGGCGCGCTACCCGATCGAATGGGGCGTGCTGCTCGACGCCGCGCAGGAGGGGTCGCCCCTGTTCCCCTCCGCCGGTGTGCGCCGCGTTCTGCAAAGCGCGCCGCTGCGGCTGTCGGCCCACATCTGCGGGGCCGCCGCGCGCAGCATCGTTGAAACCGGCGACGCCGCGATCGATTTGGCTGGTTTTTCCAGGGTTCAGATCAACCATGGACGCGCGGGCAGCAGCGACGGCGATATCCGCAACAGCGCCATCTTCGGCGCCCGGCAAGGCGTGCGGGCTGCGTTGCAATGCCAAGGCGACTTCCCCTCCGATACAAGGGTCGACTGGCTGTACGATGTGTCGTTCGGGACCGGCGTGCGGCCTACCACCTGGCCCGCCGCGAATGCGGGCCTGCCGTTCTGCGGCTACTCCGGCGGGCTAGGTCCGGACACGGTGCGGGACACTCTGCTAAAGTTCCGGATCGGCGCCGGCGCCAGCTACTGGATAGACATGGAATCCGGCGTGCGCACGGAGAACCGCTTCGACCTGGCAAAATGCGAAGCGGTGTGCCGGATCGTGTTCGATCAGCCAGGTAAGTAATTCCCGATTTCCCAACCCGTAACCGAAGAGCATAGTGCGGCGAACAATCATGATCATGGCGTGCGCGCTGACGCTGATCGGCACACCGCCTGCCCTGGCGGCGACCACCGCCCCCAAGATCATTATCGACAGCGACTTCGGCACCCTCAACGACGACGGCCAATTGCTCGCCATCGCCGCCCAACTCCAGGCGCGCGGCCGCATCGAAGTACTCGGCCTCACGGTAGTCTCGGGGAACAAATGGCTGCGCCAGGAGGTGGGCGACGCGCTGAAAGCCGTCGAACGCCTGGGCATCGAACAGCAAGTCGGTGTCTACGCCGGCGCCAACCTCGCGCTGTCGCACGACCTGGCCACTATCCGCGAGGAGCAGCGACTACACCCGGGCGGCGACGGCTACCTGGGCGCATGGAACTGGCCCGAACCCAAGTCCGACGCCGACATCAAGGCGCCACCCGACGGTCCCGCGCGACACACCAGAGTGCGCGACCAACACGCCGCCGACTTCATCGCCGACAGCGTTCGCCGCCATCCGGGACAAGTCACGATACTGGCCATCGGCCCGCTGACCAACATCGCGCTGGCCGTGCGACGCCATCCCGACATCGTGCCCCTGATCGCGCAGATCATCTACATGGGCGGCGCGTTCGACGTGGCCGGCAACACCACGCCGACAGCGGAATTCAACTGGTGGTTCGATCCCGAAGCGGCGCGCGAAGTGCTGCGGCTACCGCTGCGGCACGTCATATTCCCGCTCGACGTCACCAACACCGTCCAAATCGACAAGCAGGTCTACGACCGCGTCGTCAACGGCGCGGCCAGGGACGGAATCATCGCCAGATTATTCAAGCAGCTCAATGGCTATGGCTACGACGGAAAAAACGGCTTCGAGACGAATCCCGCCTACCACACCGACGTCTGGGACACGCTCACCCTCGCCTACGTGGTCGATCCGACCTACGCCACTCGCTCCGTGCGGCGCTGGATCGACATCGACACCACGGTCGGCGCAAACAACGGCCGCTCGATCGGCTACGCGACGGCGCAACCAGGACTTCAGCCCGCGACGGTTGTACAACGCTTCGACAACCGGCGCTTCTTCGACTTTTATGCGGACGGACTGACAGCCCCGGTCCCGGTGGCCATTAACGCGGCCTCGAGCAAAGCCAACTGACGAGCGCCATTATCCGGCCGCGCCTTTAGCGACTCATCGCGCTTTTGTTGCTATACTTGCAAGCAGCACAGCCAACTAAAGGAAAGCCCCATGCTTCAACTCAGACCGACCTGTGAACACTGCAATAAATCCCTGCCGCCGCAAGCTTTGGACGCCCGCATATGCAGCTACGAGTGCACCTTCTGCGCCGACTGCGTCGACAACGTCGTATCGAACGTCTGTCCCAACTGCGGCGGCGGTTTCACGCCAAGGCCGGTCAGGCCGTCGAAGAACTGGAAGAACAACAATTACCTCGGCAATGATCCGGCAAGGACCGAGATCAAGCACAAGCCGGTGGATGCGGCAGCACACGCCGCCTTCGCCGCTGAAATAAAGGCGATCCCGCCCGAGGCGAGATAAGCCATGGAGCCGGGGTTGATCACTCGGCGTGGATCAAGCCGAGCGTCAGCCCTTTCAAGGTGGCGGCGGTCCGGGTTGAACACTCGAGTTTGCGGAAAATGCTCTCGACATGGGTGCCCACGGTGGACGGGCTGATCTGCAACTCGCGCGCCACCTCCTTGTTGCTTTCGCCCAGACTGAGCCGGCGCAGTACCGCGATCTCCCGCTCCGATAACAGCTTCTTGCGCTGGGCCGCAGGCTCGGCCGCGTCGACGCAGGTGCCGCCGGCGGCCGCGATCACGAAGTTCACGGCTTGCAGATCGAATCGCCCGGCTACCGCGTCCGCCGACAGGAGGCGTGCCGCCTCCCGCGACGCGCACGCGGCGCGCCATGGACGCGGCATGCACAACGCCGCATACGCGGCCGCCGCCGCCAGTATCCGTTGCGGCATGTTCAGCGACTCGGCATCGAGGTCGCGGTAGTATCCGCTGCCATCGAGCCGCTCGTAGACATGCGACGCGAGCGCCGCCTCCGCCCGCAGCGAGGGAATCTGCACGCCGGCACGCGCCGTCCAATACGGCACCAGACGCACTTTTTCCCAGTCCGCCATCCCGAGCTTGCCGGCACGCTGCCAGACGATGTTGGGCACCGCCGCGCGGCCGACGCCGTGGATGAGCCCCGCGCGCCCCAGACAGCGCTGCTGGGCAGGCGGCAGGCCCGCCAGCACCGCCGCGCGTTCGGCAAGGTCGGCGACGCGGCGCGAGTAGCCCAGCAGCCATGGCAACTTCAGCTCGATCGTGTCGGCCACGATCGTCAGGGCAACCCGTTCGGACAGGGTCGGCATCTCCGCCGGACAGGCTGGCGCCTCGATCGCCTCGAGCCAGGCCTCGGCATGCGCCGCCAGCAGGCGCACGAGGTCCGCCGGATACTTCTTGTCGGCGCGCGTGGCGATGAGCCGCAGCGCTTCGCCCACGCCACGGGCGCGCGTCAGGAGTTCGAGATCCCCCGCCAGGTTGGCGTGGTAGACCAGGCGTGGGATCTGCGGATCGCACAGCCGTTCGGGCATGCCGCCGCCGTCGTAGTGCTCCCAGAAGCGCCGCAGTCCGGTCTCGACCTCCTCCGGCAAGCCCATCGCCTGGGCGATCGCGCCCGACACTTCGCAGTGGATGCGGGCGAGCGGCGCCACGCTGGTAAAGCTCATCCCGTTGCCGGGCGGGAGGGTTTCCAACAGCATGGCGTCGCGCCCCGCGACATCGTCGCCCAGCAGCGCGGAGAAGCCGCTGGCGTTCGCCGTGCATCCGGACCAGCGCAACAAGGTCACCAGCCGCGCGTGGCCGCACGCCCCCGGCTCGGCGCCGTCCGCCAGCGCCAGCCGCTCGGCCAGATGGGCCGAACGTATCGATTGATTGGTGGGCTGGCCCATGCTCAGGTCGCCGACCATGGCCAGCAGTTGGACGGCTTCCTCGACGGTGACGGTGTGGTCTTGTTGCATTTTTGTACTGTAATGGAAAACCCTAGCGAGGGCAATCAGATGCCGTGTTTGGCCTTGATGACTTCGGCCGCCCGCTCGCCGATGACGACGCAGGGCGCCATCGTGTTTCCGGTGGTGATGTGCGGCATGATCGAGGCGTCGGCGATGCGCAGATTGCCGACACCATACACCTCGAGATTGCCGTTCACCGCCGACATCGCGTCCCGTCCCATCTTGGCGGTGCACGACTGGTGCCAATAGGTGACCGCGCCGTTGCGGATGTAGGCTTCCATCTCCTCGCGGCCCAGCTTGCCGGGCATGCTCTCGCCCTTGACCAGCCGCGCGAACGCGCTGGCGTTGCCCAGCTCGCGGCACATCTGGACGCTGGCGATGGCCGCCTTCATGTCGTCCGGATCGGCCAGGGTGTTGGCGCGGATGACCATCGCGTCTTGCGCGTTCGGCCCCGACAGCTGCAACTCGCCACGGCTCTTGGGATGCGCAAGGCCGGCGAACATGGTCCAGCCATGCGCGGGCACGCCGCGCGCCGCGTTCTCCGCGCTCGGCACGGGAAACTCGACCTGGCAATGCAGCATGTCGGGCGCCTCGAGCCTGGAATCGCTCTTCCAGTACAGCGTCGCCTCGGACCCGCCGTTGCCGACCTGCTGCGGCTGCGCGTACTCCCAGATGCAGCCAAAGGATACGTGGTCCTGATGGTTCTGGCCGACACCAGGCAGGTGCTGCCGCACGGCGATGCCGTGGCGCTTCAGTTCCTGCTCGGGGCCGATGCCGGACTGCATCAGCACCTTGGGCGTGTTGACCGCGCCCAAGGACAGGATCACCTCCCGCGTGGCGCCGAACAAGCGCTTGCGTCCATCGAGAATGACCTCGACACCGGTCACCTCGCGGCCCTCGAACGTGAGCCGCGACACCAATGCGCCGGTCAGCACGGTCAGGTTGGGCTGCGCCATCTTTTGGTAGGTGTACGAGCGGAAGACGGACAGCCGCTTGCCGTCGCGGATGCGCAGGTCGTTGATCGCGGCGCCGCCGTCGCCCTCCATCATCGCGCCGTTCGGGCTGTCGAAGGTGGGGATGCCGAGCGAGCGCGCGGCCTCCAGCATCAGCGTCGCCGTTGGCTGCGGCTGGTGGGCCGGCGCCACGTAGACCGGACCGCCCTGCCCGCGCCGCTCCGGATCGGCCGGACCGTGCCAGTCCTCGATGCGGCGGTAGATCTTCAGCACGGATTCGTAGTTCCAGGCGTCGTCGCCCGCCTCGGCGGCGAAGTGGTTCCAGTCGCTGCTGTGCCCGCGCGCCCACAGCATCACGTTGATGCTGGAGCCGCCACCCAGCACCTTGCCCATGTTCATCGGGATCGAACGTCCGTTGAGGTGCGCGTTCGGCTCCGCCATGAAGCCCCAGTCGCGTTCCGAGCCCAGGTTGAGCGGCCACTGCGCCGGTTCGATGACGCTGTCGACGTCGTCGCTGCCGCCCGCCTCCAGCAGCAATACGTTGACGGCGGGATTCTCGGCCAGGCGCGCGGCGACGACCGAGCCGGACGAGCCGGCGCCACAGACGATGAAGTCGTAGTGGGTTTTGAGCGCTCCGGTGAGCGTGGACTGGTTACGGAGAACCGCTTGCGCGAATTCGACTTCGGGGGATGATGAACTGTTCATGGTGGGATCCAATGGTTGGGTGAAGGATGCCGCCCTGACCTAGCGACGGCGCTTGGAAAAGCTGTCTAAACGGTCGGTGTCGTGCCGCCATCGATCACGAACTCGGCGCCATGGACCGACGCCGCCAGCGGCGACAGCAAAAACGCCACCAGCTCGGCGACCTCGTGCGGTCTGCCGGGACGGCCGATCGGGATGCCACCCAGCGACGCCATGAGCTCCTCCCTCGCCTCGTCCTCGCTGCCTTGCCTGTGTGTCGCCATGCGAGTAATCAGGGCTTGTGCGGCGGTGGTTTCAATGAAGCCGGGCGAGACGGCGTTGACGCGAATCCCGCGCGGGCCGAATTCGTTGGCCAGCGATTTGCTGTAGTTGGCAAGGGCGGCCTTGGCGGCGGCGTACGCCACGGTCGACTCGAACAACGGCAGCCGGCGCTGGATCGACGTGATATGGACGATGGCGCCGGCGCCGCGCTCCAGCATCGCCGGCAGGAAGGCGCGGTCGAGCCGCACGGCCGCCATCAGGTTGACCTGGAGCGCCGCGTCCCACATCGCGTCGGTCAGCGCCAGCGCGCCGCCGCTGGGCGCGGACGAGCCGCCCACGTTGTTGACAAGGAAATCGAGGTGGCCGAACTCGCGCTTGACGGCGTCGGCGACGTAAGCCGCCCCTTCGGCGCTGGACACGTCCGCTTCGAGGTAGCGGACCCCGGCCAGCGGCTCCGGCGGCAAGTGGCGCGCCGGGGCGATGACCTTCGCGCCTTCCTCCACCAATTTGCGGACGATGGCCTCCCCCATCCCCTTGGTGCCGCCGGTGACGAGCGCGTGCTTGCCTTCGAAGAGATAGCGGCTCATGGCTTGATCTCCAGCGACTGGATGCTTCCGGAGCGCAACAGGAAGTTGAAGTTCAGCGTGACGGGGCTGCCCGGGAAGCTGCCGCGGACGGTCGCCCGCAGGATGTGGCGGCCGTCGGTTTCCTCCAGGCCGGTGGGTTCCATCGTGGCGCTGTAGCGCTCGCCGGTCTCGGCGACCCATGCCGCGATCTCTTTACGGCCATGCCGCGTGCTGCCCTCGTCGTGGACGGTGGCATCCTCGTGGAAACACGCGGCGGCGCGTTCTGGCTCCCGCGCGTTGGTGGCCTCGACGTACTCGGTGATGGTTTGCGGTAATTTGTTCATGTCATTCTCCTAAAAGGTGTGAAGCCAGTGTATATTCGGCCATCATGAAGAAAAAGGACCACAATGGACATGTGCTATGAACCAATGGTTCAAAATTGGTCGCTATGAGTTCGCTCGACTTGATTCGACTCTTCCTCGCGGTGGCGGAAGAACTCAGCTTCACGCAGGCGGCCCGGCGGCTGAACATCACGCCGACGGCGGTCAGCAAAGGCGTGCGCGCGCTCGAAAAAAAGCACGGCGTGCCGCTGTTCGTCAGAACCACCCGCAGCGTCTCGTTGACCGACGCCGGGGCCGGCCTGCTGGCCGCGCTCAAGCCGGCGGTCGGCCAGATCGACGAGGCCTTCGACGAGTTGTCGCGCTTCCAGAGCCGTCCGTCCGGGCACTTGCGCCTCACCGCGCCGCGCGCCTTCGGGTTTCTCGTCGCCCGGTTCCTGGTGCCGCGCATGCGCGCCGCCTACCCCGACATCACCTTCGATCTGTCGCTCGACGACGGCTTGGTCGACCTGGTGACGGCGGGCTACGACGCCGGCATCCGGCTGGGACAGGCGATCGCGCAGGACATGGTGGCCATCAAACTCAGCCGTCCGCTGTCGTGGTCGCTCGTATCGGCGCCGGGCTACTTCGAGCGCTCCGGCCTCCCCGAGCGGCCACGCGATCTGCTGGCGCATCAAACGCTGCGGTATCGCTTCTCCACCTCCAGCCGCTTGCCGCCGTGGCGATTGACCGGCGACGACGGCGAACTGCTGCTCGACACCGACGCCGCCCTGACCGCCAACGATACGCAGATGCTGGCCGAGTGGGCCCGCCAGGGCATGGGCATCGCCTACCTGCCGGACCTTGAAATCGATGATGACGTGCGGTGCGGACGACTGGCGCGGGTATTGACGGAGTTCGTGCCCGCCACATCCGGACTGTTCCTCTACTTCCCCATGCGCACCCAGAACCAGCCGAAGATGCGCGCGCTGATCGAGCAGGTGTCCCGGCTGGCCGACGAAGGCGCGCTGGATGTCAGCTGCGCCCGCTAGTACCCAAATGCCTGCTTATTTGGTTGCCGCGACCGCGTCGAGGATCACCTTCGCCACCTCGGCGGGACGCGACTGCTGCGGCACGTGGCTGGCCGGCAGTTCGGTGGTCTTGGCGCCGATCTTCTTGGCCATCGCGTGCTGCAAGCCCGGGTCGATCATGCGGTCGCGCGCGCTGACGATGAACCACGACGGTTTGCTCGTCCAGGCGGCGGCGGTCACCTTGTCGGCGAAGGCTTTGGCCTGGATCGGTCCCTGGGTCGCCGTCATGACGGCGGCTTGGGCCGGCGTCACATCCTGGGCGAAGTCTTCGCGCATCGCCGCTTCCGGCAGGCTCAGGAAGCCCTCGCCATCGGCGACGAAGCGCTTGGTGCCGGGGGCTGCGGGGTAGCCCTCGCCGGTTTCGGCGGTGGACTTGCCGGCGTCGGGCGCGAACGCGGCGACGTACACCAGGCTGCGCACCTTGTCGTGCTGGCCGGCGTCGGTGATCACGGTGCCGCCCCACGAATGGCCGACCAGCACGACCTTGCCCGGCTGAGCCGCGATCGCGCGGCGCGTTGCGGCGACGTCGTCGGCCAGCGAGGTGAGCGGGTTCTGGACGGCGGTGACCTTGATGCCCTTGGCCTGCAGCAGCGGGATCACCTTGGCCCAGTCGGAACCGTCGGCGAAGGCGCCGTGGACGATGACGACGGAGGGTTTGGCGCTGGCGTCGCTGGCGGCGGCGCTGGCTTGCGGGACGATGGTTGCGAAGGCGGTTGCGATGGCGAGCAGGCGCAGCGAGGTTTTGATGGTGGTCATGGCGTTCTCCGTTTGGTTTGTTGGGTAAGTGAAACCAGTGTAGGGAGAATGTTGGTAAGGCGGTATCGGGTGAATGGCCTATGTCGGTGTCGTAAGTTCGAGGTTTAACAGTAGACGGGCCGTCAGTCTACGCCTTGGGCTGTGCGCTTGGCGCCGACTGCCGGATGGGCTGGCAGAGCGCGGCAGCATAAAAGTTCTGAAAGATCAAACGGAATCGCTGGCTTGCAGTGGACATGCCGACATGTCCTGTCCAAGGCGGCGTGACAATTCGCCGCGCAGCGACTGCAAACCGTCAATACGCTGGTCGATATCGGCCAGCTTGCGCTCCAGCGCGACGCGCAGCTGCCCGGCCGAGGCAGCGGGCGCGGCCAGCAGCGGCAGGTCGGCCTCAATCTCGGCAAGCGTAAATCCCAGCGACTGCGCCAACCGGAGGTAGCGCAGCCATTCCACTGTCTCGGGCGGATAGTCGCGGTAGCCGTTGGCGCCGCGCCGCGCGCGTAACAGACCGCGCTTCTCGTAAAAGCGCAGGGTATCGCGGCTCAGGCCGGTGGCGTCTGCCATTTCTCCGATTTGCATCAATTTTCGCACATTGTGACTTGACCTTGGAGTGTACTCCAGGCTTTAGCATGTCGCATGACTTAAAGATAACCCAGGAGAGACCCCATGCATTTCTCGACCAACACTTTCCGCCACATCGTGCGCGCCAGCGCCGTCTACGACCTGGTCGTGACGGCACCGTTCGCCACGCCGTGGACGTTCGCGCAGGCACATGCGCAGCTCAACGCGGTCAACCAGGCGATGGGCGGCGCCGCCCTGCCGGCGTTCGCGCCGTTTCACGTGCTGTTCGCCTGTCTGCTCGGTAGCGTGGTGCTGGTCTGGTCGGTGCTGCGCGTCACCGATCCACAGCAACGCTTTGGGCGCTACGACGGCGTGGCCCGTGTGCTGTTCAGCAGCTGGATGATGTGGGCGTTGCATGCGACCGGGGAGCCGCTGCTTTGGCTGTTTATCGTGCCGGAGCTTGCTTGGGGCGTGATCCAGTGGATGCCGGTGATCGCCGTTGACCAGCACAGGCCCGCGAGGCCCGAGGACACGCTGATCCGGGTCTTGAAGTGAAAACAAGCGACGCGGCCGGGCTATTGGGCGGATGACAACTCAGCGCACATGCATCTCCTCCACCGCCGCCAGCAGTTCTTCGTTCGTGAACGGTTTGCGAACAACGCCATGGGCACCCAGCGCCAGCGCCATTTGCAGACGTTCCTCGGAGTCGGCCGAGACGACGAGCGTCTTCAACGGCTCGGGCAGCTCGTTTTTTTTCAGAAAACGCAGCACGTCCAAGCCGTCCAGGCCCGGCATGCGCAGATCCAGCGTCATGAGCGCCGGCTTGAAGATGGGCAGCATCGCGCCGGCCTCGAAGCCGTTCGACGCGACCGCCGTCTCGAAGCCCGCGCCGCGCAGCACACGTTCAATGGCGCGCGCCATGTTCGGCTCGTCATCGACGATCAGGACGCGCCTGGGCTGGACAACGGCCAGCGTGTGGTCGGGGATGCCGTTTTTCCGCATAAATTCATGCAACTCGCCGACCAATACCCGGCGGTCGCCCCTGCCGGGTAATTTGTACGCCGGCAACAATCCACGCTCTATCCAGCGTGATACGGTCCGGAAATTGACGCCGCAAATGCGCGCGGCCTCTCCCGTGGTCAAAACGTCCGACATGTTCCACCCTCCTTTTCGCGCCGTTGCGCCTAGTTTGCGTTGACAGGATAGTCACTTCGTCCAGCATGGGCAACATGTGATCGCCATATTGGTCACGTCGTTGACAGGATAGTCAGGTAAGTCTATATTGACAGTACGGGTCGCATACAGGCGGGCTGCCACCGAATCCGAGAGGGAATATGATGAGCCAGACGACCACCCGCAAAGCGCCAAGCGCTGCCGACACGCCAGCGGTCAATTGGGCCGAGAAGCATTACCTGGTGGTCGACGATTGCGCCAGCATCCGTCAATTGCTGCGGGAGAGCCTGCGCAACATGGGCGCCAAGAACATCGACCTGGCCATGGACGGCCAGGAGGCGATGACCATGCTCACCAATAAGCGCTACGACGTCATCTTGTGCGATTACCATCTGGATGGCGGGCGGAACGGCCAGCAAATCCTGGAAGAGGCGCGCAGCAACAATTCGCTCATGCCCAGCAGCATATTCATCATGGTCTCGGCCGAGAAGAGTTCCGATTCGGTGATGGGCACCGCCGAACACTGCCCGGACGCCTATCTGCTCAAACCCATCACCGAGGGCATGCTCACCACCCGCCTGAACCGCGCGTGGCAGAAAAAACAGGTATTCCGGAAAATCGATTTGGCCTATGCGCGCAAGGATTATGCGCACGCGGCCATGTTGTGCGACATGCAGATCGGCGACAACAAGCTGCATGAAAACGATTTGTTGCGCATGAAGGCTTCCCTGCTGCTCAAATGCGGCCAGCGCGACAACGCCCGCGCCATCTTTGAGAACGTGCTGTGCCACCGCGACTGCACCTGGGCCAAGGCCGGCCTGGCCAAGCTCCGACTGCAGGACGGCGATTATGCCGGCGCCTGCCAAATGCTGCAGGATGTCATCGCCGGCAACGGCCTGTACCTCGACGCCTACGACCAGCTCGCCACCGCGCACAAGCACCTGGGCCAATCCGAGCAGGCCAGCGCCGTGCTTGATCGTGCGGCCCGGCTCTCGCCCAATTCGGCGCCGCGCCAAAAGACGCTGGCGGAAGTCGCACTGAGGCTGGGCGACGTGGCCGCCGCCGAAAAAGCCTACCGCAAATGTATAAGCGTCGGCGAACATTCGATCAACAGATCGGCCGATCCCTATTTCGGCTTGGCGCGCGTGTGCGGCATCAAAAAGGCCCCCAAGGAGGCCATGCAAATCCTCGCGACGGTGCAAAAGAAATTCGCGGGCGACGTCAGCGATCTGCGCGCCAAAATCACGGAGGGACTGGTGTGCCTGGACAATGGCGACACGCGTAGCGCCACCGCCATCGCCGAGGAACTCGAAGCGATGCTGGCCACGGCCACCGCCGCCGTCCTCCCCTCCCCGAACACGTGCATGGATATCGCCACGCTGCTGCTGGAAGTGGGCATCAAAGAGCCGGCGGTCAAGCTGCTGTGCTACGTCGTCCAGAATAACGACGACGACAAGACCGTGCGCGACGAGGTGCAAAAAGTTTTCGAGTACGCTGGGATGGACGAAGAGGGAGCCAATCTGATCGCGAACGCGCGCAAGGAGGCAAGCGACATCATGAACCGGGGCGTGCTGTTGTGGAAGACCGACAAGCTGGACGAGGCGGTCGAGTGGATGCGCGCCGCGCGGCTGAAATTGCCGGGAAATCTGCGCATCTTGCTCAACACTGCGCAAATTCTAATTTCACACGTGCAAAAGCGCGGCTACGATCTGGCGCTGGTGGCCGAAGCGGCCGAGGTGCTGAACCACATCGACAAGATGGCGCCCGGCCAGCTCCGCCATTGCGAACTGAGCGCGCAGTTGGCAACCCTCATGCCCGCCACTGCCGAGGTCGACCTCGTGGCGGTGATGCTGCACTGACGCCTCGCGCCCCGGCGCGGGATCAGATCGCTGACCGCTGTCGGCCATGGCAAAGGCCGGCGTATGCTGTATGCCGCTACCGGAAATCTGGTCGAGCCGATGCCACCCGCACCACCTTCCGCAGCATCTCTACAATTGCTAGTCATTCACTTCCTAGTCCCTCTCATGGCAAACCAAAACGACCTTCCGGGGAACCTGATCAATGTGACGAGCGATGACCGCACCTGGAACGGCGTCGTCGTCGTGATCATCGAGTTTATCGGCGCGCAGCTGTATAGCGGCGCGCTCGTGACCGCGATTGCGCTCCGGCTGTTTCGCGGCAACCAATGCCCCGTCAAGTGCCCGACCAAAGCCAAGTCCAAGCCTGAAGTGCCATGACCTCTATGTGAATGGCTCGATCCATGCCCTGTGCAGCTGTCCCGGTCGAACCCTATTTCGGTCCCAACTCCCCGGACATTACTGCAATATTACTGCTATACTGCAATGAAAGCCAATCCGGGCTTAGACGCCGGTCCGCGCTTACAGGCGCCGCCGAACAGGCGACCATTTGTATCGGGGGCGGCAACAGACTGGCATATTCGCATGCAACTTTTACTTGTCGAAGACGACGAAATCCTCGCCACTGGAATGGCATCCCTGCTTGGGCTCTCCGGGTTCACGGTCGAACACGCGCCCAATGGCGCGGTTGCGGAATTCCTGCTCGCACGACATCAGTTCGACGCCGTCATCCTCGATCTCGGCCTGCCGATGGTGGACGGACGCACCGTGCTGGAAAACCTGCGTACGTCAGGCAACGACCTGCCAGTCCTGGTGCTGACCGCGCTTGACCGCCTCGACAGCCGCATCTCGGTGCTCAACGCCGGCGCCGATGATTACCTGACCAAGCCGGTCGACTTCTATGAACTGGAAGCCAGACTGCGCGCCGTGTTGCGTCGTTCGGCGCACAAGACGACGGCCAAGCCGGCCTCTCAAGGTGGCAGCGCGCCACCCAGCGCCATGCTGCGATTCGATCGCGACAACCGCAGGGCTGTCAGCGACACCGGGACCGTCGAACTCAGCCCGCGCGAAACCGTCCTGCTCGACCTGCTGCTCGCCAACGCCGACAACGTGGTGACCAAGGAGCAGATTGCCGCAGCATGGGCGAAGGAGGGGCACGAAGTCGGCCAGGGCAACGCGACCGAAGTGCACATCCATCGGCTACGTCGCAAGCTTGACAATTCTAGTCTGGTCATCAAGACGATTCGCGGGCTGGGGTATCTGCTTGAAGGCACAGCCGAGTGCGTCCAGCGCACCTGAAGCAAGCGTGATGGCCCGCTTGCGCCTGCACCCCGGCAGCCTGTCGCTGCGCCGCCAACTGGTGCTATGGATGCTGCTGCCCCAACTGGTGCTGTGGCTTGCAGGCGGGGGCCTGACTTATCGCCTGGCCGTGCATTATGTGAACCAGGCCGCCGACGCCACGCTGTCGCAGACAGCCAGAACCCTCGCGCGGCAGGTGCAGCCTACGCCCCATGGCTTGCTGGTGGACTTTCCCCGTGCGGCGCAGGAAGTGCTCGAAGCCGATCCCGACGACCGCCTGCTGTACACGGTCAGCTCGCCGCCAGGGCGGGTCATCCTCGGCAATAACACTGTTCCGCCGCCACTGGGGGGCGTGCGCCCGCGCTGGAACGAGCCGTATTTCTACGACGGCGAAATGATGCTGGCCGACGCGGGGGCAAGCGGGACCGCCCGCACCAGGATCATGGTGCGCATCGCCGCCTTGTTCGTGACCTATGACGATCCCGACGGCAAGCAGCAGACGATGCTGGTGCAGGTGGCACGCAATATGGCACACCGCGAAAATCTGTGGAAGAAAATCCTGATCGATACGCTGCTGCCGCTGTCGATACTGATCGTGCTGATGACGATCATCGTCTGGGCTGGCACCGGCGCCGGCCTTGCGCCGCTGCTACGCCTGCGGCGCGAGGTCGAGGGCCGCTCGGCGATGGACCTGACCGCACTGCGCAGCGACGCCGCGCCACAGGAAGTACGCTCGCTGGTGCAAGCGCTCAATGCCTTGCTGGCTTCAGTGCGCAAGAATGTCGCGTCGCAAAAGCGCTTCATCGCCGATGCCGCTCATCAACTGCGCACGCCTCTGGCCGGACTGCGAAGCCAGACACAGCTCGCTTTGCGCACCAACCGCGATCCCGCGCTGACCGCCTGCCTGGACCTGGTGCATCAGAGCGCAGTGCGCGGCGCCCACCTGGTCGACCGGCTGTTGATGCTTGCGCGTGCAGAGCCGGAAGCTGCGATGGCGACGGAACAGACGCCGATCGAGGTACTCCCTTTCGTCAGGACACTCGTGACGGAAACAGTGCCGCGCGCGCTGCGCGCCCGTATCGACATTGGCATGGAAGACGCGGGCGGCGGGACGGACGCTGCCCAACTGCGCGTCATGGGCAACGAGTTGCTGTTGCGTGAAGCGCTATTGAACATCCTGGACAATGCGATCGAATACGCCGGGCCGGGCAGCGACATCACCGTCCGGGTGAAACGGCACGCCGACCGCGCGGTGATCGAGGTGGTCGACAGCGGTCCAGGCATTCCCGCCGCGTTGCATGAACGCGTGCTCGAACGTTTTGTCCGGGCCACCGACAAGGGCCTGGGCTGCGGCCTCGGTCTGGCGATCGTCACGGAGATCGCCTTGCGCCACCAAGGCAAAGTCGAACTCAGCGACGCGACGCCGCATGGACTGAAGGTGGAGTTTAGCCTGCCGCTGGCGGCACCGACCATATCCGGGCCGTAGCCATGCGGACCATACAAACGGCGCACGGCAGCCCCCGGGCATGGATCGTCAATGCCGCGATGGTGGCCTGGATGCTGGTCCACGGCGGCGCCAACGCCGAGCCGATCGAAGTACTGCACTCATGGAATGGCGAATCCGACGCCAAGGCCTTCGCCGTGCTACGCACCGCAGTGACCGGCAAAGGCCATAGCTGGCGCGATTTCACCGTGGTCGGCGGGGGTGGCAACGGCATGGCGAACGCGCTGCTCAGCTTCCGTGTTCTGTCGGGAAATCCTCCTTCGCTCGCACAAGTTGCGACGCCGGCCATCGAGCAATGGGCGCGGCAAGGCCGCCTGGCCAACGTGGACACGGTCGCCAAGGCCCAGAACTGGGACGCGCTGCTGCCTGCGCCGGTCCGCGCCGCCGTGCAGCACAACGGCAGCTATGTGGCGGTGCCCGTTAACGTGCATCGGCTCAACTGGCTGTGGATCAATTCGGCCGCTTTCGAGCGCGTGGGCGCCGGCGTGCCGTCCACCTGGCCGCAGTTTTTCGATACCGCGGAAAAACTGAAACGCGCGGGCCTCGTGGCGGTCGCCCACGGCGGCGAGCAATGGCAGGATCACCTGCTGTTCCAAACGGTCGCGCTGGGAGTCGGTGGCGGCGAATTCTACGTGCGGTCGCTGCTGGAGCTCGATCCCGCAGCCCTGTCCAGCTCCACCATGGAGCAAGTACTGCTGACCTTTCGCCGCATTAAGCAATACACCCAAGCGAAGGGTCCGGCGCAGCGCTGGATGAATGCGTCGCAATCGCTCATCAACGGATCGGCCGGGATGCAGTTCATGGGCGATTGGGCCAAGCCCGAGTTTGCCAGCGCAAAGGCGCGCTACGGCTGGACCTTTCAATGCGTACCGACGCCGGGCAGTGCCGGGGCTTTCCTGTTCGCGATGGACACGTTCGCCGTCTTGAAACCCGCCGGTGCCAGTGCCACCCGCGCACAGCTGGACTTCGCCTCCGAAGCGATGTCGACATCAGTCCAGATAGCGTTCAACCTGGCCAAAGGCTCTATCCCCGTGCGGCTGGACGTCGATATCAGCCGGTTTGACCCTTGCGGTGTCGCCGCCGCCGACGCCTACCGCGACGCGGCGCAGCGGGGTACCTTGATACCCAACGTCAGGCCCTCGACACGGCCGGAAATCGCACAGGCATTCCCCGCCATCACCAGCGCGTTTTGGCGCGACGAGCGCATTTCTCCGGCGACGGCGATGAAACGCCTGGTCGCCGCGGTTCGCCAGGGCCGCTAGACACCTCGCAGGCGGAGCATTCGATCGCGCCAGCGCTCCGGCGCAGCCTTGCGACAGCCCTGCGCGCCAACACAATCCCCCTCCCCTAAAACGACTGTTGCGCGAATTCCGATAAACATCAACACGGCAAGTACTAAGTACTTGACTGGCGGTAAAGCCATGCAATACATTCGCAATATTGCATTAATATATTAGTACATCGGATTTATTACTGCAATATTGCATGCACAGGGTCGCATCGCCACATGCAATGAATGCTCCGTTTCCGGCAGGTCCGGCAACGCGATGGCCTCGAGCCAACAATAAAAAACCATTTTTCAAATCGGTGGAGGAGACACATGAAGCCCTTGAATAAAACGGCGATCGCGCTCGCGGTGGCCCAAACGGCCCTTGGCGCCGGCGGTATCGCGCAGGCGCAGGATACCGGCAGACTTGCGCCAGCCGGACAGAACGAGGAGGTGCAGGCGGTGGTGGTCACCGGCGTGCGCGCGTCGCAGATGCGCGCGATCGATATCAAACGCAACGAGGACAAAGTGGTCGACGCCATCGTTGCCGAGGACATCGGCAAACTGCCCGACTTGACGATCGCCGATTCGCTACAGCGCGTCACCGGCGTCCAGGTGGCGCGCGAAGCGGGCGAAGCCGGCCGCGTGACGCTGCGCGGCATGCCGCAGGTGCTGACCACCTTGAACGGCGATATGTTCCTCGGGGCCGGCAACGTCGTGTCCACCCAGCCCAACTATGCGGACATTCCGGCCTCGCTGATCGCGGGCGCCACCGTCATCAAGTCGAACACCGCCGACATCCTGCCGGGCGGGATCGCGGGTACGATCGACTTGAAAACCCGCCAGCCCCTGGACCTCAAGAAGGGCTGGACCCTGAGCGGCATCGCCGAGAACCAGCGCGGCTCCTACTCCAAGAAGGATAGCCCGAACGTGTCTTTTCTAGCGGGTTACAAGGCCGAGGATTCGAGCTGGGGGGCCCTGGTGTCGGCCAACAAGTCGAAATCGACGCGGGCAAACTACAACGCCAACGCCCAGAACAATGACTGGGACAGGATCACGCCGGACGGCGTGATGAAAAATCCGAACGACCCCGGTGCGGGTTACTACGATCTGACCGGCAAGGGTTCGGCCTGCGTGACCGCGCCCTTCCCTACCGGAATCAATCCCACCGCCGCCCCGGGATCGCTGACGGCGGCGCAGGCCAGCGCCGTCAAGACCTTCCATGATCGCAATAACCTCAGCTGCCTGATCGCCGGCAACTACGTGTGGATGCCGCGCATGATCTCGGCGAACGACAGGACACTGATCCGCGAGCGGGAAGCCGCCTCGGGCGCCCTGACCTATAAATTCAACCGCCAGCTGCGCGCCACGCTCGAGTCCTTCCACTCGAAGATCGCGGACGAGAACTACCGTCACGACATCTATTTCCATAACAATGGCGTGCTGTTCGACCGCCTGTTGCCGGGCGCGGCGCCGATGCTGGTCAGCGAGAATAACGTCGTCACGAAAGGTGTCCAGCGCACCGCGCGCCAGTTCTCGCGCGCCGGCAATGAGCGCAACGACGGCAAGTCGACCAACACCATGCTGCGTCTCGACTACCGGGGCGACGCCCTGTCCGGCGATGTGCGGCTGCAGCATTCCACCAATAACCGTTACAACGTGAACGGACAGATCGACTCCAACTATAACCCGACCTTCACGTCCACGCCGGCCGGTTGCACCGCCAATTGCACCACGACGAGCGGAACCGGCACCGCGGCATACCAAGGCTACCTGATGGGCTTTGATCTGACCGGCAAGCGGCCGGCCATCGACTTCCTCGACGGCGGATGGGATGCGACGAAGCTACAAGTGGGCAACTTCAACGTGCGCGGCAGCGACGAGACCGGGCGCCTGTCCAACCTCTCCGCCAACGGGGTGTGGCGGGATCCGGTATGGGTGTTCGACGGTTTCAAATTCGGCGCGCGGGCCAGCAAACAGAATATCAAGCGTTATGGCTGGGAAATGTATGCCCCGACGTATACCGGCGTCCCGGGCTCGGGTTTCAATTCCAATCCCAGCATCAGCTCGGTGCCACGCGGGACGCCGTTCAGAGATGCCCAGAAGAGTGGCTTCGGGCCGGATCTGCTGGCGGCCTACCCCGATCATTACACCAAAATCTATAACCGGGTCGGCATTTTTTCCACCCCATCAATCGCCCTGCTCGACCCGGCGGCGCTGAAGTATCCCATGCAGGCGTGGCAGGAACAATTCCCGCAGTGGACCAATCCGGCAACCGGCCAAACCTATACACCGTACCAAGGGGCGGCGCCGGAACAGAACTACCTGTACAAGGTTGTGACGAAGGAGGCTTATTTCCAGGCTGACTTCTCGGGAGATACGTGGTTCGGCCTGCCGTATTCCGGCAACGTAGGCGTGCGCCAGGTCAATTCCGAAGCGACCATCACCCGCAACGTCATCGACCCGAACGTGCGCCAGTACCCGAATGGTCCGCTGGCCGATCTGGGCGACGAGGTGCTGGTGCGTAACTACCGTGACACGCTGCCGAGCTTCAACCTGAGCGTATCGCCTACGGACAACCTGGCGATCCGCCTGGGCTGGAACAAGGCGGTCACCAGGCCGGACCTCAATGCATTGGGACGTCAAACCCAATACAGCCGCAACGCCAACAACGGGACCGATCCGACCCTGCCGGATTCGTTCAATATTTTCTTGGGCGCCAACGCCGGCAATGCGGACCTGCAGCCGTGGCGCTCGACCAATACCAATTTGAGCCTCGAGTGGTATCCCACCCGTGAGATCCTGGTCAACCTCGCGGCCTACCGTCTGGACATCGCTTCGTTTGCCCGCACCCTCAGCTTCGTCGCCCCCGGTCCGGACATCGACGGCGTGGTGCGCCGCACCGGAAACTGGACGCAGACCGTCAATGGCTCGGGCACCAAGACGCAGGGCCTGGAAGGCGGTATCAAGATGCCGTTCACCTTCCTGCCGGGCGCCTGGAGCGGCCTTGGCATGGACGCAAATTACACCTACGGCGAATCGAAGGGGTTTGATACCGATTTTTACGGCAACAGCCTGCCGTTGCCGGACTTCTCCGAACATACCGCCAACCTCGCGCTGTGGTATCAGAAATACGGCTGGCAGGCCCGGGTGGCGGCGAACTGGCGCTCGCCGCGCTTCTCCCAGGTTCGCAGCCAGCGCGCGCCCAACACCAACGTGGGAGCGCCGGATCTGGTCGCGCAATACAACGCCGATCAGATGTTGTCGAACGCCCGTCTGGCAACCTCGTTCAACGACGTGACCTATGTCGACGCGTCGGTGAGTTATGACGTCAGCGAGTACGCCACCGTGTATTTGCAGGTGGCCAATCTGACCAAGGCTTTCGACTCGCGTTACGCGCAGTTCAAGGAAATGTTCATGGACCAAGCCACATTCGATCGCACCTTCACGCTCGGCGCGCGCTTCAAGTTTTAAGGCACACGATAAGGATCAATCTTCGCTTATCTCCCTTGGCCAGTCAGCCACTCGCCCGGTGCGCGGGGTTGGCTGGCGTTTTTTCATAATGTTGTTTTCATGGAGTTTTGCAATGCCATACACCCCTCTTCTTCCCGCGCTTGTGCTGTCCGCCATGACCCTCGCCGCGGCGCCCGTCGCGGCGCAAACGGGCGCCTGCGAGAACGCCGGCGCGCCGCCCACGCCAGCGCTGACGGCGGCCGAGAAATCCGAAGGCTGGACCGCTCTTTGGGACGGCAGCTCCACCAGCGCCTGGCGCGGCGTGAAAACCGATGACTTTCCCAAGCATGGTTGGCGCGCGTGCGGCAACGTGCTCACCATCATGGGAAAAGGCGGCGAGGAATCGCGCGGAGGTGGCGACATCATCAGCCGCGAGCGTTACGCCGATTTTGAACTGACGCTCGAGGCGAAGCTGACCCCTGGCGCCAACAGCGGCGTGAAGATTTTCACCCAACCGAACCTGGCGCCGATCGACCGCCTGACCGGCAAGCCGGCAGCGGTGGGCTCGGCCATCGGCATGGAGTTCCAGTTGCTCGATGATGAACGCCATCCGGACGCCAAGCTCGGACGCGACGGCAATCGCACCATCGGCTCGCTGTATGACCTGGTCCCGGCCGGGAAGGACAAGACGGCCGCCCCGGTGGGTCAGTGGAACCATGTGCGCATCCTGGCACGTGGCAAGAGCGTGACATTCTGGCTCAATGGACGCAAAACCGTCGAAGTCGAACGCGGTTCGGCGGCGTTTCGCAGCGCCGTGGCCACCAGCAAATTTCGCGACATCCCGGGCTTCGGGGAATGGCCCGACGGTCATATCCTGCTGCAGGACCACGGTGATCAGGTTTCCTTCCGCAACATCCTGATCCGCGACCTGCGCGCGAAGTAAAACAGCGATGTTCCGAATTCGTTTATGTGAAGCGCGACGGCCACTGGACCGCAGAAAAGAAATGGCAACATGACTAGCAAACGCCCCAACGACATCCGGCATGAAGCTGAGCAGCGCCGGCGCTTTCTGGCGCGTGTGGCCGGTGTCATCACGAGCTCCGCCCTGCTGAGCGCGTTACCGTGGATGGCGCCGCTACGCGCCCAGCCGGTTGGCGACGCCGCGTCGGACCGGGTACGCATCGGCGTGATCGGCATCGGCTCGCGCGGCAGCCTGCTGCTGCAGTACCTGCTGCGCACGCCCGGCGTCGAAATTGCCGCGCTGTGCGACGATTATCCGCCCCACCTGGCCGCCGCGATGGCCGCCGCCGGCGGCAAGCCGAAGGCGTACACCGATTACCGCAGAATGCTTGAGCTGGCCGGCCTCGACGGGGTTGTGATCGCCACGCCGCTGCACCAGCACGCGCCGATGTGCCTGGACGCGCTGGCGGCCGGCAAGCATGTGTTCTGCGAAAAGAGCCTGGCGGTGACCGTCGACGAATGCAAGGCCATCGCGCGCGCGGCCCACGCCAGCGGGCTGGTGTTCCAGGTCGGCCACCAGCGCCTGTTCAGCGCGTCCTTCCTCCACGCGCACGAACTGGTGCAAACCGGCCGGATCGGCCCGATCACGCAGATCCGTGCCAGCTGGCACCGCAACAACGATTGGCGCCGCCCGCTGCCCGACCCCGCCCTGGAACGCAAGCTGAACTGGCGCCTGTACCGCGCCTACTCGGGCGGCCTCATGACCGAACTGGCCTCGCATCACCTGCAGGTGGCGAACTGGTACCTCGATGCGGCGCCGCTGTCGTGCGTCGGCTACGGCAGCGTCAATCACTGGAAAGACGGGCGCGAAGTGTTCGACAACGTCAACGTGCTGTTCCGCTATCGCGGCGGGGTGACCTTTATTTACGACTCGCTCATCAGCAACCGCCACCACGGACTGGAAATCCAGATCATGGGGCCGCAAGGCGCCATCGAAGGCGAGAGCGGAAAGCTCTACCTGGAACAACCTCCCCCCGCGCCGGCGATCGCAGCGCTGGTCGAGCAGATCGAACGCGGCAGCGCCGAGACGCTTGCCATCGGTGCGCCGACCTGGAAACCAGAAAGCAAAAACGGCATGGCCGGGCAGGACCTGCGGCGCGAGCTCGGCGGCGACGATGGCACCATCCTGTCGATGGCCGTTTTCGCCAACGCGATCCGCTCCGGCCGACCGATCCCGCAGATGATCGAGCACGCCTATCGCTCCGGCATCGCCGCGCTGATGGGCCAAGCGGCCATGGACCAAGGCCGCGAAATCGCCTGGCCGGGCGACTACAACTAAACTCAATCAAACAATCAAGGAGACCTCATGACACACGCACTTTCCTCGCCGCGCCGCCGCCAGTTGGTCAAAGGCGCCCTGGCTGCGCTGGCCGTCCCCCGCTTCGCCCGCGCCAGGGCGGCCAACGGCAAGGTCAACCTGGCCTGCGTCGGCATCGGCAACCGCGCCGCCGATGTCGTCAAGGCCCTGCACGCCACCGGACTGGCCAACATCGTGGCGCTGTGCGACGTCGATATGGGCGCGCCGCATACGCTCGAGATCATGAAGCTGTTCCCGGATGTGCCGCGTTTCCAGGATTTCCGCACCATGTTCGACAAGATGGGCAAGCAGATCGACGCGGTCAGCGTGGGCACGCCGGACTTCTCGCATTTTCCGGTTGCCATGCTGGCCATGTCGCAAGGCAAGCACGTATATTGCGAAAAGCCGATGGGACAGAGTTTCCGCGAGATCGAACTGATGATGGCCGCCGAACGCAAGTACAAGGTGGCTGCCCAGATGGGCAACCAGGGGCACTCCGAAGCGAATTATTTTCAGTTCAAGTCCTGGGTCGATGCCGGCATCATCAAGAACGTGCGCGCCATCACGGCGCACATGAACAATCCGCGCCGCTGGCATGGCATGAAAGTGTCGGGCTATCTGCCACGCAGGCCGCTGCCAGCGACGCTGGACTGGGATGGCTGGGTCGCCACCGGCGCCTACCATGAATACAATCCCGGCTACATCAACGGCGACTGGCGCTCGTGGTTCGACTACGGCAACGGCGCGCTGGGCGATTGGGGCGCCCACATCTTCGACACCGCCCACGAATTCCTGCAGCTCGGTTTGCCGACCGAAGTCGAGGCCGTACGGCTCGAGGGCTGGAGCCCGTTGATCTTCCCGCAAGCGTCGACGCTGGCGTTCCGCTTCCCCCAGCGCGGCGCCCTGCCACCGTTGGAACTGACCTGGTACGACGGCGTGGACAACCTGCCGCCGCTGCCGAAGGACTTCGGCGCGGCCATCGTCGATCCGAACATTCCGCCGCCATCGAAAGGCAGCGGCAACGCGCCCGTGCTGCCTCCCGGGAAGATCATCTATGGCGACGGCCTGACCTTCAAGGGCGGCTCGCATGGCTCCGAACTGCGTATCATCGGCGACGCAGGGCGCGATCTGGCCCTGCCGAACGTTCCGAAGAGCCCGTCGAACCACTTCGCCAATTTCCTCAAGGCGTGCATGGGCGAGGAAACCTGCCGCTCCAGTTTTGCGGTAGCCGGTCCGCTGTGCCAGGCCATGGCGCTGGGCGTGATCGCCCAGCGAGTCAACGGCAAGCTCAGTTTCGATCCGGCCGGCAAACGCATCACCAACAATGCGCAGGCCAACGCCCTGCTGGCCGGGGCGCCGCCGCGCAAGGGCTGGGAGCAGTACTATAAGCTCGCCTAAGCATGTTCGCATAAACGAGGAGCTGGACAACCCGTGAGCACACGATTGAAAAACGCGTGGCGACACCAACCACGGCTCGCGCGCCGTCAGGGTCTTCATCTTCATAAAAGGTAACAAATGTCTATCTCCCTCACGCATCGTCGCAAATTCCTGCAGTCCGCCGTGCTGCTGACCGCCCTGCCGGGGGCCGCCTATGGCATATCTTCCAGCATCGCGATCAACGTCAAGAGCCACGGTGCGAAAGGCGACGGCAAGCATATTGATTCGCCCGCCATCAACGCCGCGATCGACGCCGCAGCTGCCGCCGGCGGAGGCACCGTCCACTTCCCGGCGGGAACATATCTTTCAGCGTCGATTCGGCTGAAAAGCAATATCACGCTCCATCTCGACAATGGCGCGGTGATCGAAGCGGTCGATTGGAAACTGGCGCCTTACGACCTGCCGGAGTTCAATCCCGTGGCCGAAAAGTATCAGGATTTCGGTCACTCCCATTGGCAGAACAGCCTTATCTGGGGAATCGGCTTGCACAACGTCAGCATCACCGGTGCGGGACTCATCCATGGTAAGGGCCTCAACAGCGGCTTCGACCGGTTTGCCGAACAGAGCCCGAAAGACCGGCGCTATCGGGACGGTGGCCCGGGCGAAGGGAACAAGGCCATCGCCCTGCGCGATTGCCGCAATGTGATCCTGCGTGACTTCTCGATTCTGCATGGAGGCCATTTCGGCATTCTCGCCACCGGCGTGGACAGCCTGCTGATAGACCACCTCAAGATCGATACCAACCGCGATGGCATGGACATCGACGCCTGCAACAATGTCCGCGTGACGAACTGCAGTGTGAACGCGCCCTGGGACGATGGCATCTGCTTGAAGGCCTCCTATGGACTGGGCAAGATTCGCCACTGCGAAAACGTCACCATCTCGGATTGCTATTTGGCTGGTAACTTCGACGAAGGCACCCAGCTCGATGGGACGTTCAAACGTAGCTCGCCGGCGTACAAGTCCTACCGCACTGGACGCATCAAATTGGGAACGGAATCGAATGGCGACTTCCGCAACATCGCCATCACCAACTGCGTCTTTGACGAGTCGCGCGGCATCGCCATCGAAAGCGTGGACGGGTCCCATATCGAGGACGTCACGATCACCAACATCACCATGCGTGACGTGGCCAACGATCCCATCTTCATCCGGCTCGGCGCGCGCTTGCGTGGTCCCGACAAGCCACCGGTGGGGACCATCAAGCGTATCAATATCAGCAATATCGTGGTGTCCGGCGCGAACGGCGGCTATGCGACGACATTGAGCGGCATACCCGGCCACCCGATCGAAGATGTCAGTATCAGCCAGGTACGGATCCAGACCAAAGGCGGCGGCACGGCCGATGCTAGCAACCGCGTTCCGCCCGAGGAGCCATCGGCTTACCCCGAGCCCGGCATGTTCGGCGCATCTCCCGCCTACGCGTTCTTCATCCGCCATGTGCGCGGACTCGAGCTGCACCAGGTTACCGTGACCTACCTGGATGCCGAGGAACGTAGCGCGATTGTGCTGGACGATGTGAAAGACGTAGTTTTCCGAAGCATCAACGTGCGGCCCGGGCGGAACGGCGCCGCACTCATGGATCTGCGGGGAGCGAGTGAATTGTCAGTCAAGGATATGCGCCATCTCGCCGATTTCGACGTCACGCCAACGACGGTCAGGAAAGTGTTTGCCACCTCGACCGTTGCCGCCCCGTAGGACCGTTCGAAACGGCCGGACACTTACTTGATCCAGCCAGCAATTTCAACGACACTGTCGGATACCGCCGCCGCCAGCGTTTTTTAACCACCATCCGGAAATGGGCAATGAAGACAATAAAACCAGCAAGCCTGCTTTGCGCGTTGGCGTTGACCGGGTGTGTCGGCGTCCACAACAACTCGCTTGAATCAAAGGGCGCCATAGCGCCACAGCCTAAGCAAGCGGAGTGGATTCAGCTATTCAACGGGAAAGACTTATCCGGCTGGACTCCGAAGTTCAAAGGCTATCCGGCGGGCGTCAATTACAAAAACACATTCAAGGTTGAAAACGGCATCCTCAAAGTCGACTACAGCGAGTACGACAAATTCAACGGCGAATTCGGTCACCTGTTCTGGAAGCAGAAGCTGTCGCACTACCGTATTCGGGCGGAATATCGTTTCGTCGGCAAACAGCTCGCGGGCGCTCCGGGCTGGGGTTTCCGCAATAACGGCATCATGATTTTTAGTGAACCGCCGGAGACCATGGAGCTCGACCAGGACTTTCCCGCATCGATCGAGGTGCAGATGCTTGGCGGAGGCGGGCCTGGTGACCAAAACAACGGATCGTTCTGCACCCCTCATACCAAGGCGGTTTTTAACGGGCAGCTGACCACGACCCACCGCACCTCGGCCAAGTCGAAGGTATATATGGGGGACGATTGGGTCACCATCGAGGTGGAAGTTCGCGGTGGAAAATTAATCAAGCATATCCTTGATGGCGAGACCGTGATCAGCTACAGCCAGCCTCAACTCAACCCGAGCGATCCACACAGCCAGCGACTCATGGCGAAAGGCTTCCCTCAGATGCTGGAGAGCGGATACATCGCCATCCAGGCGGAGACCCATCCTACGGAATTTCGCCGGATAGAAATCCTGCCATTGGAAGTATCACTTTAGGCCTAGTGAAATTATCAAAATTTAAATTTTCATCAGCATGCCTTGATGATATCATTGTGATCTAAATATCAACGAAAGCCGTTATGCCGCGCTCGAATAGACGCGAGCTGCCTGTCGCGGCACGACGGCCACGATGCTCTCTCCGGCCTGGCCGTCTGGGGCGCTTCGGCCCGCCGCAGCAAGCGGGCTAAGCTTAGTGGTGCAATGCCAACCGTCCGGCCACCATTGTCATGGTTGTTCGCGGTCCCTTCCAACCTCCTACGAAAAGCAAACATGACTATCAAATTGTTCGCGGCAGGCGCCCTCCTGGCGCTGAGCGCCTTCTGCAGCCAGGCACAAGCACAAACCTGGACCCTCACCACGACCGGCCATATCGACTATGGATATGACCACATGCAACTTTTTGGCGACATACCGGACACGGGTTCCTGGATAGGACGGGACTTGACGGGCCTGGCGTATACGGAAACGATTACCGTCAGCACCGACCCGGCGCAGTGGGAGTTCAGCAACACCGCAGGTTCCGCAACTGAGCTGTACGGCAACGGCCCGGGATACACCGTCGCGGTCACCGTCAACGGCCACACCAAGACCTTCAGCGCCAACGCGACCGTCAGTGGGAGCCAGCTCATTTCCAGCGCGCTTTCGAGCAACATCAATGGCGCTGAAGTGTTGAGCAGCATGTTGGGCGTGACGGGCGGTGTCCAGGTGTTGCAAGTACAGACTTATGCGAGCAGCTATTCCGCAGCGTTTGTTCCGACGGGAAGTTTCAACCAGTCTCAAACCTTCTCGCAAGACGTGAGCGGCGCTGAGTTCAACAAAAGCGCCTCTTTCTACTTCACAAACGATATCACCGGTCCGGACATCAGTACGATGTTCGGCGGCACGCCGGACAGTATTACCGTCACCATCTCCGCCGTCCCTGAACCATCCAGCTACGCCCTCATGCTGGCGGGGCTGGCCATGACCGGCTTGATCGCACGGCGCCGCAAGAATCGCGCTTGAAGGAATCCTCTCCATCGCGATTCATGCAGCGGGCGTTTCATCATGCTCAAATTCAACGAAGAATCGTAAGCGCCTGGGATCAACCGGCGTCCAATTGCTGTGCCGATCGTTTGATCCCTGCGAAGACCGTTTCCGCAACTCGGGCGGGAAAGCCCGATGGTAACCGTGCCGCTACTGCCTCGATCGCGCCCGAGGTTCGCGCCAGCACGCTTTCGATAACATCTTCCGCGTCGGCGCGTAGGAAACACTTGGCGGCGGTGCTGTTGAAGTGCCTGCGCTGCACGTCTGCGAAGCGGTAGTGTTTGTTCTTACCCAACAAGGCCATCGCAAGCTTGGCGTTGTGAAGCGAATATTGATTCGCGCCGCCGCCTTCAATCGGCCAGATCGACATGACGTCGTACAAGGGCGCAAGCGCGTAGCGACCTGCGGGCAACAAGTGGATGCTGAAGTTCTTGGCATGTCCATCCGGCGCGGCCATCAACCAGAACAGCACTTGGCTGGCCAGCAGCGTGGTCAAGTCTTCCTCCGCGCGCTCGGAGCCGCGCAGCACCGCCGCCAATTCAGCCAGGCCGGGACCGCCGTCACTTTCGTACTTCAGATGCGGCGGGACCCCAAGGGCTTGGCAGAAGTCTTCCTGCGGCAGACGCATGATCCATTTTCCGGACGAGTGCATTTTTCGGTCGAAGCGCTCGACGCCTAATACCTTTTGAGCACCAAAATTCAAGATGGCGGTCTTGGCGACCGGCAGGCCGAATTCCGCCAGCAAGTTAATGCACAGCCATTCGTTCTCGACCGATGCGGTCAAGTCGGCCTTGCGGTGGCCGACCAATCCCAACGGCAGTTTGAGTATGTGGGTGGTGGGCGTGGAACTGTGTGGACGCATCCAGCCGCCGTTGTGCCACAGCAGCGCGGTCTTTTCCTGCGCGCCCGCGAGCGAGATGCGCAGGTCGTCGGCGTCCTCGCGGCGTCTTAACGGTCCCGACTGCGCCAACTGGATCAAGTGTCGCTCAACGTCCTCCTCGGACATGGGACTGCCTTCGATGCGCTTGACGTCGCTCGGTGCCTCGTCCTCCTCCAGCAACTGGACCGCGCCAACGCAGTCCCGACCGATTTCTTGCAGCAAGTCGAATGCTTCGATGGAGGCGAGCTTGTAGTGGGACGCCAGGCGCTTGCGTATCGGCTCGCTGTCGGGAAGGAGATTGTCGAAAAAATCGCGGACGACATCACCCCGCAATGGCAGATCGCCCGTATAGGGCAGCGATAGCGACAATGGCCGTCCCACCGCCGATTCCGTCCAGGATTTATCGTAAAGGAATTGCGTTTCGCCACGCGGCGGGATGGTCCAGGTTCCGACGCGCTCGCCGTTGCTCCACACCGACAGCGACCGAGAATGCGATTTGCGTCCCATGGATTACCATTCCGGCGTGTTCGGACCACGCTCCTCGTCGACGCTCGTCTTCGGCTGCACCAGCACTTCGTGATTCAACGCGGCTAGCAGCGCCAGTAACTGCTCGACGTTGATCGATCCCGGATCGAGTTCCATCGCCGAGATGCGGCTTTGGCTAATGCCCAGGCGTTGCGCCAGCTCCGTCTGCGACAGCCCTGCGGACTTGCGCGCCGACTGGATAAGCGGACCAAGCTGTTTGGAGAGCGACAGAATTTGCCTCATGGGATTTCCGCGTTTTACCTTTATAACGAATATTTACAGATTACGCTTATAACAGGTATCCGTCAAATACCTGTTATACAAGTAATTTTTAGTTACAGCTTCTAGGTAGTTTTCTGAGGAAAATAGTCGGACCAGGCCTGCATCAACGGCATGCGCTTGTCGAGCAGGTCGCCGCGACGTTATGCGACCTCGATCTTGTCGGGCAGACGATGCGACGCGCCAATACATACTCGCAAACCTCGCGCGATAAGTTGTTGCCTTCCGCCTCAGTGGCAAGGACGATTGAATTTGAGAAATGAAAAAAGCCTATGGTAATCAAGGGCTTTATTGTTCGTTTGGGGGAAGCGGAAATTCGAACTCACGAACGGCTCACACCGTCAGCAGTTTTCAAGTCTTCGAAGATTACTAACGAAATCAAATACTTACAGGAATTTCGATTCCGCGACTGGTCGAAATTAAGGCTTGGCGAACCGGACTGTCGCTTATTTGTCTGGGGTGATAATTGAATAGAATTAGCCGGCTTTTTTTTTAGATAACATTGCTACGAGATCATTTTCCGGAGATTAACTTGAAAAGTTTCTTTTTTGCAATCTATTTGTTCTCCATTGGCTTCGTGGCGCATGCAGTTGAAACGCCTGACACGGGACCACCAAAAGGAAGACTTTACGAAAAATATTCATATAGCGAGGCCTTACAACGTTACTTCCCCTATGGAACTGCGGAGGTTAGCTCTGTTTTCAAAGTCGATGATCGAACTGTAAGGGTATGTGCAAGCGAACAGGCTTGCAAAGATTACGTCCACATCACAGATGAGCCTAATGGACAATTTATCTCTGGCCCATTCGTTGCAGACGTCGCAGCAAGCTGGCTTGATATTTCCAAGAAAGGTGTGAAGCTTTGCGCAATCTTTAGTCAGAATTCGAATTCGTCGTGCGTTCGCCTTGAACTTCCCGTAGCGACAGATATTGAGATTTCCTACAAACGGAAAGGACCGTTTCCAACACTGAGCGTTGCCTCAAATAATCATAGTACTGAATACCTCGAATGGTATGGGCACTATCTGAAACGCTTGGTATTTGGCGGCGGAAAATTGCTGCATAGGCTGAAAGCAGAAGCAGCGGCTCGTCCAGATGGGGGCAATGTGGCAACGCGCTCAAATGATGAAATGAGCCCCCAGTCAGAAGACATCCCAATCGTAGTGATCGATGGGCCGTCCCAACCTATCGATCCTGGTGGCGGTGGTGGTATCATTATAGTGCCAATTAATCCAGGCGGCGGAGGTCCAGACCCAGGCGGCGGCGGCGGTGGTGGCGGTGCCAGTAACCCTTGTGGGTGCGAGCCAACTCCGGAAGAAAAATCCGAAGGGCTGCGAAAGTGCCTAGCTTTAAATGAATATCTTTATTACGAACGGGACATCCCCAGATGCAAGGAGGTTTTTCCAGGGCTCGATACTGCTGATTCTCGCAACCGCGCAATTTGTTACGCAGAGGCAGTTAACGACTGGGCTGATAACAACGCCTGGTGTAAAGACAGGTGGAAGTAATTTAATCGCCGATTCAAAAAGTAATATTTAAGGAATTTATGTCTTTATTTTGTTCCAGACAACTTAAGGCTATTAACGCAGGGGGGATTCACCCCGATTTTTTGGTCGCTATCGACGTCCCCATCCGTGTAGAAGGCGACTGGGTGGCGAAATTGTATATCGGCGATTTTTCGGCTGCTATTTTTGGAGTGGATTCTTGGCAAGCTGTCACTTTAGCGATGAAATTTATCAATTCCGAGTTATCCAGTCGCAAAAAACACGGATGGAAATTTTTCGCATTTGGCTCCGATATCGAGATTGATTTCAGTGACAGCGATTTCAATTTGAGCTGATTGTATGCGTTTTCACAAATGTGACAAGTTGTCAGATATTGCTTCGTAAGTTAAGTGAGGGAGTGAAATGGCCTCCCTCGCATCGTGCTAACGAGCCGGGCAGTTGTCGAGCCATCCGAAGGGGGATTACCCCAGCTTTTTTTCAGTTCAAATTTGAACTACTACATGCGGCTCTAGCTCTATCGACTACCGACGAAACTGCGCCTCCATTAAGGAAGCGCCGATTCGGCAGTAGGCACGGGACACCCCGGCAGGCAATTTGTAAATCGAATGGTAGCCGCGTGGTCGAGCTTTTTCAATACAGCTTTTAAATTATTTTCAGCGCGCGCGATGACCAATCGTACATGCGGGCCACGCACCCCCTTCAATTTCGTGCGCGTGCGCACCTCGTCTAACTGGTAAATATGCCTGCACTTAAGCGCCATGCGGTCGTTGAAGTCGCCAAGCTGGCGATAAGCAGCTTCAACAAGCCAGCCGTCAAGATAGTTTGCCGAAACCAGCGGACGCACCGACTGAATGCGCTCATCTCGCAAATCGCATTCTGGTGCTCGCTCAGAAGTCCCATACCAAGTCCTCTCCGTAGATCAGGATGAAGTTATCGAGGACGTCCTCGACCGCAGCCCAATGTTCCGCGCCGTACACCTTCTTCGGCTTTTCTTTTACGACGACCGCGCTCGCCCCCTCCCCCCGGCGAAAAAGCGGCGCGCTCTCGCCAAAGGGAATGTTATCCATCCCGGCCGGCTCGCTGTCGTCATCGCCCAGCGGATAGGCGTACGTGGCCGACCCAGACATCAACAACAACGCCCTGGTTGTCCGCCAAGCCAAGACGGGAAAGCTGTTATGCATCATGCTGTACCAGGGCCAGATCAAATCGGAGCTGGCCAGCGTCATCAAGCGCATCCAGGCGCGCCCAGGACGCAAACGCGGGTCGTACCTAGTATCGCTACCGGACGGCCAGCAGCTCAACAAGTGGAATCTGCGCCTGCGTTTTGACACCGCCCGAAAGGCGGCTATCGAGACATGCAAGAAGGAGGAGCAGCATGTCCTCGCCGAGCGGATCGCTCTCTTTCAATTCCGCGACATTCGGGCCAAGTCCGCCAGCGAGATCGTGGATGCGGCCGACGCAAGCGCGCTGCTGGGGCACACCGAGCAAGAGATTACCGACCGCGGCTATCGCCGCGTCGGCCAGCCTGTCAAACCGACACGCTAGCAGAAAATAACCTTGGCCTGACTCTGCATGGAGTGAGGCCAAGGGCGGCTTTCGACTGCGGATTCAACCCGCTGCCTTGGGCAAAATAAATACTCGGACGTCTATGCCTTCGCCACCCGAAGCAAGGTCATTTTCGATCCCAACTGGATTCGCAATTCGGCCTTCAGGGTCATAGACGAAGCACACAAGCCGCTTGCATTGAGGGTGCCTTTTATATTTCGCAATATCGATAATCAATTGCTCGCCAACGGACTTCGCGTTCAGGCCTTGACGCGTTTTCTTGATCTCAACGACAGTTAGAATCTCTGGAAGTAGAAAGTCGGTGCGCGAGGCACTTCCCGCATAGCTCGGCACCCATTCCTCAGGGCGGACGTCGTTGAAGTGAAGCCTTAATAGGGCGTGCATGAGGTCTTGAACGTCGTACTCATCGTTTACGTCTAACGTATCTCGATCTGAGTGACGGGACCGAAGTTGAACCGCAACAGCATGAAAGCGAAGAATGAGTTGGTCCAGTGCGTCTACAAGCTTCCGCTCCGACTCAGCAATCGACACTGGACCACTTGCCGCCACAAAGAGGTTCTTGTTGCGTTCAATTCGAGTAAGAACGGCTGAAACAGTACTTCTTATTTCCTCAACGCTTGCGTAGGAGGCAGTTTGATAGATGTTACTGACGCCTTCGTTATACGCACTACTCACAAGTTGAATGTGCTGCCGTGAGCCAGGGACGTGATCTCGGAGAAGGTCCAGAAGCTCGGTGACTATTGTCCGGAAACGATAGTTGTCTTGCCGCTCAATGTGTACCCCAGTGCGAGTGTGACTAAAACGCGCCAATATATCGCCAAGTTCCGCAAGGTACGTCGTCAGGGCGTCGATGATTTCTTCAGGAGCCATTGAGAGCTAAGTTGTTATAAATCGTAAACCGCCGGGTGAGCGACTTCGCTGTCGCCATCGACCTGAAATGGGCCGTTAGCGGATAAATGAGAACTTTAACTCATCTGGCAGTTGGTGTCAGGTCAAGTCGGCGTTACTCCGTCTAATCATTTCCACTTAGACTAGTTGTGGAAACCATTTCCGCAACTAGTCTAAGAATCCTCGCAAATTTCCAGCGCAACATTTTTTACTGCCAGCTCCAAAAGCAAAAAAGCCCTTGGTAATCAAGGGCTTAATCATAGGCACTGGCGGAAGCGGTGAGATTCGAACTCACGAACGGCTCACACCGTCGGCAGTTTTCAAGACTGCTGCCTTCAACCACTCGGCCACGCTTCCTATGGCGCAGCATTATACAGAATTCAACCCGTTGATGGGGAATCGCCCTTCGTTGGCGGCAAATCGGGCGCTGGCGGCGCTTGGCGGATTACGGCGTCCCGCCTAATCCGCCCTACGTGACACCCGTTACACCCGGCATCCCTGGCATCCCCGGTACACCCGGTACAACCCGGCATCCCCGGTATCCCCGGCGCACTCGACACGCGGTCACAGACGCATCAGGCGGCCCTGCTGGCCTGCCCCGGCGTCCAGTTCTCCCTGAGCGCCAGCTCGAAGGCGGCCGCCTCCAGCGGCTGCGAGAACAGATAGCCCTGCACCTCGTCACAGCCGGAATTCTTCAGGAACGCCAGTTGCTCGACCGTCTCCACGCCCTCGGCAATCACCTTGTGCTTCAACTGCTGCGCGATGCTGATGATCGTGTTGGCGATCGCGCAATCGTTGGCGTCGCTCGGTATGCCGATCGTGAACGAGCGGTCGATCTTCAACGTGTCGATCGGGAACCGCTTCAGATACGACAAACTCGAATACCCGGTGCCGAAATCGTCCAGCGACAACGTCACGCCCAGCGCCGTGATCCGGTCCATGATACCGATCACGCGGTCGATGTTGTGCATCAGCGTACTCTCGGTGATCTCCAGCTCCAGCCACGACGGCTCCAGCCCGTACCGGTTCAGCGTATCCATCACCCGCCCGGGCAGCGACGCGGTGAACTCGCGCGCCGACACGTTGACCGCCAGCCGGATCGGCGGCAAGCCGGCGTCCTTCCACTGCTTTGCCTGCGAACAGGCCGCCTCCAGCACCCATTCGCCCACCTGCACCACCAGCCCGGTGGCCTCGGCCAGCGGGATGAACTCGACCGGCGGCACCAGGCCGCGCTCCGGATGGCGCCAGCGCACCAGCGCTTCGGCGCCGATGATCTTGCCGGTGTCGATGGAGAACTTGGGCTGGTAGTGCAGTAGCAGCTCGCCGTTGCCGAGCGCGTGGCGCAGCCCGGTTTCGATGCGCATGCGCTCCTGCATGCCCTGGTTCATGTCCTGGCTGTAGAAGGCGACGTGGTCGCCATTGACGCCGCCCTCCTGCTTGGCGCGGTACATGGCGATGTCGGCCAGCCGCAGCAAGGTTTCGGCGTCGTCGCCGTCCTGCGGATAGACGCTGATGCCGATGCTGCCGCCGACCCGCAAATCATGGCCGTCGATCATGATCGGGCTGTTGAGCGTACCCAGCAGTTTTTGCGCGACCATGCTGGCTTCGAAGTGCTGGCCGAGGTCGAACAGGCCGATGGCGAATTCGTCGCCGCCCAGCCGCGCCACCAGGTCCTGGTCGCGCAGCACCGTGCGGAAGCGGCGCGCCACCTCGCACAGCAACTCGTCGCCGATCTTGCGCCCGAGCGTGTCGTTGATCATCTTGAAGCGGTTGAGGTCGATGAACAGGACGCAGCCTTGCAGCTTGCCCCGCTGCGCGACCATCAGGGCCTGGTCGACCAGCTTGGTCAGCAGGGTGCGGTTCGGCAGGTTGGTCAGCGCGTCGTAGTACGCCAGGTGGTGGATGCGCTCTTCGGCTAGCTTGCGCTCGGTGATGTCGGTGAGGTAGGCGATCAAGCCCATCGATCGCTTGTTGAGGTCGCACAGCGGCGACAGCGAGAGGCTGGCCCAGAACACCTCGCCCGATTTTTTCTTGCGCCGCACTTCCATCAGCCGCCCGCCCTGCTCGAGGAAGGGGTCGTGGGCGTCGATGTCTTCCTCGTCGTACAGGAACAGGATGTTGCGCCCCACCGCTTCCACCGAGGTGTAGCCGAACAGCCGCTCCGCGCCCTTGTTCCAGCTGAGGATGAAGCCGTTCATGTCCATCGTGACCACCGATTCGTGGATGTGGTCGAGGATCTGCGCCTGGTGCTGCAGCTGCGATTCGACCTGCACGTAGGCGTGGGTGCTGCGCTGCGCCAGCGAGTGCACTTGCAGCACGCTGCCGGCCAGCGTGGCGAGGCTGGCCAAGTGCTGGCGGTCGGCGTCGCTGTAGCCGAGCCGTCCGGAGACGATGAAGCGGCCGAAATAGCGGTCCTCGAACCAGATGTCCTGCGTCAGGCTGGGGACGGCGGCGTCGTTGGCGGCGACGACTTCCTCGACCGGCGGCGCCACCAGCAGCGAGACGGCGTCGGCCGGCAGGTACTCGCCCAGCGGGCTGTTGGTGACGATGCGGACGATGCGTCCCAGTTCCTCGGCCATGGCGCTGCCGCGCAGGCGTAGCACGGCGTCGCAGACGGCGGCGCTGTGGTTGAGGAAGTCGGAGACGGGATGGTCGGCCATAGGTTATAGATTCCTGCTGACCTGGATGGCCCAGTGGTAGGCCTGCAACTGCGCTTGCCAGTAGGTGTCGGCGCCGATGCCGGCCTTGTCGAGCGCGTCGCGGTCGTGGTGTTCGACCAGGCTGAGCAATTCACCCAGCGGGCCGCCCCGGTCCAGCAGCGCCATGACGACATCCAGATCCAGGCTGAGCGCGGCGACGATTTCCGTCATCGACATACCCAGCAGCACATCGAGCAGCGAGAACACGCCGGCGACAAAGGCCATGTCCTGCTGGTCGCGGTCCCAGCCCAGCGATTTGCTCAGGGCTTCCATGTGGGCCGCGCGCACCGCCGCCAGCGGCAGCAGCGGGTTGGCCAGGCCGTCGTCCTGCTGCCGCGCGTAGAGCAGCAATTGCAGCCAGCGTTGCAGCTGGCGCCGCCCCAGCACGTTGATCGCCTGGCCGAAGCTGTGAATCGGCGAACTGAGCGCAAAGGCGGCCGAGTTGACCAGTTTTAACAGGTGGTAGGACAGCGCCGGGTCCTGCTTGAGCAACACTTCGAGCTCGCGCGAGTCGGCGTCGCGCGCCAGCAGGCCGAGCAGCGCCAGCAGCCGCTTGCGCGAGGTGCCGTCGTTGGCCGTCTCGCGCGACGGATGCAGCGCATAGTCGCCGCTGAACCAGTGGAAGCCGGCGTGCGCGCATTCGGCGATGCGCAGCTCGCTGTGCATGCCGGCGGCCAGGTGCGGGCCGGGCTGGGCGATGAGCGCGAGCACCGGCGGCAGGCTGGCCGAGGCGTCCACCATCAGCGAGGTGGCGCCGCACATGGTGGCGGCCGAGCCGGCGGTCACGCCTTCGATCATGATGCGATAGCCGGCCTCGGCGACGGTGGCGAGTTTTTTTTGCACCGGCACGTCGGCGCAGAGTTGCGCCGGCACGCGCAGGATCACGCGGCTGGGCGGCAGGATCGATAGTTGCGACAGTTCCAGCGACGCCGGATCGGGCACCGGCACGATGCAGTCGAGCGGCGCCAGCGCGGCGAACACGTCGGGGGTCCGGAACAAGGTCAGCGTGGACTGGAAGGCGTCGCCCGCGTCGGCGGACAATTCGAAAGTCAGCGCCACCCACTCGTTGCGAGCGTTGGACACCGCTTGGAATTCCACGAGGGGGAACTGGCTAGTATCTGGCGCGGACATCAATTTCTCATCGAGGGTTGTACGCGCAGCGATCGTTCGACTATGACGTCAGAGCAAAAAAATACCATGGGGCAGTAGAGTAATTTGCAATATGACCAGTATAGGAACAACTGACTGCACACTAAAACATTTTTCTTTTTATACAATTGCAATTTTCTAAGCAGTTAGAATATATCAGATATTGCCGGACAAACACGGAATATTAGAAATTGCTCAACAGTATTAGAGCTTCGACTCGATTTTGTTGCATCTAAACAAAGAATCATGGTGAAAGTTATGTCACTGGGCGTGCTGGACGGCAAAACGGATCAATTCGGCCTGCCCTTCGATGCCTAGCTTGCGCTTGATGTTGAGCCGGTGGGTCTCGACGGTGCGCACGCTGAGGTCGAGCGCGCGGGCGATCTGCTTGTTCGATTCGCCGTTGGCGATGTGGCGCAACACCTCGTGCTCGCGCGAGGTCAGCTGGTTGTCCTGGTTCTGCGGCTGCGCCAGCTGGCGCGCCAGCGCGGCGCTGTAGTAGATGCCGCCGGACATGACGGTCTCGATGGCGACGACGATGTCCTTGCCGGGCGCGTCCTTGAGCACGTAGCCGCGCGCGCCCGCCTGGATCGCCTGCGACACGTATTCGAGCTTGTCGTGCATCGACAGGATCAGCACGGCGATACGCGGGAACGCCTGCTTGAACTGGGCGGTCGCCTCGATGCCGTTGGTGCCGCGCATATTGATATCCATGAGCACCAGGTCAACCGTGCACTGGGCCGCCTGCTCCAGCGCCTCGGCCGCGCCGCCCGCCTCGGCCACCACCTCGAACTGCGGCATCGCCTCGAGCCGCGCGCGCAGGCCGTCGCGCACCAGGGGATGGTCGTCGACCAGCAGGATTTTGATTGTAGAGGTCATGGTGCTTCTTCCCGGTGCTTTATTAATTGCTTCAATGATCCATATTAGCCGTTGTCACGGCTTTATTCAGCTACTGTTGGCGGCGTAGGCGCTCAGCACCGTGCCGTCCGACGAGGAGACGATCTCGAAACGGCCGCCGATGGCGTCCATCCGCTCCATCATATTGCGCAAGCCGATGCCGTGCTTGGGATGCAGCGCGATGCCCTCGGCGTCGAAGCCGACGCCGTCGTCGCTGATGCGCAGGTTCACGCCCTTGCCGTCGCCGGTCAGGCCGATCTCGATGGCGCTGGCGCCGGCGTGGCGCTCGATATTGGTCAGCGCCTCCTGGGCGATGCGGAACAGCACCGTGTTGGCGACGTCGGCCAGGCCGTCGGTGATGCCGCTGGCTTCGAAGCGCACCGGCGTGCCGCTGCTGAGCGTGTATTCCTGCCCCAGGTGGTGCAGCGCGGCCGCCAGTCCCAGGTCGTCGAGGATGGCCGGGCGCAGGTTGTGCGAGATGCGGCGCACCTCGCCCATCACGTTGCTCAGTTGCCCGGCCGCGTGCTCGAACACCGCGTGCGCGGCCTGGCGCTGCTCCGGCTGGTCCGACGACAACCGGATCATGCCCGCCTCGATCTGCAGCTTGATCGACACCAGCCACTGGCTGATACCATCGTGCAAGTCACGCGAGAGCCGCGCCCGCTCCTCCTCCTGCGATTCGACCACCCGCTGCGCCAGCACCTTGAGCTTGGCGTCGGCGACGCGGAATTCGCTGATGTTAAGCGCCAGTCCGCTGCTGGCCACCGTCACCGACGCGGCGATGGCGATGGCGGCGATCCATAGCATGGTGTTGTGGATGTTGCCCGATTGCTGGATGTCGATCTTGGCCAGCGCGCGGTCGACATCGTCGAGGTAGATGCCGGTGCCCATCATCCAGCCCCAGTTCGGCATCGCCACCACGTAGCCGAGCTTGGCGACCGGCTTGCGGGTCGACGGCTTGATCCACATGTAGCGCTCCAGCCCGCCACCGGCGCGGGCGCGCTGCAGCAGGTTCTGTATCGTCGGCCGCCCCAGCGCGTCGCGCAGCTCGAACAGGTTGCGGCCCACCAGCTCCGGCTGGCGCGGATGCATCAGGGTGTTGCCGTTCATGTCGTACAGAAAGAAATAACCGTCGTCGCCGTAGCTCAGCGAGGACAGGATGCGCTTGGCCTCCGCCAGGGTCGCCGGATCGTTGCGGCCGGAATTGTACAGGTGCGAGATCGAATGCGAGGCCAGCGCGACGTAGTGCTTGAGCTCGGCCTCTTTGCTGCTGAGATACGCCTGCTGGATGGTGTCGCGCTGCTGCTGGGCCAGCAACACCGACTGGTGCCGCACCGCCAGCGCGATCGCGCACAGCGCCAGGATCAGCGGCGTGATGGCCAGGAATATGACTTTTTGCCGCAACTTCATGAGAGACCGCCCATCCGATTATCCGATCCCCGCGATTTTACGCCCCCGCGCGCGCCATACCGTACGTAGTACTACCTACCACGACTGCGTAGTGCTGCGCTTGCGCCAATTATCAGCCTCATGAATACTCGCCATAAGCTGCCACGATACCGGATTGACAAGGATTAACCCGGCCAAGCAGGGCGGCATCAGACGAAGTGCAGGAACTACCCTTGGAGGAAGCATGAAATCATTACCCACTAGTACACCCCAGACCCTGGCCAGCAAGCTCGGCTGGGCGGCGCTGGCCCTGTGCGGCGCCGCCGCGCTGGGCGTGGTGGCGCTCAAGCGCGGCGAGTCCGTCAGCGCGATCTGGATCGTCATCGCCGCCGTGTGCGTCTATCTGATCGCCTACCGCTATTACAGCCTGTACATCGCCGACAAGGTGCTGGGGCTGGACGACAAGCGCATGACGCCGGCCGCCAAGATGAACGACGGCCTCGACTACGTGCCGACCAATAAATACGTGCTGTTCGGCCACCACTTCGCCGCCATCGCCGGCGCCGGTCCGCTGGTCGGGCCGGTGCTGGCCGCGCAGATGGGCTATCTGCCCGGCATGCTGTGGATCCTGGCCGGGGTGGTGTTCGCCGGCGCGGTGCAGGACTTCATCGTGCTGTTCATCTCGATGCGCCGCGACGGCCGCTCGCTGGGCGACCTGATCAAATCGGAGCTGGGGCAAATCCCCGGCATGATCGCGCTGCTGGGCACCTTCATGATCATGGTCATCATCCTGGCGGTGCTGGCGCTGATCGTCGTCAAAGCCCTGACCGGCTCGCCGTGGGGCAGCTTCACCGTGATGGCGACGATCCCGATCGCGCTGTTCATGGGCGTGTATTCGCGCTACATCCGCGTCGGCCGCATCGGCGAGGTGTCGATCATCGGCTTCGTGCTGCTGATGGCGGCCATCTTCGGCGGCCAGTACGTGCAGGAAAATCCGGCGCTGGCGCCGATGTTCAACTTCACCGGCACCGAGCTGACCTGGATGCTGATCGGCTACGGCTTCGTCGCCTCGGTGCTGCCGGTGTGGCTGCTGCTGGCGCCGCGCGACTACCTGTCGACCTTCCTCAAGATCGGCACCATCGTCGGCCTGGCGCTGGGCATCCTGTTCGTCGCCCCCTACCTGAAAATGCCGGCGATCACGCAATTCATCGACGGCACCGGCCCGGTCTGGTCCGGCTCGATGTTCCCCTTCCTGTTCATCACCATCGCCTGCGGCGCCGTGTCCGGCTTCCACGCGCTGATCTCGTCGGGCACCACGCCCAAGATGATCGAGAATGAAAGCCACGCCCGCTTCATCGGCTACGGCGCCATGCTGATGGAATCGTTCGTCGCCATCATGGCGCTGGTGGCCGCCTCGACCATCGAGCCGGGCATCTACTTCGCCATGAACTCTCCCGCCGCGCTGATCGGCACCACGGCCGAGTCCGCCGCGCACGCGATCTCGCAGTGGGGCTTCTATGTCACGCCGGAGATGCTGACCCAGACCGCCAAGGATGTCGGCGAGCACAGCATCATCTCGCGCGCCGGCGGCGCCCCGACCCTGGCCGTCGGCATGGCCCACATCCTGTCGAACGTGATCGGCGGCCAGGCCATGATGGCCTTCTGGTACCACTTCGCCATCCTGTTCGAGGCGCTGTTCATCTTGACCGCCGTCGACGCCGGCACCCGCGCCGGCCGCTTCATGCTGCAGGATTTGCTCGGCGCCTTCGTGCCGTCGATGAAAAAGACCGAGAACGTGTTCGCCAACCTGACCGCGACCGCGCTGTGCGTGGCGGCCTGGGGCTACTTCCTGTACCAGGGCGTGGTCGATCCGCTGGGCGGCATCAACACCTTGTGGCCGCTGTTCGGCATCGCCAACCAGATGCTGGCGGCGATCGCGCTGATGCTGGGCACCTGCGTGCTGTTCAAGATGAAGCGCGGCAAGTTCGCCTGGGTCACCATCGTGCCGACCATCTGGTTGCTGCTGTGCACCTTGACGGCCGGCTGGCAGAAGATCTTCGACGCCAACCCGAAAGTCGGTTTCCTGTCGCACGCGGCCAAGTACCAGGCCGCGCTCGACGAGGGCAAGCTGCTGGCGCCGGCCAAGTCGGTGGCGCAGATGCACCAGATCGTGTTCAACGATTATCTGGACGCGTCGCTGGCCGGCTTCTTCGTCATCGTCGTGCTCAGCGTGCTGGTGTTCGGCATCCGCACCGTGATGCTGGCGCGCGCCAACAGCAAGCCGACCGCCATGGAAAGCCCGATGGTGTTGGCGGCCAAGGTGCAATGATGTTGGGCGATATCGCCAAGGCGGGCCGCTATCTCGGGCAGAGCATGCGCCTGATGATGGGCCTGCCCGACTACGACACCTATGTCAGCCATCGGGAAGCCACCCATCCCGACGAGCCGATGATGACGTACGAGGAATTCTTCCGCGAGCGCCAGGAGGCGCGCTACGGCGGCGCCGGCAAGCGCGGCGGTTGTTGCTGATGTGAGTGGCCAAGGCCGGTTCTAACGAACCGGCTTTTTTTTCGTCGATTCCATACTTTTTGCGGAACTTTTGATTTACCTCATCTGTCCAAACTCCTTGAGCCGCATGGCGGCAGTTCCCGGGAGACACATGGCACAGACCTTCTCTTACCACCACGCGTTCGCGCGCAACCTCGGCTGGGTGACGCCGGCCGAACAATCGCTGCTCAAGGAAAAGCGCATCGCCATCGCCGGCCTCGGCGGCGTCGGCGGCTTTCATCTGCTGACCTTGGCGCGGCTGGGCGTGGGCGCGTTCCACATCGCCGATTTCGACACCTTCGACATCGCCAATTTCAACCGCCAGATCGGCGCCAACATGTCGACCCTGGGCCTGCCCAAGGTCGAGGTGCTGGAGGCGATGGCGCGCGATATCAATCCGGAATTGCAGATCACCAGCTTTCCGACCGGCGTGGACGACGTCAACATGCGCCGGTTTTTCAAGGGCGTCGACCTGTATGTCGACGGCCTGGACTTCTTCGCCTTCGGCGCGCGCCAGGCCACCTTCGCCGCCTGCGCCAAGCTCGGCATTCCGGCCATCACGGCAGCGCCGCTCGGCATGGGCACGGCCGTGCTCAATTTCATGCCGGGGGAAATGACGTTCGAGGAATACTTCGGCTGGGGCAACCTGCCCGACGACGAAAAGGCGCTGCGCTTCCTGGTCGGGCTGGCGCCGGCCGGACTGCACGGCCGCTATCTGGTCGATCCGTCCAGCATCAATCTGAAGGAGAAGCGCGGCCCCTCCACCATCATGGGCTGCGAGTTGTGCGCCGGTGCCGCCGCCACCGAGGCGCTCAAGATCATGCTCAACCGCGGCGACATATTGGCCGCGCCGCGCGGCTATCAGTTCGACGGCTATCGCAACAAGCTGGTGCGCACCTGGCGTCCCGGCGGCAACCGCCACCCGTTGCAACGGCTGGCGATGATGCTGGCCAGGCGGCGCCGTCCCGGAGACGAATCATGAGCAAGATGGAACAACATCTGGACGCCACCCTGGAACAGATCCTCGAGCTGGCGCGCTGGGCGCCCAGCGGCGACAACACCCAGCCGTGGCGCTTCGAGATCCTCGACACGCGCCGCCTGATCGTGCACGGCCACGACACGCGCGACCACTGCGTCTACGACCTGGACGGCCACCCGAGCCAGATCTCGCTCGGCGCGCTGCTCGAAACGATGGCCATCGCCGCCAGCGGCTTCGGGCTTGAGATGCAAGCCGCGCGCCGGCCGGAGGCGCCCGAGGCGCGCCCGACGTTCATCGTCGACTTCGTGCCGGCACCACGACTGGAAGCCGATCCGCTGGCCGACTTCATCCTGCCGCGCAGCGTGCAGCGCCGGCCGCTGAGCCGGCGCCCGTTGACGACGACCGAGAAGACCGCGCTGGCCGCCACGCTGCCGCCGGGCTTCGGCGTGACCTGGCTCGAAGGCCGCCAGCGCGCGGCGGCGGCGCGTTTGATGTACCGCAACGCCAAGCTGCGGCTGACGATGCCGGAGGCGCACCAGGTGCACCAGGCCGTCATCGAATGGAACGCCCGCTACAGCGAGGACCGCATGCCGGACCAGGCGCTGGGCGTGGACGCGCTGACCGCCAAACTGATGCGCTGGATCATGCGCGACTGGCGCCGCGTGGAATTCTTCAACACCTGGCTGGCCGGCACGGTGGCGCCGCGCGTGCAGATGGACCTGATCCCCGGCCTGGCGTGCGCCGCCCACTTCGTGCTGACGGCGGATCACCGCCCGCACAAGATCGACGACTACGTGACGGCGGGCCGGGCCATGCAGCGCTTCTGGCTGACGGCCACGGCGCAGGGCCTGCAATTGCAGCCGGAGCTGACGCCGCTGATCTTTTCACGCTACGTGCGCGACGGCCGCGTGTTTTCCGGCACGCCGGGCATGCAGCAGCGCGCGGCCGAGCTGGCGCGACAGGGCGAGCTGCTGGTCGGCAGACAGGTGTGGGAGACGGCCGTGTTCATGGGCCGCATCGGCGCCGGCGCTCCGGCGGCGGCGCGCTCGATCCGCAAGCCGCTCAACGAACTGCTGGTCGGCCCGCCGGCCGGGAGCCGCTGATGCGCGCCATCAAACCGTTGCAGATCGCCGTCTTCCTGGGCCTGCTGGCACTGATCCTGGCGCTGGGCCTGGGCGCCACCGCGCTGCTGCTGGGCAGCCTGCCGCTGGGCGACTTTCGCGGCGTGACGCTGCTGCTGGCGGCCGTGCTGCTGACCTATCTGGCGGCCTTCGCGGTCTACCGCTGTTTCCTGTTCATCATGCCGCTTCGCGAGGGAGAGGTGGCCGAGAATTCGCGCCACGAACTGGCCGCCAACGTCAACATCCTGTTCTACCTGCTGCTGTTCAATTCGCTGATCCGCACGCACTTCATCCCGGTGCCGATCGTGCGGTTGATCTATCTGGCACTCGGCGCCGAACTGGGCGCCAACACCTACAGCGCCGGCGCCCTGCTCGACCCGCCGCTCACGCGCATCGGCAGCAACACCATCATCGGCCACGACGCGGTGATCTTCGCGCACGTGATCGAAGGCAACAGGCTGGAACTGAAAGCCGTCGTCGTCGGCGACACCGTCACCATCGGCGCCAAGGCGGTGGTGATGGCGGGCGTGCGCATCGGCGACCACGCCATCGTCTCGGCCGGCGCGGTGGTGACGAAGGACACGCACATCGGCGCCGGCGAAGTCTGGGGTGGCATTCCGGCGCGCAAAATCAAAGCAGCCCCGACAGTAAAGGCTAGCGAGCTGAACTAGAGCAATGAGCTGGAGCAAACAAGTGCCGGAATTTTTTACGCACTGTTCGATCCGCAACACGGATCGCGGCGCAAGCCCTTGAATCCACTGGCTTCGTCCAAGCTGGCAGGGGTTTTGCTGAAGAGGTGGAGCGACCTTGATTTCCAGGGTCTTCTATTTCTTGGGGAACAGCTATGAACTATTACAAACCCGCCGCCGCCATCCTCGCCGCCGCGCTGGCCGCGCCGTTCGCCGCGCTCGGCGCCCCCGTGGTCGGCCTCGATCCCACCGGCACCGGCACCTACACCACCTATGCCGACCTGTGGACCAACATCACCGACACCGCCGTGGTCAACGGCTTCATCCCGGGCGCCACCGTCGGCGGTCCCGGCGGCATCGCGCCGTATCTGGCCGATCTGCACACGCAGACCGTCATCGGCACCATGAGCAACAGCAATATCGGCGCCATCGTCACGCCGCCCGGCCTCAACACCAGCTTCGAGCTGACCAAGATCGTGCGCTTCGAGGAGCTGGTCACGTCGCAGAACGCCACCACCGCGACCTTCGGGCTGGCGCCGAGCCAGTCGGCGGCGATGGACGTCGATCCCACCCGCGCCGGCGTGCAGAACTTCGCCGTGTTCTTCGACCAGATCACCCCCGGCGGTCCCAGCCAGGCCGTGCCCGGCAATGGCGTCAACACGGTGCGCTGCTATGGCGCCGGCGTCACCGGCGGCGCCGCCAACGGTTGCGGCGGCGCCGCCGGCGATCCGGACGGCGACGGCGTCATGATCCTGTCGGGCCACCTGGTCTTCAACGTCGCCAGCTTCACCGCCAGCGGCGCCGTCGGCACCGGTTCGTTCGATACCCGCTTCGTCATCGACTATGTCGATCCCGCCTACCTCGACATCGTCACCGGCTCGGTGTTCATCGACAAGTTCACCGGCACCACCAATGTGCCGTCGTTCTTTACACCGACCTCAATGTGGGACGGCGCCACGCCCACCACCGTGCCGTTCCTGAAGGTGGACTCCTCGCAATCCTTCGCCGTGCCGGAGCCCGGCACCGTGGCCATCATCGGGCTGGGCCTGGCCGGGCTGGCGCTGAGCAAACGCCGCAAGATCGACGTCCGGTCCTGATCCACTGTTTGCCGCTGCGGCGACAGCTTCGTCTCCGGCGTTTTTCAACGGACCCGGCGCCATGCCCGCGGTCCGTTTTTTTAGACGGTATTTTTTACATCCCTTGCAAAAACATAGCGTCGGCGTTGCGCAAGTGCTTGATTCCTCACGGTTCACCTTGCTTGGCAAGGGTTTTGCTCTATAGGCCATACGATCCCGATTTCCGGGGTCCCCTCAACTCCAGGGAGCACACACATGAACATCCTCAAACCCGCACTGGCCGCCGCCGCGATCGCTACTGCCCTGGCCGCGCCGCTCACCGCCAGCGCCGGCCCCACTGTGGGCCTCGATGTCACCGGCAGCGGCGCCTACAGCACCTACGCCGATCTGTGGACCAATGTGACCGACACCGGCCTGGCCACCGGCTTCATCCCCGGCATCACCGTCGGCCCCGGCGGCGCCGCGCCCTACCTGACCGAGCTGCGGTCGCAGATGGTCATCGGCACCATGTCGAACAGCAACGTGCCGGCCATCGTCACGCCCGCCGGCTTGAACACCACCTTCGAAATCAGCAAGGTGGTGCGCTTCCAGGAGCTGGTCGACCTGCAGACGCCGACCAGCGCCCACTTCACGTTGCCGCCATCGCAGTCGGCCGCGATGGACGTCGATCCGCTGCGCGCCGGCGTGCAGAACCTCGCCATCTACTTCGACCAGATCACCCCCGGCCCCGGCAGCAGCCGCGCCGTGCCCGGCAACGGCGCCAACACCGTGCGCTGCTACGGCACCGGTTCGACCTCGACCGGTTGCGGCACCTCCCCCGGCGACACCGACGGCGACGGCATCATCATCCTGTCGGGCCACCTGGTGTTCAACGACGCCAGCTTCACCGCCAGCGGCGCGGTCGGCACCGGCTCGTTCGATTCGCGCTTCATGATCGACTACGTCGATCCGGCCTACCTGGACATCGTCACCGGTTCCATCTTCCAGGACAAAGTCACCGGCACCACCAACGTACCCTCGTTCTTCACGCCGACGATGATGTGGGACGGCGCCACGCCCACCACGGTGCCGTTCCTGAAGGTCGATTCCTCGCAGTCCTTCGCCGCCCTGGCGGTGCCGGAACCCGGCACCCTGGCCATCATGGGCCTGGGCTTCGCCGGCCTGGCAATGGGCAGCCGCCGGAAAGGCAAGACCGGGAACAAATCCTGACACGGCGGTTGTGTAACTTTGGCGGACCCTGGCGGCGTACCTCGGTCCGTTTTTTTTCGCCCGGATGTCATCCGCTCACAACGGCAACAGCTTGAGCAGTAGCCCCGACAACCGGGCGCCGGCGTCGTAGCGGACGAACTGCTCGGCGACCTTGCGCGCGGACGCCGTGGCGCCGGGCTGTTCGAGCAAGTCGAGGACGGCGCGGCGCACCGCGTCCTCGCTCAGGCGGTCCGAGCGCAACAAGGCGCCGGCGCCGCTGGCCACCACGCCATGCATGTTCAAGTACTGATCGAGGTTGCCGGCGATGCCCAGCACCGGCACGCACGCGCTCAACGCCTGCTGGCTGGTCGGACTGCCTCCGTTGCAGATGACCAGGCTGGAGCGCCGCGCCGCCTCGATGCCCGGCAAATAGGCGGCCACGCGCGCGTTGGGCGGGACCGCCATCGTCCCCACATTGCCGGCGGTCGCGGCGATCACGCTGACCGGCAGCGGCGCCAACGCCTGCAACACCCGCGGCAGCAACGCGCCCCGCCCGGAGCTGCCCAGCGTCACATAGACGACCGGCCTGGCCGCCGGCAAGGCGTCCCACCAGTCCGGCAAGCCGGTGGGCGGCGACCACGTCACCGGCCCCAGATAGCAATGGGTGGACGGCAAGTTCGTCGCCGGGAACATCTCGGGGATGTCGGCATACAGCACGTGGTCGGCGTCGGTGTAGACGCGGCGCAAATCGTGGCCCAGCGGCGCCAGCCGGTACGCGCGCCGCACCTGGTTGAGCGGCGCGCTGTGCAGCGCGAACGCCAGCGGGCGCGCCAGCTTGAACAGAAGATCGGCGACAGCGATCGGCAGCACGCGCGACAGGCCGATCGCCGGCACCTGGTAATGCTGCCGCACGTAGGGACTCCAGTAGGCGTTGATCAAGCCCACATACGGCACCCCGGCCAGCCGCGCGCTGACCGATAGCGACAGGCGGAAATCGCCGATCACCACATCCGGCCGCACCGCCTTCAACAGGCGCAGGTCGTCCTCGACATAGCGGCGCAGGGTCGCCGCGTCGTACACCGGCTTACCGGCGGCCAACGCGGCCAGGAAGCGCGCGCTGGAAATGCTGGTGACGCCCCAGCTGCGCACATCGCTGCCCTGGAAGAACATTTCATAGCCGGGCGCGCAGGCGAAGTGCACCTCGTAGCGCCGGCGGTCGAGCGTTCCGGCCAGCGCCAACGGCCGTCCCACGTGCGCCAACGTCACGGCCTCGGCCACAAACAAGATCTTTTTGAGTTCCATATCGCCAGCGTGAAGTGTGGTATCCGACGCCGTTTGAGCATGCGCAAATGTGCAGCCTTAGACCTAGATCAACATCGCCCTTGCCACATACATATATTTTTCCTAGTGGCACTCAAGAATCGCGTGCCGCGCACCGCCCGCGTCGACGCATTCGGCGCCCACTGTATCGTTGGGAACCGCCACGCGATGTTCAATTTCGAACGTTCCGGCCTGAGCCAGAAACTGACCATCATTTCCGTGCTGTCCACGGGCAGTGCCTTGATGCTGGTATTCATTGCCTTCGCCGTCACGTCGGTGCTCAACCACACCGACGACGAGCGCAAGCAACTGACGTCGCTGGCCGGCGTGATCGGCAACAACAGCATGATCGCGCTATCGCGCGGCGACCGCAAGCAAGCTGAACAGACGCTGGCGACGCTGGTCGACGAGGACGACATCCTGCAGGCGGCGCTGTACGACCGCGACGGCAAGCTGCTGGCGCGCTACGCGTCGGCGGACCTGCCGGACGACCAGCAAGCGCCCGCCCTGCTCGACATCCCGGCCGCCGGGCCGGAGGTGCGCAGCGAACGCACCGGTCCGCCGTGGGCGCCGGCCATGCGCCTGCAGCGCGACGTGCGCGGGCGCGACGCGCCGGCCGGCACCGTGCTGATCGAGCGCTCGCAGACGCGCATGTGGATCGACGTGCTGAAAAACCTCGGCGCGGCGGCGGTCGCGGCGGTGCTGTCGTTCATGACGGCGCTGCTGATGGCGGCGCGCTTCAAGGGCAGCGTGGCCGAGCCGGTGGGCAAGCTGATCGCGGCGGCCCAGCAGGTCAGCCGCGGCCAGCCCACCGAGCGCATCAGCCATCAGCGCAGCGACGAGCTCGGCGCGCTGATCGATAGCTTCAACGACATGCTGGCCCAGGTCGAGGCGCGCGACGCCGCGCTGGCGCAGTACCGCGACCAGCTCGAGCGCCAGGTCGGCGTGCGCACCGAGCAACTGGAAAAGGCCAAGAACGCGGCCGAGGCCGCCAGCCAGGCCAAGAGCGCCTTCCTGGCCACGATGAGCCACGAAATCCGCACGCCGATGAACGGCGTGCTGGGCATGACGGAGTTGCTGCTGGCCACGCGACTGAGCGAGCAGCAGCGCCACTACACCAGCATGGTCAAGCGTTCCGGCGAGCATTTGCTGGTGATCATCAACGACATTCTGGACTTCTCGAAGATCGAGGCCGGCAAGCTGACGGTGGAATACATCCATTTCAACTTCCGCGATCTGCTCGACGACATCGACAATGTCTTTTCGCCGCAGGCGCAGGCCAAGGGCATACGGCTGGAGCTGGCCATCGCCAACGACATCCCGGTGGCCATCTACGGCGACCCGAACCGCTTGCGCCAGGTGATCTTCAATCTGCTGGGTAACGCCGTCAAATTCACCGAGAGCGGCAAGATCACCGTCAAGGTCGCGGTGGTGCAGGAGGATACGCAAACCGTCGGCCTGCGCTTCGAGGTGCACGACACCGGCATCGGCGTCTCGAGCGAGGCGCGCTCGCGCATTTTCGATTCCTTCTCGCAAGCGGACGGCTCGACCACGCGCAAACACGGCGGCACCGGCCTCGGCCTGGCGATCTCAAAACAACTGGTGGAGCTCATGGGAGGCACGATAGGCGTCGAGCATGCGTTAACTCAAGGGTCGATCTTTTGGTTTGCCGTAAATTTCGATAAACCACGCGTCGATTTTGACGATCCTTCCAACACCCATTTGGGAATACGCGCTTTGATTGTTGACGAAAACCCCACCAGCCGCGCCGAGTTGGAACGGCGGCTGACGGCCTGGCGCGTGCTCGGCGCCAGCGCCTCGGCCACGCAGGCGCTGCAGCAGTTGCGCCACGCCGCGTCGGCCGCGCAGCCCTACGACGTCGTGCTGCTCGACATGGAGCTGCCGCGCACCAGCGGCCTGGCGCTGGCGGCGGCGATCCACGCCGACGCCGGCCTGGCCGCCACGCGGCTATTGTTGCTGAGCACGGAACGCAACGCCGCCGACCGGGTCCAGCAGCGCGAGGCCGGGGTCGCCTTTCAACTGATCAAGCCACCGCGCGAGTGCGACCTCTACGACTGCGTCGTCAGCCAGACCCAGATGCGCAGGGCCGAACCGGCGCGCAACGTGCCGCCGCCGGCGTCCCCGCCGTCCGTGCCGTCCTTGCCGCCCGGTGACGAGCGGCCGATCCGCCTGCCGCATACGGGCGCGGCCTCGCCTGCCGCGCCGCCGCTGTCCACGCTCAGTTCCAGCACGGCGCTGCCGGCGCAGCGCGCGCGCAAGGGACGCAAGGTCTTGCTGGCGGAAGACAATCCGGTCAACGTCGAAGTGGCCAGCGCCATGCTCGAGGGGCTGGGCCTGGACGTCAGCCGCGCCTGCAACGGCCAGGAAGCGTTGCGCTCGGTGCAGGCCGGCGACTTCGACCTGATTTTGATGGACTGCCAGATGCCCGTGATGGACGGTTTTGCCGCCACCACCGAGATCCGCCGCCACGAGCAACAGCGCGGCCGCTCGCGCAGCCTGCCGATCATCGCCATCACCGCCAACGCGTTGCAGGGCGACCGCGAATCCTGCCTGGCCGCCGGCATGGACGACTACTTGAGCAAGCCGTTCACGCAGCAGGCGCTGGGACAAACCATCGGCCGCTGGATCACGCTGCCACGCGTGGCGCCGGCGCCGCTGGACGGCCCCGCCGAAGCGCCCGGCCCGGCCAGTCCGGCCGACGAGCCGGAGCCGTCCGCCGCCGCTCCGGCGGTGGCGGCGGCCCCGCCCGTCGCGTCCCCTGTCCCGCCGCTGCAGGAACCACTGATCAACCGGCAAGCGCTGGAGAACATCCGCGCGCTCAGCTCCAGCAACGGCGACGCGCTACTCGAGCGGGTGTTGCAGGCTTATCTGGACGATACCCCGGTCCATTTGCGCACCATCAAGTCCGCCATCGACAGCGGCAGCACGGTGCAAATGCGCAAGGCGGCGCACAGCCTCAAATCCAGCAGCGCCAACGTGGGCGCCGACGCGCTGGCGCAGCGCTGCCGGGAAATGGAACAGCTGGGCCGCAACGATACCACCGCCGGCGCCGCCGCCCTGCTCGATGAGATGGAACGATCTTTCCAGGCCGTGCGGCAGGCATTGGGAGCTATCCTGGAAAAGGAAATTTGACATGGCAACACCCCTCTCCCCCAAGCGCGGTCTGGTGCTGGTCGCCGACGACGATCCCGTGATGCGCCTGCTGATGCTGGAAATGCTGGCCCAGGTCGGCCTCGACGCCATCGAGGCCGAGGACGGCGTGCAGGCGCTGGCCTGCTACCAGAACATGGCGCCGGACCTGGTGTTGCTCGACGTCGAAATGCCCGGCATGGACGGCTTTTCCGTGTGCCGCGAAATCCGCCGGCTGGAAACGCACGCGGTCGTGCCCATCATCATGGTCACCGGCGGCGACGAGCTCGAATCGGTCACCAAGGCCTACGAGGCCGGCGCCACCGATTTCGTCTCCAAGCCGATCAACTGGCCCATCCTCGGCCACCGCGTGCTGTACGTGCTGCGCGCCAGCGACGCCATCACCCGCCTGCGCATCGCCGACGCCCACCACCGCGCCGTGCTGGCGGCGATCCCGGACACCTTCTTCCGCATGAACAAGGACGGCGTCTATCTGGACTACGAACAAGGCCACGAGGCCAGCAGCGTGTTCTCCAGCGACAATTGCGTCGGCCGCCACCTGAACCAGGTGTTGCCGGAGGAGATAGCCCGGCACATGCTCGAAGAGGTGCGCACGGTGCTCGACACGCAGCACATCCGCTCGCTCGACTACGAACTGCCGATCCCCGGCCCGACGCCGCGCGTGCGCCACGGCGAGCACGCGGTGCCGTTGCCGGTGCGGCATTTCGAGGCGCGGCTGGTGGCCACCGGCCCCGACGAAGTGCTGGGCCTGGTGCGCGACATCAGCGAGCGCAAGCGCACCGAGGAACAGATCCGCCGCCTGGCCTACTGCGACAGCCTGACCGGCATCCCGAACCGCCAAGCCTTCCTGGAAACGCTGGAAGCGGAGCTGACGCGCTCGCGCAAGGGCAACAAGAAGTTCGCCGTGCTGTTCATGGACTTGGACGCCTTCAAGCGCATCAACGACACGCTGGGCCACGACGTCGGCGACCATTTGCTGATGGCCGTGTCCGAACGCCTGCGCGAAACCACGCGGCCGAGCGACCTGGTCTCGCGCACCGAGGTGGGCGGCAACAACCTGGCGCGGCTGGGCGGCGACGAATTCACCATCCTGATCCCCGACCTGGAGCGGGTGGAAAACGCGCTCAACGTCGCGCACCGGGTCAAGGAAGCGATGCGGCGGCCGTTCCTGATCGACGCCCACGAAATCTTCGTCACGGCCAGCATCGGTATTTCCTTGTACCCGGAGGACGGCGAGGATTGCAACTCCCTGCTCAAGTACGCGGACACGGCGATGTACCACGCCAAGAACTGCGGCAAGAACAACGCCAAGCTGTACAGCTCGTCGCTGACGATGCAGATCATGAGCCACGTCAAGCTCGAGGTCGGCCTGCGCAAGGCCTTGCAGAACGACGAGCTGTATCTGCTGTACCAGCCGCAGATCGACGGCGCCAGCGCGCAGATCGTCGGCGTCGAGGCGCTGGTGCGCTGGCGCCATCCGGAGCGCGGCGTCATCTCGCCCACCGAGTTCATCCCGCTGGCCGAGGAGACCGGCCTGATCGTCCCGATCGGCGAATGGGTGCTGCGCACGGCGTGCCGGCAGGCGATGGCGTGGCAGACGGTCGGCAAGCAGCCGCTGCGGGTGGCGGTCAATCTATCGGCCAAGCAGTTCAAGGACGAGAATTTGACGCAGATCGTCATGTCGGCGCTGGACGACACCGGCCTGCCGGCCGAGCTGCTGGAGCTGGAGCTGACCGAAGGCACGCTGATGGACGACGCCCGCGCCACGATGGTCACCTTGGAACAGCTGCGCGCCATCGGCGTGTACCTGTCGATCGACGACTTCGGCACCGGGTATTCGTCGATGAACTATCTCAAGCGCTTCGACGTGCGGGCGCTCAAGATCGACAAGAGTTTTATTTGTGGGTTGCCGCAGGATTCCGAGAACGCCGCGATCACGCGCGCCATCATCGCGATGGCGCACGGGCTCAAGATGGATGTGGTGGCCGAGGGCGTGGAAACCGACGCGCAACTGGTGTTGCTGGAGGAATATGGCTGCGACATGGTGCAGGGCTATTACCTGGGCCATCCGTCGCCGCCGGAATCGATCACGCTCATGCTGAGCAACCAGTGCGCGCTGGCTGCGCCGCTGTAAGCGCGGATTCCACGGAAACACGTAGGGCGGATTAGCGCAGCGTAATCCGCCATGCATGCTCCGTCGGCGGCTCATCGATGGCGGATTACGGCTTCGCCTAATCCGCCCTACGTGTCTGCGTGGATGCGCATATATCGCCTCAACCGCTTATAGCACCCCGTCGCGCTTCATCGCGGCGATCTCGTCATCCCTGTACCCCAACGACCGCAACACGTCATCGTTGTGCTGCCCCAACGCCGGCCCTATCCACTGCGTGCGGCCCGGCGTGGCCGACAGCTTCGGCGAAATCGCCGGCAGCTTGACCGGCGTGCCATCGGCAAACTGGTGCTGCTCGAACATCTCCCGCGCCAGGAATTGCGGATCGACCATCATGTCCCGCACCGAATAAATTTTACCGGCCGGCACATCCGCCGCCTTCAACACCGTCAGCGCGCCGTCGATATCCTGCGTATCGCACCACGCCTGTATCGCATCGTCGATTTCCTGCGTGCGCTGGACGCGTCCATCGTTGCGCTCCAGCTGCGCATCACCGGCCAGATCGAAGCGCCCCATGGCCAGCATGAGCCGCTTGAAGATCGCGTCGCCATTGCCGGCGATAACGATGTTCTCGCCATCCCTGGTCGTATAGGTATTGGATGGCACGATCCCGGGCAAGGCCCCACCGGTCCGCTCGCGCACCACGCCGGCATGATCGAACTCCGGCACCAGCGACTCCATCAGATTGAAGACGGACTCGTACAGCGCCACATCGACCATCTGGCCCTCGCCTTCGAGCCGACCGCCGGTGGCGTCGCGGTGCCGCAGCGCCATCATCGCGCCGATCACGCCGTGCAGCGCGGCGACCGAGTCGCCGATCGACACGCCGACGCGCACCGGCGGCCGGTCCGCGTGGCCGGACACATAACGCAATCCGCCCATCGACTCGCCGATCGCGCCGAAGCCGGGCAAGTCCTTCATTGGCCCGGTCTGGCCGAAGCCGGACAGCCGCACCATGATGGTGGCCGGATTAAGCGCCTTCAATTGCTCGTAACCGATGTCCCATTTTTCCAGCACGCCGGGACGGTAGTTTTCGACGATGATGTCGGCTTCCAGCGCCAGTTGGCGGGCGATGGCGCGGCCGCGCTCGCTTTTCATATTGAGCGTCAACGATTTCTTGTTGCGCGACTGCACCGACCACCACAGCGACGTGCCGTCCTTCAGCACCCGCCATTTGCGGATCGGATCGCCGCCATCGGGCGACTCGATCTTGATCACCTCGGCGCCGAACTCGGCCAGCATGCGCGCGCAGAACGGGCCGGCGATGAGCGTGCCCAACTCCAGCACTTTAATGCCGGCCAAAGGACCGGAAGATTTGGGATCTGTCATGTCGCCCTGCGGTCCAGCATCGCGCGGGCGATGGTGCCGGCGTCGACGTATTCGAGCTCGCCGCCGACCGGCACGCCACGCGCCAGACGGCTGACGTTCAGCCCGCGCGCCTTCAGCAGCTCGCTGATGTAGTGCGCGGTGGCCTCGCCCTCGTTGGTGAAATTGGTGGCCAGCACCACTTCGGCGACCAGCCCGTCGGCGGCGCGCGCCACCAGCTTTTCCAGGTGAATATCCTTCGGCCCGATGCCGTCGAGCGGCGAGAGCCGCCCCATCAGGACAAAGTACAAGCCCTTGTAGGTCAGCGTCTGCTCGATCATCAACTGGTCGGCCGGCGTCTCGACCACGCACAGCAGACGGCGGTCGCGCTGCTCGTCGGTGCACATGTCGCAGACGTCTTCCTCGGTGAAGGTATTGCACAGCGCGCAGTGGTGCACGGCGCTGACGGCCTGATGCAACGCGCGCGACAGCATGTCCGCGCCTTCGCGGTCATGCTGCAGCAAGTGGAACGCCATCCGTTGCGCCGACTTGGGGCCGACGCCGGGCAGACGGCGCAACGCTTCCGTCAGAAATTCCAGCGACTTGGACATATGCCCGGACCGAGCCCTTCCTTAGAACGGCATCTTGAAACCGGCCGGCAGATTCATGCCGGAGGTCAGGCCGCCCAGCTTCTCGGCGGAGGTCGCCTCGGCCTTGCGCACGGCGTCGTTGAAGGCGGCGGCGACCAGGTCTTCCAGCATGTCCTTGTCGTCGGCCAGCAGCGACGGATCGATCGACACGCGCTTGACGTCGTTCTTGCAGCTCATGACGACCTTGACCAGGCCGGCGCCGGACTGGCCTTCGACCTCGATCAGGGCCAGCGCTTCCTGCGCCTTCTTCATGTTGTCCTGCATTGCTTGCGCTTGCTTCATCAAGCCTGCCAGTTGGTTCTTCATCATGATGGAGTTCTCCGTGTTTGAAATGGTAAGGATGTGATCGACGATGCGATCAGTTCGGCGCCGCCGCGAGGGCGGCCGCCGGCGGCACGATGGAGCCCGGCACCACCCAGGCGTCGAACTCGCGGATCATGCTGTTCACAAAGGGATCGTTGGCGATCGTCTCTTCGGCGGCCCGCTGGCAGGCCGCGCGGTGCGCCTGCGCCTCGGCGCTGGCGGTGTACCAGACGGCGCCCAGCTCGGTGTCGACGCGCACGGCGCGGCCGAAACGTTCGGTCAGCGCCACGGTCAGCTTTTCCACGTTGCCCTGCGTGCGCCAGGTTTCGATCGGCACGCGGACCTTGAAGACCACGGCGTTGCCGTCGAAAACGCACTCGATAAGCTCGGCCTGCATCGCCAGTTGCTGGGCCACGCCGCGCAACGGCAGCGCGGCGGCGACGGCCGGCCAGTTGCCATCCCAGTCCAGCTCGGGCACCGGGGTGATCACGTAGGCGTACGGCGCCTTGGCGGGGGCCGGCGCGGCGCGGGCCGGCGCGACGAAGGCCTGCACGCCATCGCCGGCGGCGTTGGCTGCGGGCGCCGGCGACGGGCTATGCGCCGGTGCGTAAGATGGGCTTTGCGCGGCCGGCGCGTAGCCTTGCGGCGCCGGCGACGATTGCGCTACCGCGCTGTCGTCGGAAAATTCGGTGACCCACGGCGGCAGATCGTCCTCGTCGTCGGCTTGCTGTTGGGCAGGCTGGGCGGCGGGCGCGGCGTATTGCGGCGCGGCGGCGGGCGCTGCCTGTTGAACCGGCTGCACGGTCTGGCGCGCCGGCGCTTCCAGCACGGCGGCGTCGCCACCCGATGGCGCGCCCGGCGGCATATCTTCCCATGGCGCAGGACGCGACGGTGCGGCGGCCTGCGCGGCATTAAAATTTGCGGAGGCCCCCGGAGCGCTCGGCGCCTGAGGCTGCGACGGCGCCGGTGGAGCGGCCATCGCCTGTCCTGCCGCCGGCTCGGAAGCGGCGGACGCGGGCGCCGTCGCCGCGGGACCACCGCCGTAGGCGCGCGCGCCCGGTTTGGAACCGGCGCGGGCCGCTTCCAGCGCGGCGTTCAGTGCGGCACGGGCGGGACTGATCGGTCCCGACGGCGCGGCAGGCGCTGCGGCCTGTGGCGCCGGTGCGGGGGCTGCGATCGGCGCGGCCATCGGAGCCGGGGCCGGCACAGGCGCCGGTGCCGCCATCGTCGGGGAAGGCGCCATGCCAGCCGCCGGACTCGCCGGCGCCGGAGCCATCG
>NZ_JBEGHG010000055.1:0-289 GCF_040675865.1 Burkholderia sp. LMU1-1-1.1 | reverse complement strand
TAAGCTAACTGATACTAATTGCCCGTACGGCTTGTCCCTATAACCTTAGCAGGTTATGGTGAATGAGAAGTATGTTGTGCGAACGTTGATACAACTTCATTACCCAATTACTTACTACTTCCAGATTAGAGTGCCGTTGCCCAACAGGGAACGACTACTCAGACAAGTCAATGCCTGATGACCATAGCAAGTTGGTCCCACCCCTTCCCATCCCGAACAGGACCGTGAAACAACTCTGCGCCGATGATAGTGCTGCAACCAGTGTGAAAGTAGGTTATCGTCAGGCTAG
>NZ_JBEGHG010000054.1:0-297 GCF_040675865.1 Burkholderia sp. LMU1-1-1.1 | reverse complement strand
TGCGTTTGTTGATACATACAATCATTACCCATCGCACCCGCCTGTCGGCGTTTGCGATCAATAAAAATTTACTTACTTCTTCCAGATTGTTAAAGAACGTACAGCACTTGATCTCTAAAAGATCAAACCTAAACCTCTAATGGCTTACGTTTGCGCTTTTATGTGAACCTTTGGTGGAGGATGACGGGATCGAACCGACGACCCCCTGCTTGCAAAGCAGGTGCTCTCCCAGCTGAGCTAATCCCCCTGAGATTTACTACTAGGGTAAAACTGGTAGGGCTGGTTGGACTCGAACCA
>NZ_JBEGHG010000053.1:0-312 GCF_040675865.1 Burkholderia sp. LMU1-1-1.1 | reverse complement strand
GGATTCTGTTATGCGTCATGCTAAAACGTGCAGGCTCTTCCCATTTCGCTCGCCACTACTTTGGGAATCTCGGTTGATTTATTTTCCTGCAGCTACTTAGATGTTTCAGTTCGCCGCGTTCGCTTTGCATACCTATGTATTCAGTATGCAATGACCTAAAAGGCCGGGTTTCCCCATTCGGAAATCTGCGGATCAAAGCTTGTTTGCTAGCTCCCCGCAGCTTATCGCAAGCTACTACGTCCTTCATCGCCTGTAATCGCCAAGGCATCCACCATGTGCACTTATTCACTTGTCCCTATAACGTTAGCCCCT
>NZ_JBEGHG010000052.1:0-337 GCF_040675865.1 Burkholderia sp. LMU1-1-1.1 | reverse complement strand
GCACCGTCGACCTGGCCGGCAACATCTCGGCGCCGTCGGCGCCGCTGGTGGTGACCATCGACCGCGCCGCGCCGGGCGCCCCGGGCGCCCCGGTGCTCGACGCCGCGTCCGACACGGGCGTGTCCGATGCCGACAAGCTGACCAAGGATGCCACACCGACCCTCACCGGCAGCGCCGAAGCCGGCGCCACCGTCAAGCTGTACGACGGCACCACCCTGGTCGGCAGCGGCGTGGCCAACGCCGACGGCGTCTGGACCGTCACCACCGGCACCCTGGCGGCCGGCGTCCACAACCTCACCGCCACCGCCACCGACGCCGCCGGCAACGTCGGCCCGGC
>NZ_JBEGHG010000051.1:0-347 GCF_040675865.1 Burkholderia sp. LMU1-1-1.1 | reverse complement strand
ATATGGTAGGAGAGCGTTCTGTAAGCCTGCGAAGGTGTCTTGTAAAGGATGCTGGAGGTATCAGAAGTGCGAATGCTGACATGAGTAGCGATAATGGGGGTGAAAAGCCCCCACGCCGTAAGCCCAAGGTTTCCTGTTCAACGTTCATCGGAGCAGGGTGAGTCGGCCCCTAAGGCGAGGCAGAGATGCGTAGCTGATGGGAAGCAGGTTAATATTCCTGCACCGTCGTATGATGCGATGGGGGGACGGATCGCGGAAGGTTGTCCAACTGTTGGAATAGTTGGTTGCTGCTTCATAGAAGGCGCTTAGGCAAATCCGGGCGCGTAATTCAAGGGAGTGGGACGAGA
>NZ_JBEGHG010000050.1:0-351 GCF_040675865.1 Burkholderia sp. LMU1-1-1.1 | reverse complement strand
ATCCCGTCATCCTCCACCAAGAGTTCAAATGTAAGGGTAAGCCTTTAGATTTGATCTTTTAGAGATCAAGTGCTGTACGTTCTTTAACAATCTGGAAGAAGTAAGTAAATTTTTATTGATCGCAAACACCGACAGGTGGGTGCGATGGGTAATGATTGTATGTATCAACAAACGCAACAACGTAGTACTTCTTATTTCTATAACCGCTCCTTTGTTTAGTCGCAAGGGGCTAACGTTATAGGGACAAGTGAATAAGTGCACATGGTGGATGCCTTGGCGATTACAGGCGATGAAGGACGTAGTAGCTTGCGATAAGCTGCGGGGAGCTAGCAAACAAGCTTTGATCCGCAG
>NZ_JBEGHG010000049.1:0-378 GCF_040675865.1 Burkholderia sp. LMU1-1-1.1 | reverse complement strand
ACGCCACGGCGCAGGCCGCGCCCACCGGACTCGATCTCACCACCGACAGCGGCGTCTCGGCCACGGACAACATCACCAACAGCGCCACGCCCACCATCACCGGCAGCGCGGAGGCCGGCATCACCGTACAGCTGTATGACGGCGACACCCTGGTCGGCAGCGCCACCAGCGACGCCAGCACCGGGGTCTGGAGCATCGCCAGCGCCGCGCTGGCCGACGGCGCGCACACGCTGACGGCCCGCACCGTCGATCTGGCCGGCAACATCTCGGCGCCGTCGGCGCCGCTGGTGGTGACCATCGACCGCGCCGCGCCGGGCGCCCCGGGCGCCCCGGTGCTCGACGCCGCGTCCGACACGGGCGTGTCCGACGCCGACAAGC
>NZ_JBEGHG010000048.1:0-499 GCF_040675865.1 Burkholderia sp. LMU1-1-1.1 | reverse complement strand
ACGGTCCAGACGCCGTCGGCGTTGGCCACGCCGCTGCCGACCAGGGTGGCGCCGTCGTACAGCTTGACGGTGGCGCCGGCTTCGGCGCTGCCGGTGAGGGTCGGCGTGGCATCCTTGGTCAGCTTGTCGGCGTCGGACACGCCCGTGTCGGACGCGGCGTCGAGCACCGGGGCGCCCGGGGCGCCCGGCGCGGCGCGGTCGATGGTCACCACCAGCGGCGCCGACGGCGCCGAGATGTTGCCGGCCAGGTCGACGGTGCGGGCCGTCAGCGTGTGCGCGCCGTCGGCCAGCGCGGCGCTGGCGATGCTCCAGACCCCGGTGCTGGCGTCGCTGGTGGCGCTGCCGACCAGGGTGTCGCCGTCATACAGCTGCACGGTGATGCCGGCCTCCGCGCTGCCGGTGATGGTGGGCGTGGCGCTGTTGGTGATGTTGTCCGTGGCCGAGACGCCGCTGTCGGTGGTGAGATCGAGTCCGGTGGGCGCGGCCTGCGCCGTGGCGT
>NZ_JBEGHG010000047.1:0-539 GCF_040675865.1 Burkholderia sp. LMU1-1-1.1 | reverse complement strand
CTGCGGATCAAAGCTTGTTTGCTAGCTCCCCGCAGCTTATCGCAAGCTACTACGTCCTTCATCGCCTGTAATCGCCAAGGCATCCACCATGTGCACTTATTCACTTGTCCCTATAACGTTAGCCCCTGCGACTAAACAAGGAGCGTTTATAGGAATAAGAAGTACTACGTTGTTGCGTTTGTTGATACATACAATCATTACCCATCGCACCCGCCTGTCGGCGTTTGCGATCAATAAAAATTTACTTACTTCTTCCAGATTGTTAAAGAACGTACAGCACTTGATCTCTAAAAGATCAAATCTAAACCTTGTGGCTTACATTTGAACTCTTGGTGGAGGATGACGGGATCGAACCGACGACCCCCTGCTTGCAAAGCAGGTGCTCTCCCAGCTGAGCTAATCCCCCGGGATCTACTACTAGGGTAAAACTGGTAGGGCTGGTTGGACTCGAACCAACGACCCCCGCGTTATCAACACGGTGCTCTAACCAGCTGAGCTACAGCCCCAAATGCTGTTCTTTATATTGACAGTCGATAAGT
>NZ_JBEGHG010000046.1:0-559 GCF_040675865.1 Burkholderia sp. LMU1-1-1.1 | reverse complement strand
CGCGCGCCCCGCCTGCAGCTTGGCCACGCGCAGCGGCAAGGTCAGGCGCCACGACAGGCTCGCCGTCATGGCGTCGCGCATGGCCTCGGCCGCGCCGGCGCGCTCGGTCAGCGGCCCGAGCAGGGCCTCGGCCTGCTGCGCGCGCGCCGTCATCAGCGCCAGCGCCGCCGTGGCCTGCTCGGCGCGCAGCGCGTGCTCGGCCGACAGGTGGTGCTTCTGTTTCCATTCCTCGACGTGGGCCATGGCCCAGGTGCGCGCCTCCCGCGCGGCCGTCTCGGCGCTGTCGACGCGCGCGCGCCAGCCCGCCAGCGGGGCGCTGTACGGATGGTCCTCGCACAGCTGGAAAGCGTCGGCCGGGTGCGGCGGCAGGCGCAGCGCCGCGCCCACCTCGGGGCGCTCGGTGGCCACGTAGTAGCCCTGGACGCCGTCCTCGTGGGCCAGCGCGTAGCCGTGCTCGAGCAGGCGCCGCGGCGCCGGCCCGGCCGCCAGCACCACCCACGGGCGCCAGCGCGCCAGGTCCAGCCCGGCGAGCGCGGCGTCGCCCTCGCCGCCCAGGCGC